>NZ_JBQEQF010000022.1:0-82900 GCF_052046035.1 Paenarthrobacter sp. 22069 | reverse complement strand
TAGGGCGTGTCTCCTAAACCCGGGTTGGTTAAGCCGGGATGCTTGATGAGTGTCTCGTACTTCTGTTTTGACTGATGGGCAGTGGGCCCGCATCCAGCCGTTGCTACCGTCCTCTGATGGTCGTCGGGGCCGTCCTTTTCGGGACGACCGCCGGGTGGTCGAGGGCATCATTTACCGGTATCGGTGCGGAATCGCGTGGCGGGATGTGCCTGGCGAGTTCGGTCCGTGGCAGACGATTTGGAAGCGTCACCGCCGCTATAGCGGTGACGGAACTTGGGACAGCATTCTGGCGGCTTTGCTGACGGTTGCGGACTCTCAGGGTGAAGTGGACTGGTCGGTCTCGGTCGATTCGACGGTGAACCGTGCCCACCAGCACGGCACGAACCTTCCCCGCACCACAGGGGGCCGGCTCGAATTACATGAATCTGTGTGCTGAACCGGACGACCATGCCATTGGCCGGTCGCGCGGCGGGCTGAGTACCAAGATCCACGCCCTGGTTGATGGCAAAGGCAGGCCCCTAGTTCTGCTGGTCGCGCCGGGACAGGGCGGCGATGCGCCGATGTTCGCCCACCTGATGAACCAGTTGAAGGTCAACCGGGCCGGTCCGGGCAGGCCACGTACCCGCCCGGACCGGGTTCGTGGAGACAAGGCCTACTCATCGAGGGCCATCCGAACCCAGCTCCGGGATCGAGGCATCGTCGCTGTCATCCCGCAACCATCCGACCAGATCGGCCACCGCAAGCGACGAGGATCCACCGGAGGCAGGCCTCCGGCCTTCGACAAAGAGGACTACAAAGGCCGGAACGTCGTCGAACGGAACTTCAACATCTTCAAGCAATGGCGTGCCCTGGCGACCCGCTACGACAAACTCGCCCTGACCTACCGCGGCGGAGCCGTTCTCCGGGCAATCAGCATCTGGCTGACAGCTTTAGGAGACACGCCCTAGCCGCCGGCGCCGGACCAGGAAGCGGCCTGGATCAGGAGAGTCCCAGTTCGTTCTTGCCGAATGCGAAGAGGTAGGGGACGCCTGTCTCGGCTTCGATTTTTTCCTTTGCGCCGGTGTCGCGGTCAACAATCACGGCCACGGCCACCACATTGCCGCCGGCCTTGCGAACGCCTTCCACAGCCGTCAACGCCGAACCGCCCGTGGTGGACGTGTCCTCCAGGACCAGCACCTTGCGGCCTTCGACCGAGGGTCCTTCCACTTGGCGGCCCATGCCGTAGGACTTTTGGGCTTTCCTTACCACGAACGCGTCGACGGTCCGGCCTGCATCTGCGGCGGCGTGCATCACGGCTGTGCCTACGGGGTCGGCTCCCATGGTGAGGCCGCCGGCGCACTCAAAGTCGATCCCGGCGTCGTCCGCCAGCGCCAGCATGACCTGGCCCACCAGCTTGGACGCCTCGTGGTGCAGCGTAATGCGGCGAAGGTCGATGTAGTAATCGGCCTCGGCCCCGCTGGAGAGGATTACCTTGCCGCGGACCACGGCGAGTTCCTTGATCAGTTCGAGCAGTCGGGCGCGGGCAGCTGCGGTGTCGGCGGCAGTCTGGGTGGGCGAAGTCATGGGCTCAAGTTTAGTGGGTGGGTGGACGGTCAACGGGCGGGCAAACCCTGGTGCATGCTCAGGACGGGGTCCGATGGCAATGATCCGCGGCAGGAGACGCTTGACCACAGGATTGTGGCGCAGGATGAAGAACGCCACCCGCGGGAGGGGAAACCGGCGGCGGTCAGTGCCCGCGAGTATCCCACCGGACAGTTTCCCGGCGAAGAGCGGGACGAAGACCGCCCGGTGCAGGATCCGCTGCACGGTCTGGACCAGCACCGTTGGCAGGTGTCGGCGGCGCTGGATCGCCGCCAGGGTCCTGGTCCGCACGTATCCCCGGCGCAGGTCAGGGACCAGCCGTTCCGCGGCTGCCACGGCGTCCTGGATGGCGAGATTGATCCCCACCCCGCCGGCCGGTGACATCGCGTGCGCGGCATCTCCGATGCACAGGAACCCGTCGACGTACCAGCGCCGCAGGCGGTTGAGTTTGACGTCCAGCCAATGCAGGTCGTCAAGGCTGCGGATGGCATCAACACGGTCGGCCAGGTCGGGGCGCAGCGCCGCCACGCGCTGCCGGAACCACTCAACGCCGTTGCGCCGGATCGCGGCGTCCGAACCTTTAGCGGCGAGGTAGCCCATCTGGTAGTAGTCACTGCGGTTGAGGGCAATCATGGCGTCCCGGTCACCCAGCGACGGCACGACGCCGGCCACCTCGGCCTGCTCGCACGGCCGGCGCGGGAGTTTGAACCACCAGGTGTCGAAGGGAACCGGGTACTCTGTTGCGCGCATCCCGGCCGCCTGGCGCAGCACCGAATGCCTGCCGTCCGCGGCCACCACGACGTCGGCGTGGAGCACTTGTTCACCTTCCGCGCCCGCGCCCCGGAAGCGCACCCCGGTGACCCGTCCGCCGTCGGACTCCAGGCCGGTGGCTTCAGCCTCCTTCAGCAGCGTAAAGGCCGGTTCTGCTGCAGCAGCCGAGGCGAGGAAATCCAGGAAGTCCCACTGCGGCATCATGGCCACGTAGTTATAAGGCGGCCTCAGGGTATCGAAGGCCGCCAGGGTGACCATGCCGGCGCCGGGGACCGGGACGGCGACGTTCGTGAGCCGGCTCTGCGGCAGGCTGCGGAAACCGGGACCCAGGCCAAGTTCATCGATCAGCCGCACCGTGGACGCGTGCACCGTGTCGCCGCGGAAATCCCGCAAGAAGTCGCGGTGCTTTTCCAGGACCGTCACGCGAACCCCGCCACGCGCCAGCAGCAGGCCCAGCATCATCCCCGCCGGTCCGCCGCCTACTACGGCACACCCCGTCCGTTCCATGCCATTACGCTACGCCCGGCATGTCCCGGCCGGAACAGTTGAGTGCTGTTGACACTGCTGGCTAGGCTGGTTGACATGCGCGAACTCCAGGCCAAGATCATTGAAGAAATGGGCGTGCAGCCCCGGATCGACCCCGCAGGGGAGGTGCGCAAACGCGTCACGTTCCTCAAGGAATACCTGAAGGCAACCCAGACCAAGGGCTTTGTCCTGGGCATCTCCGGCGGCTTGGATTCATCCCTGGCCGGCAAGCTTGCCCAACTGGCGGTGGAGGAGCTTGAGGCCGAAGGCGTGGAGGCCAACTTCGTGGCCGTCCGGTTGCCCTACGGCGTCCAGCACGACGAGGAGGACGCCCAGGCCGCACTGGATTTCATCAAGGCCAAGACGGAGTGGACGTTCAACATTTCGGCCGCCGTGGACGGCTTTGAGGACGAGTTCGAAAAGACAGTGGGCACGGAGATCTCCGACTTCCACAAGGGCAACACCAAGGCCCGCACCCGCATGATCGCCCAGTACGCCCTCGCCGGTGAGCACAACTATCTCGTCGTCGGCACTGACCACGGCGCCGAATCAGTGACCGGCTTCTTCACCAAGTACGGCGACGGCGGAGCCGACATCCTCCCCCTGTTCGGCCTCAACAAGCGGCAGAACCGCGCCCTGCTGGCCGAGCTCGGCGCCCCGGCGCGCGTCTGGGAGAAGGTTCCCACGGCGGACCTGCTGGACGACCGCCCGGGCCGCACCGATGAGGACGAACTGGGCGTCAGCTACGACCAGATCGACGATTACCTCGAAGGCCGGAATGTTCCGGACGCCGTTGCCGAGTCGATCGAACAAAAGTACCTCCGGACCCGCCACAAGCGCACAGTGCCGGTGACCATCTTCGACACCTGGTGGAAGACCCAGGGACCCGAAGAGCCGCGCGCCGGACTCTAGGGAACCTCCGGCCGCTGGGGTTCACCACCATCAGCGCGTCCGCCGCCGGCCGTCGCCGCCTCCGCCCAGCTGCTGCGTGATCCGGTGGGCCTCCGCCATGAGCAGGCCGCCCAGCTCCTCCTGCCGTTCCGGCTTGAAGCGCGGTTCGATGCCCGTCAATGACAGGGCCCAGGCGGGCTTCCCGGTGCGGTCGAACACGGCTGCCCCCATCCCCCAGCTTCCCTCAAGGACCAGCCCGGGATTCACGGAATAGCCCGCCAGGCGGGTCCGGCCAAGGTTGGCCCGCACCAGTTCGGGAGTGTGGTTTGTGGCAAAGGAACCCGCGTGTTCACTCCAGCAGGCCAGCAACTCCTCCTGCTCGTTTTTCGGCAGGAAGGCAAGGATGGCTGTCCCGGCGGAGGCCACCCCCAGCGGAAACCGGACGCCCTCATGGAGCACGAAGGACCGGACGGGGAAGCTGCCCTCCTCACGCAGCAGGCACACCGTTTCGGCGCCCCTCCGAATAGAGAAGAAGGCACTCTCACCGGTGGCCTGGGCCAGCCGGCGGAGGCTGGGCCGCGCGATGTCCTCCATGGGGAACCGGGCCGACGCGACCGACCCCATCAGCAGGACTTCAGGACCCAGCACCCAATTGCCTGTCACAGGATCCTGGTCCAACAACCCTTCGGCGGCCAGGGAGGCCAGGAGCCGGTGGACGGTGGGACGGGTGAGGCCGGATTCGCGGACCAGCAGCTGGAGCGGCATGCCCTCGGCACTCCTGCCCACCAAACGGAGCAGCCCCGCAATACGTGTGACCACCTGGGCGCCCTGAACCGGCGTCGTCGCCATAAACCCTCCGAATGTCCATAATATGGATGCTTCTTACCTCAGTGTCCATACTATAAGTTACTACTCGCCCTTCCTTGACACCCCTTGCAAGGCGACCGTAGTCTCCAAACTTAGATCCAAGCGTCCACAAAGTGGACGACTCCGCGCTCAATGAGGAGACGACATGACGAAACTCCAGGCTTCTGCCGCCGCCGCCCTGGACGCGGCCCTGCACGATGGCATCACCCTGGCGGTGGGCGGGTTCGGTTTGAGCGGCATACCGGCCGACCTGATTGAGGCCGTCCGTGATTCCGGGGTGAAGGACCTGACAGTGGTCTCCAACAACATGGGCATTGACGGCAAGGGTCTTGGCATCCTGATCGAGGCCGGCCAGGTCCGCAAGGTCATCGCCTCCTACGTGGGCGAGAACAAGCTGTTCGCCGAGCAATACCTCGCCGGCCGACTGGAGGTCGAGTTTACGCCGCAGGGTACCCTGGCTGAGCGGCTCCGCGCCGGCGGTGCCGGCATTCCCGCCTTCTACACCAAGACCGGCGTGGGGACCCTGGTTGCCGAAGGCAAGCCGCACGAGGTGTTCGACGGCGAAACGTACGTCCAGGAGCGCGCCATCCGGGCCGACGTCGCACTTGTCCACGCGCACACCGCGGACACGGATGGAAACCTCATCTACCGCTACACAGCCCGGAACTTCAACCCTGTCGTGGCCACGGCCGGCATCCTGACTATCGCGGAGGCGGAAGTCATCGTCGAGCCCGGCCACCTGGACCCAAACCACATCGTCACCCCGGGCGTCTTCGTCCAGCGGCTGGTCCGGGCCACGGACCGGGCGAAGGACATTGAGCAGCGGACCGTGCGCCAGCGCGCCGGACTCGTCTCCGCCTGACCGCAACCACTTTTAAAGGAGGAACCCCATGGGATGGACCAGGGATGAAATGGCTGCGATCGCGGCCGGGGAACTGAACGACGGCGACTACGTGAACCTGGGGATCGGCATCCCCACACTCGTGGCCAACAACCTGCCCGAAGGCGTGCGGGTGGTCCTGCAGAGCGAGAACGGCCTGCTGGGCATGGGACCGTTCCCGTACGAGGGCGAGGAGGACGCGGACCTCATCAATGCCGGCAAGCAGACCGTCACGGTCCTGCCCGGCGGCAGCATCTTCGACTCCGCCACCTCGTTCGGCATGATCCGGGGCGGCCATGTGAAGGTCGCCATCCTGGGCGCCATGCAGGTCTCCGGCAACGGCGACCTGGCCAACTGGACCATCCCGGGCAAGATGGTCAAGGGAATGGGCGGGGCCATGGACCTGGTGGCCGGAACCCCGCGCGTGGTCGTCCTCACCGAGCACAACGCCAAGGACGGCACGGCCAAGATCGTCCACGAATGCACCCTCCCGCTGACCGGGCTCAGCTGCGTGGACAGGATCATCAGCGACCTCGCCGTCTTCGACCTCTACAAGACGGACGACGGCGGGCGGCAGCTCACGCTGACCCGTCTGGCTCCGGGGGTCACCGAGGAAGAGATCCGTGAAAAGACCGACGCCGGCTTCGAGGTCCGGCTCGAGAACAAGGAAGTGGCGGCATGAGCCTGAAGGAACAGTTTGGCAAGGATGTCCTGATCACGGGCTGGGGGCACAGCAGGTTTGGCAAGCTCACAGACGACACCCTGGAATCCCTGATTGTACAGGTGGCCACGGACGCGATCCGCACCGCCGGCATCGAGCCCGGCCAGGTCGACGAAATCTACGTGGGCCAGTTCAACTCCGGCATGATGCCCCTGGCCTTCCCCTCCTCCCTGGCGCTCCAGGTCTCCCCCGGCCTGGCCAACGTCCCGTCAACACGGGTGGAGAACGCGTGCGCCTCCGGCTCGGCCGCTTTCCAGCAGGGCACCAAATCCCTGCTGGCCGGCACCGCCAAGACTGTCCTGGTCATCGGCGCCGAGAAGATGACCCACGCCGGAGCGGACGTAGTGGGCGCCGGGCTGCTGGGGGCCGATTACGACATGGCCGGCAAGCACTCCACCACCGGCTTCACTGGACTCTTCGCCGAGGTGGCCAAGCACTACGCCAAGCGCTACGACGCCGCGGGCACCCTGGGCGACGTCCTCGGCAGCATCGCAGCGAAGAACCACCGCAACGGCGTGGACAACCCTTACGCGCAGCTCCGCAAGGACCTCGGCGAGGAGTTCTGCCGCACCGTCTCGGACAAGAACCCGATGGTGGCCGACCCCCTGCGCCGCACCGACTGCTCCCCTGTCTCCGACGGTGCTGCCGCCGTCGTACTGTCCACCTCCCCCACCGGCGGGACCGCCTCCCCCGTGAGGCTCACCGGCTTTGGCCAGGCCAATGACTTCTTCCCCGCCGCACGCCGCGATCCCACCGCCTTCGAAGCCACCCGTGTCTCGTGGCAGCGCGCCCTGGCGATGGCCGGCGTCGGCCTTGAAGACCTCGACCTCGCCGAAGTCCACGACTGCTTCACCATCGCCGAACTGGTCATGTACGAGGCCATGGGCCTGACCGAACCCGGCCAGGGCGCCCGCGCCCTCACGGAAGGCTGGGTGTACAAGGACGGAAAGCTGCCCGTGAACGTCTCCGGCGGCCTCAAGTCCAAGGGCCACCCAGTTGGCGCCACCGGCGTCTCGCAGCACGTCCTGGCCGCCATGCAGCTCACGGGCACCGCCGGCGACATGCAGCTGGCCGCCCCACGCCGCGCAGCGGTGCAGAACATGGGCGGCGTAGGCATCGCCAACTACGTCAGTATCCTCGAAGCCGTCTGAGCTGAAAGGCCGCTGAATTTCCCCGGCTTTGAAGTCCGACGGCGGCGCGTNCGCCGCCGTCGTCATTTGGCAAAGGCGGGGGAATTCGGCGGTTCGGCAACCCGACAGGACTGGCAGTGCAACCGGCGGTGGGCTATCCGCTTCCTGCGGCCTGCCGGGACTGGCCTGGCATGCGGCAAGGAGCAGCCCAACGGCGGTGAGCAGTGTTGCGGTGCCGCCTCGCCTCATTCCTGTAGCCTTACTTCGCAGCGCCCGTGATGGCCTCGGCCCCTGCTGTTGCGCAGGCTTCGTCCAGGGCGCCGTCGGGGGCACCGCCGACGCCGATGCCTGCCACCGAAACGCCGTTGACTTTCAGCGGCACACCACCTGCCAGGAACAGGGTGCCCGGCAGGTCGGCAATCGACGGGCCATTGCCGTTGACACGCTTGGCCAGCTCGCTGGTGGGTGCGCCGAAGGCTGCGGCGGTGTAGGCCTTTTGCTTGGCGGCCTCAATGGTGTGTGCAGCGGCGTTGTCTCCCCGCAGCAGTGCCTGGACGGTGCCAAAGCGGTCCACGAGTGCAACGGTGACGAACGGCAGTTTGTCCGCCTGGCATTTGGCGAGCGCTGCCATAACGGCCTGGGCCGATGCTCCGGCAGTGATGCGGCTCTGCTGCACCACCGTTTCCGGTGCCGGCTGGACATCAACGGCCGGTACGGCGGCGGGTGCTTCCGCGCCGTTTGCGCGGTCAGTACCAGCGTTGGCGGCTGCGGTGGCTCCCGCGGTTGCGAGGATCGCTGCGGCTGCTGCGGCGGTAAGTGCTTTATGCGACTTCTTCATAGTGCTTCCTTCGATTGGAGTGGATTGGTGCCGCTTTCCATCCTTCAGTGCTGCTGGGCTGCGGGCATCGGGCGTCCGGACGGCATTGGCTGGCCCGAAAAGCCAGCCGTATCAGCCAAAAGGCTGAGGCATACCCGGCGCGGGAGCCCTAGCATGGAATGCACTCATTCCCGCCACCAGATCCGGATTCCGCATGCCTGCCACAGACGCCACGCCACCCTCTCCAACGGCTGCCCGTGCCGGGGGCGGCAATAGCAGCCGGCCCCTTCCGGCAGCGTCCACATTCCAAGGCCGCGCGGGCAGTATCGAGGCCGCAGTCCATCTGGGCTTCGCTGTGCTCCTGGTGGCTTCCGTGGTGCGGTACGTCATGCGGCACTCCCCGTCCGACAACGTCCTGGTGCTGGGACTCGCCGCGGCCGCCAGCCTGCTGTACGCGGTCGTGGCCCTGCTGTCGGCGCGTAACCGCCACAGCGTCACCTGGGTGGTCGCCTTGGTAGGCGTGTGGGCGGTCCTGGTGGTAGCGGCGCCAAGCTTCGCCTGGTGCTCCTTTGCCCTCTTCTTCCTGTCCAGGAGCGCGCTGCGCGGTGCTGCCTCCTACATCCTGGCGGGCGCCATCACCTTGGCTACCGCCCTTGGCCTGTTCCGGCTGGGCAACGGGACCGACGTGGCCATGCTGCTGGGCCCGCTGGCGGTGGGCGTCATGCTGACGCTCATCTATGACCGGATACAGCACGACGCCGAGGAGCAGCGCCGGCTGCACGCGGAAGTTTCCCTCGCCCAGGGACAGCTGGCGGCCAGTGAACGCCGTGCAGGCACCATTGCCGAACGGGAACGGGTGTCGCGCGAAATCCACGACACCGTCACCCAGGGGCTGGCCAGCAGCCTGCTCCTGCTCGAGGCCGCGAACCGTGAATGGCCGGGCACGGCAGCGCGGGACGGTCTTCGCCATGCCACCACCCTGCTCCGCGGGAACCTGGCGGAAACCAGGAGCCTGGTGCACGAACTGGCCTCCCCCGGGCTGGAATCAACGCCGTTGCCGGACGCCCTGCTGCTGGCCGCCCGGCAGTACGTGCCGGCAGCCACCCTGGTGGTGACGGGCGCGGCTCACCCCGTTTCCCCGGAGGTGCGGCACACCTTGCTGAGGGTGGTGCAGAGTGCGGCCTCCAACGTCGCGCTGCACGCTTCGGCGTCGGTGGCAGCACTGACTCTGGGCTACCTTCCGGACGCCGTCACCCTTGACATCTACGACGACGGCGCGGGCTTCGAACCGGCGGCGGCAGCCCCGCCGTCGACCGCCGGCGGCTACGGACTGCGGGCCATGCGGCAGCGGGTGGAGCAGCTGGGCGGCATATTCTCGGTGCACAAAGCGCTCCCGGTGAAGGGACCATCGTGGCAGCGCAACTGCCGTTGGAGGTCGGTAAATGAGCAGTATCACGGTCCTGCTGGTGGATGACCACCTGGTGGTGCGGAGCGGACTGCGCGCGTTGCTGGGAACCCAGCCCGACATGGAAGTCATAGCCGAGGCAGCATCGGGCGGGGAGGCGTTGGAGCTGGTGCGCGCACACTCCCCGGCGGTGGTGGTGATGGACCTCGCTATGGGCCCGGGCATGGACGGGATCGAAGCCATCTGGCAGATCCGGGACCTCAACCCCGGGCAGGCCATCCTGGTGTTCACCACCTACGATTCGGATGCGGACATTGTCCGTGCCGTGGATTCCGGGGCAATGGGATACCTGCTGAAGGACGCCGCGCCGGAGGAAATTTTTGCCGCCATCCGGGGCGCGGTGCAGGGCCGAAGCGTGATGAGCCCGCCAGTGGCGTCACGGTTGTTCCAGCAGCTGCGCAACCCGGACGAGGTGCTCACGCCGCGGGAGGCCGAACTGCTCAGCCTGCTCACCGAGGGCCTGAGTAACCGCGAACTCGGACGGCGGCTCTTTATCTCAGAGGCCACCGTCAAAACCCACCTGGCACACATCTACGCCAAGCTCGGAGTGGACACCCGGGCGGCCGCGATTGCCACTGCAATCCGACGCGAGGGGATGCGGTAACAGCGCTTTATGGCCAATACCCTTGCACCATGGCCCCGCGCCCCGTACGTTGGGGACTGCGGGGGACGTTCTCCGCACACTCCGGGATGATCCCCGGAGAGAGAATCAGAGTCACATGAAGGAATGCAGCCATGGCAACAGGCACAGTTAAATGGTTCAACGCCGAAAAGGGTTTTGGCTTCATTGCCCCCGATGACGGGTCCGCTGACGTTTTCGCCCACTACTCGGCAATCGCCTCCAGCGGATACCGCTCCCTGGACGAGAACCAGAAGGTCGAATTCGATGTGACCCAGGGCCCCAAGGGTCCGCAGGCAGAGAACATCCGCCCGCTCTAAGTCTTCGGCGGCCTCCGGCAACTGCCGGGACCCCATCCAGCGGCCCCTCNTGGAGGGGCCGCTGTTTTGTGCGCCGCCACTTGGGGCCGCTGATTTTATGGGTCAGCGCACCCCGGTTCTCCTTTTGGGATAATTGATCCATGACCGGACAGGACCAGGACAGGGATCCTTGGGATGAGTTTGACGCCCTCGGACCCGCGGCGCCGGACCGCGTGCCGGGCCAACCCGGCGGGGAGCCGCACGGTTTTGGCTTCCGCACCGGGGTACGCAGCGCCAAGGTGGCCGTCGGTTTTGCCGTTTACGCGCTGGCGCTGGGAACCGTCCTGGCTCTGACCGGGTGCATAGTCTTCGTCAGCCGGCAGCAGTGGCTGCTGATGGGCCTCATGCTGTTGTTCGAGGCAGTCTTTGTCTACGCGTTCACCCGACTGGTGGCCCAGGCCCGGTACCGGGGCAAGCGTGGCCGGCAGTCCCGCTGAAAGTCCTGCAGCGACCCCTTGACCTTGACGCTGCGTCAACCCTTAGTCTCGGAGCATGGAAGACACCCGCGGGGCCGGCAGGGACTGGTCCATCCAGGACGTGGCCCGGATCGCCGGCACCACCAGCCGCACCCTGCGGCACTATGACGACGTCGGCCTGCTGAAACCAAGCCGGGTGGGCAATAACGGATACCGCTACTACGACAGCTCCGCCCTCCTCCAGCTGCAGCGCATCCTTCTGCTGCGCGGGCTGGGCCTGGGTTTGGACGCCATCGCGGAGGTCTTCCAGCGCCAAGCCGATCCGGTGGAGGCGCTGACGCGCCATCTTGCATGGCTTGGCCAGGAACAGCAGCGGCTGGCGCTGCAGGCGCAGTCGGTGCAGAAAACCCTCGAAACAGTAAGGAAAGGAGGCCAGCTGATGGCAGAGGAGATGTTTGACGGCTTCGACCACACGCAGTACAAGGATGAGGTTGAAGAACGCTGGGGCAAGGACGCCTACGCAGCGTCCGACGCGTGGTGGCGCAGCAAGGACGACGCCGAAAAGCGGGAATGGAAGTCCAGGGCGGAGAACCTGGCCAGGGACTGGATTGCGGCAGCCACCGCCGGAGTTGCTCCGGACGGGTCCGAGGCCCAGGACCTGGCCCGAAGGCACGTCGACTGGCTGAAGTCCGTCCCGGGAACCCCGGCCGCCACAACGGGTGGGGACATCAAGGGATACGTCCTGGGGCTGGCGGACATGTACGTGGACGACCAGCGGTTCGCCGCAAACTACGGCGGCGCATTGGGGGCATCCTTCGTTCGCGCCGCACTACGCAGTTTCGCGGAGAAGCACCTGCGGGACGGAAGCTAGGAGCCGTCAGCGTACGCGGTTCGTTATATCTGGTTCAGCCCCGGGTGTCGGCCTGGTTGGACCGTGCCTGGTTGGACTCTGCCAGCTGTGACCGTGCCTGGTTGGACTCTTTCCCTTCGATTTCCGTCTTCCTGGCCTTGGCCCTCCTGGTCCGCCGGATGATCAGCAGGACAAGGGCAACGGCGAGCGCGGCGTAGACGGCATAGTTCAGGAACCGGGAGTACTGCTCGATCAGCTCGTACTGGGTGCCCAGGAGGTAGCCCAGACCCACCAGGGCCCCGTTCCACAGACCGCTGCCGGCAACGGTGAAAAGAGTGAACGTTGCCAGGGGCATGGCTGCCGCCCCTGCCGGGAGGGAAATCAGGCTGCGCACTCCTGGCAGGAGGCGGCCGAAAAAGATGGAGGACCTGCCGTGCCGGCGGAACCAGCCTGCCGCCTGCTCAAAGTCTTCCCTGTCCACCAGCGGCAGTTTGGAGAGCCACCGGATGGACCGTTCGAGGCCGAGGCTGGCCCCAAGCCAGTAGAGCAGCAGCGCTCCCAGATAGGCGCCCAGGGTGCTGGTGGCAAAGACAAGGAAGAGGTTCAGCGAGCCCTGCTTGGCGAGGTAGCCGGCCAGCGGGAGGATCACCTCGCTGGGGATGGGAGGAACAACGGTCTCCGCAAGGGTGAAACCGCCAACGCCCCATTCACCCAAAGTATCGATGGCCCGCGCCGCGAAACCCACGATGCCGGTGAGCCCCTCGGTGGGGCTGGCTGCACCGGCCATGATTGTCCACATACGCATGTCCCGTTTCCGCTGCCTGCCGTATCCGCCTGATGGCCCGTCACGTCTACCTTACGGGGACGCCGCACCCGGCAGCTTTCCGGGCCCGCCACCAGGCGAAGGCCGCCAGCTACCGGTGTTTGAATGCCGGCGGGCGCTTTTCAGTGAACGCAGCCATGCCTTCCTTCTGGTCATCGGTGGCAAACAGGGAATGGAACAGCCGGCGTTCGAATACCACTCCCTGGGCAAGGCCCGTCTCGAAAGCTGCATTAACGGCCTCTTTCGCTGCCATCGCCGCAGGCTTCGATTTGCCGGCGATTACCTCTGCCACCTTGAGTGCTTCGGACACCACCTCAGAAGCGGGGACGACGCGCGACACCAGGCCGCACCGGTCCGCTTCCTCCGCATCGATGAATCTGCCGGTGAGGATCATGTCCATGGCCTTCGCTTTGCCCACGGCACGGGTGAGCCGCTGCGAGCCGCCCATGCCCGGGATCACGGCAAGGTTGATTTCCGGCTGGCCGAATTTTGCATTGTCGCCGGCGATGATGATGTCGCACATCATGGCCAGTTCGCAGCCACCGCCAAGGGCAAACCCGGACACGGCCGCGATGGTGGGGATGCGCAGGCGGGTAAGGTCCTCCCAGCCGCGGAACCAGTCCGTCGTGTACATCTCCATGTACCCCTGGTCCGCCATCTCCTTGATGTCAGCTCCTGCCGCGAACGCCTTGCCGGAACCGGTAATCACCACGGCACCCACTCCGGGATCGGAATCCATGGCTGTCACGGCGGCCACCACCTCATCCATGGTGGCTTTGTTCAGGGCATTCAGTGCCGAGGGCCGGTTGAGCGTCAGCAGCCCGACCCTGCCCTGCTGCTCCACCAGGATGTTGGCGTACTCCGTCATTCGGGACTCCCGTCGTCGTGTGCTGTCATGTTCCTGCCCCCGGCACCCGGCAGCTCCCCGCCCGCCGGCGCATCCGCTGCCCCGCCCGCCGGATGGTGCCGGGAGGCGTCGCGGATGTCTGTGATGATGGCAGAGAAGTCGCGGCCGGCACCGCCCTCCGCGACGAACCTATCGTAGATGCGGGCGGCGAGCGGCCCCATCTGTCCGGCTACCCCGGTGCTGTTGAGGGCGTTGACGGCCAGGCCAAGGTCCTTGGCCATGAGCGCGGAGGTAAACCCCGGCTTGTAGTCCTTGTTGGCGGGGCTCGCCGGGACGGGTCCGGGGACCGGGCAATTGGTGGTCAGGGCCCAGCACTGGCCGGACGCGGCGGATGCGACGTCGAACAGGGCCTGGTGGGTCAGTCCCAGTTCTTCACCCAGGACAAAGGCCTCGCTGACGGCAATCATTGAAACGCCAAGGATGAGGTTGTTGCAGATTTTGGCCGCCTGCCCGGCGCCATGGCCGCCGCAGTGCACCACCCGTTTGCCCATGGCCTCCAGAATCGGGCGTACGGTTTCAAAGCCTGCGTCGTCGCCGCCTGCCATGAAGGTCAGGGTGCCTGCTTCGGCTCCCACCACGCCGCCGGAGACGGGGGCATCGACGGCCCGGTGGCCTGCTTCGGTGGCCACCCGGGCGGCTTCCCTGGCTTCGTCGACGTTGATGGTGGAGCAGTCAAGGAACATGGTTCCCTGCGGTGCCGCTGCCAGGAGCCCGGCTTCCGCCAGCAGTCCGGGACGTTCAGCGCCCCGGTAGGCGTCCAGGACGTGCCGGCCACTGGGGAACATGGTCAGGACAACGTCGGCGCCGGCCACGGCGTCAACGGCGGTTGCCGACACCGGCACCCCTTGCGCCTGCGCGGCCCGGCGGGCTGCCGGCACCACATCGAATCCGGTGACCAGGTACCCCGCCCGGACAAGGTTCAGGGCCATGGGGCCGCCCATGTGTCCCAGGCCAAGGAAGGCCACGCTCATTTTCTCAGGCATGGTCCCGCTCCTCTGCCTGCAGGTCCTCCTGTGGCTGCAGGTCCAGTTCCCCGCCTTCCAGCGGTTGGAAGAACCTTTCCACCTGGACAGGGGTAACCTCGGCCAAGGTGGCGGGTTTCCACTGCGGGTTCCTGTCCTTGTCCACCACCTGGGCGCGGATTCCTTCACGAAAATCAGGCCCGGCCAGGAAACGGATCCCCGCCCGGTACTCCTGGGCCAGGACTTCGTCCAAAGTCAGGTGGGCGGCACGCCGGAGGGCCGCGAGGGTGACCTTTACCGACGTGGGTGACTTGGCCTCGATCGTATCGGCCGCTTCCGCGGCTTCTTCCCGGCCGGGACCGGACCAGCCCCGGAGCCGGGCCACGATGTCCTCCGCTTCGTCGCTGGCGTAGCAGGCGTCGATCCACGGCCCCTGCCCGGCCAGGACCGAGGCAGTGGCCTCGGAAGCGAACCGGGCGACGGCGTCTTCCGGGCTTTCGTCTTCCAGCGCCACCGCCAGGCGGGGCAGGTCCTGGGACTGGACAAAGTGGTCGGCAAGGCCAAGGAACAAGGCGTCCCCGGCGCCCAGGTGCGTCCCCGTCAGGGCCGCATGGGTTCCCGTTTCGCCAGGCGCGCGGGACAGCAGATAGGTCCCGCCGACGTCGGGAGCGAATCCGATGGTGGTTTCCGGCATCCCCATCCGGGTCCGCTCGGTGACCACACGCAGGCTCCCGTGCGCGGAGATTCCAACCCCGCCGCCCAGGACCAGCCCGTCCATCAGGGCAACGTAGGGCTTCGGGTACCGTGCAATCAGCGAGTTCAGGCGGTACTCGATCTGCCAGAACCCGGCGGTCCCTGTCCCCGCCGCAACCCCCGTCCCGGCCCCGCCGTGCAGCATGTCCTTGTAGATGGCCACGATGTCCCCGCCGGCGCACAGCCCCCGACCGCCCGCGCCCTGCACCAGGACGGCGGCTATGCGGTCGTCTCCTGCCCAGGCACGGAGCTGCCGCAGGAGCAGGTCCACCATCCCTGACGTGAGCGCGTTCACGGACCGGGGCCGGTTAAGGGTGATCACGCCCAGCCGGCCGCGCTGCTCAAAGAGCACGTCGGCGCCTCCGCTCCCTGCATCGCTGTGGTCGGTGGTGCCAGTGGGTGCGGTCATCGGCTGGTGCTCCTTCGCATGGTGGCCGGATGAGTGAGCCAGGTCATTCTGCCTGCGAATATACCCGCCCCTTCCCGCCGCCAACCACCCACACCGGCGGCACTGGCGCGCCTTTCGGAGCTTTACCCCGCAAGCGGCTGCCAAGGTAAGTTAGGAACCGTGAAGATAGCTACCTGGAATGTGAATTCGCTCCGCGCCCGTGCCGACCGTGTTGAAGCCTGGCTCCAGCGCAGCGACTGCGACGTCCTTGCCATCCAGGAGACCAAGTGCAAGGACGACAACTTTCCGTGGGAGCTGTTCGAACGGATGGGCTACGAGGTAGCGCATTTCGGCGTGAACCAGTGGAACGGCGTCGCCATCGCATCGCGGGTGGGGCTGGAGGATGTGGAGCGGACGTTCCTGGACCAGCCCTCGTTCGGCAAGGCCGGCAAGGATCCCGTCCAGGAGGCACGGGCCATGGCCGCCACGTGCGCCGGCATCCGCGTCTGGAGCCTTTACGTCCCCAACGGGCGCTCCCTGGACGATGAACACATGCCGTACAAGCTCAAGTGGCTGGAAAGCCTCAAGACGCATGCCCAGTCCCTGGTCACGGACAATCCCCAGGCACAGGTGGCCCTGATGGGCGACTGGAACATCGCACCGTTCGACGACGATGTCTGGGATATCGACCTGTTCATCAGGAACCGGGCCACCCATGTCAGCCCGCCGGAGCGGGAGGCGTTCCACGCCTTCGAAACCGCGGGCTACACGGACGTCGTCCGCCCGTACACACCGGGCCCCGGCGTTTACACCTACTGGGACTACACGCAGCTGCGGTTCCCCAAGAAGGAAGGCATGCG
Organism: Paenarthrobacter sp. 22069; assembly: GCF_052046035.1. NCBI lineage: Bacteria > Bacillati > Actinomycetota > Actinomycetes > Micrococcales > Micrococcaceae > Paenarthrobacter > Paenarthrobacter sp. 22069. Next base: position 66,315 of record NZ_JBQEQF010000022.1, on the reverse strand, counting down.
GATCGACTTCGTCCTGGCCTCCCCAGCCCTGGCCGCGCGGGTCACCGGCGCCGCGATCGACCGCGAGGAACGCAAGGGCAAGGGCGCCTCGGACCACGCTCCCGTGCTGGTGGACCTGGCGGACTGATGACTGCACCCTGGACCCACGCAAGGAGACCGTGATGACGGGAAACCTCTACCGGGGCCAGGCCGGCCTGCCCTTCTCCTCCACCCTCCGGGTCTACGAACCCCTGGAAGCCTTCCCGGAGGAACAGCGCCCGGCGATCAAGGCGGCGGGAGCGCGGGCCGTGTCCCGTGCCGCCGTCGAAAACGCCGAACTACTGGCCTCACTGGGACGCATCACACGCTCCGGCGGCGATCCGTTCCCCACGGGACGAACCGACCTGGTGCGCGTCACCACCGCCCCGGAGCCTGAAGGTGGTGCGGCCGACGACGGCGCTGACGCCGCCGACGAGCCGGAGCTGCTGTATTGCCCCAGCCAGCTTGTCCTGCGGGCCGGGCTGGCTGCCAATGCCCTGATGGAGGGTATCCACGGACCCCTTGCCGAGCTGCTGATTCCGGAGGAACAGCGGGACCGGCACCAGGAGCGGATCGACCTGGTAAAGGCGCGGGACGGCTCGATCCGGGTGCACACCCGCGCGTCCACGTGGGGCATACCGTTCAGCTGGTTCTCCCTGTTCATGGAATCTGACCGCAAGGACGTGGTGGAAGCCGGGGGACGGATCCTCACGGTCCGTGTTTGGGCGCCCATCACCGATGCACTGGAAAGGGCCCGCTACGCGGTGGCCAACCTGGCGCTTGCCGCGCCGGACCTGGACATGCTTGATGACCTGGCGCAGCTGACGGAATGGCTTGAGCTGTTCCACGTGAATTCCATGGTGGAACTGGACTACGGGGCGGTGGCGGACAAGGTCTACCCGGACGAATCGCCCATGGATATCCGGCTGGGCATCGAGTGTCTGGCGGAGGGTGACATGACCGGCGCCGCGGCTGCCTACCGCCGGCTTGCCTCGCGCTGGATTCCCATCCGGCAGCTGGCCCGGGCGTCCTGACGCTGGTCGGGTCCCAAAGGTTTACCCGAGTTCAGGTAATGGCGTTCAGCTCCGTGGGGGCGCGGTGGTGCGCCGGACAATCAGTTCGTGCGCCGCCACGGCGGAGTGCACAGACCCAATGTCGCCGTCGAGTTCGTCCAGAAGCATCTTGGTGGCCAGTTCGGCCTGCTCATCCGGGCGTTGCCCCACCGTGGTCAGGCCCATGGCTTCGGCGAAGTCGTGGTTGTCAATCCCCACGACGGACAATTCACCGGGAACGTCCACGCCCATGCGGTGGGCCTCGAAGATGACGCCCATGGCCATCTCATCGGAGGCGCAGAAGATTGCCGTTGGCTTCCCGCCGGGCCGGCCCCAGAGGCGGCGGAAGGCTTCCTGGCCGCTGCGGACGGTGAAGTCGCCCCACTCGTCCCATTCCGGGCGGGTGGGCAGGCCTGCTGCCGCCATCACGTCCTTGAAGGCCAGGATACGCACCCGCGGAACGTCGAAGTTGAGGTCGGTTTCGTCGTCGCCATGCAGCAGGGCGATGTCTTTGTGGCCAAGATCGATCAGGTGCCGGACAGCGGTGGAGGCCGCCGCGTAGTCGTCGATGCCGATATAGGGGCATTCCTCCACGTGGCCGCCCACCACGACCAGGGGGATGTCGATCTTCTGCAGGTGTTCGATCTCATCGTGGCTCAGGGCCATACACAAAACCAGCAGGGCATCGATTTGCTTGTAGACCATGGTCTTGCTGAAGAGCCGCTCACGGTTGCTGCCGTGGCCGCCAAGATTGAACAGTGAAAGGTTGTAATGCCGGGCGTGCAGCTCACGGTCCGCGCCCTCGATGGCCTTGGAGAAGAACCAGCGGCTGACGAACGGTGCAAGGACCCCGATCGTTTTGGTCCGCCCCGTTGCCAGCCCGGAGGCCGAGGAAGAGGCGACATAACCCAGGTTTCCGGCGACCTCGAGGATCTTTTCCCTTGTGGCGGGCGAAACCCGGGGCAACCCACGCACGGCCCGGGAAACAGTTGCGGTTGAAACTCCGGCGGCTGCGGCCACATCCTCAATGCTGACGCCGTTATGGCCGCCTCTTTGAGACCTTTCAGTTGTGCGTGCCACCGTGTCCCCTCTTCAACTCCTTTTCGACGTAGGGCCGGCCGGCCCTGCGTTCACCCCCAAACGATGCATCTTCCCATTTAGCGGCCTGTCAGTGATAACCCAGCGCGTGCGGGTAACGGGGAAGTGCGGCGCTGCTGCCTTCGGGGCTGCCCTGCTACCTGCGGGCCGGAAGTTTCCCGCGCAGCCTCACCATGCCGTACAGCGCCACCAAGGTGGCCAGCAGGCCCAGCGCCCAGCCAAGTGCGGGCTGGGCAGTGACTTCCATCCATACGGTGACAACCAGCAGGACCAGTGCCCAAAAGGCAAGGAAGCCAATGACGATGTCAAAGTCCTCACCCGAACGGACCAGCCGGCTGCGGTTTCCCGCCCCCGGAGTCCGGGGGCGGGAACCGTGGTCCGTCACTTGACTGCACCTGCCGTGAGGCCGGCGACAATCTTGCGCTGGAAGACCAGCACCAGGATCACCAGCGGAATGGTGACGATGGTGCCTGCGGCCATGATGGCCGTGTACGGGATCTGGTTGGGCTGGGCGCCGGCGAAGTTGGCAATGGCCACCGTGACCGGCTGCGTTGCGTCGCTGGACAGCTGGCTGGCAATCAGGAACTCATTCCAGGAGGAAATGAACGCCAGGATTGCGGTGGTGAAGATGGCCGGTGCGGCCAGCGGCATGATGACCTTGCGGAAGGCCTGTCCCTGGGTGCAGCCGTCAACACGCGCTGATTCCTCCAGCTCCCATGGCATTTCCCGGAAGAACGAGGTCATGGTGTAAACGGTCAACGGGAGCACGAAGGAGATGTTCGGGATGATCAGCGCCTGGTAGGTGCCCATCCAGCCGATGTTGGTGAACAGCTGGAAGAGCGGGGTGATCAGGGCGACGCCCGGGAACATGGAAGCGCCCAGGATGAAGCCGAGCACCAGGAACTTGCCCCGGAAGTTCAGGCGGGCCAGTGCGTAGGCCGCGAACACACCGATGAGCAGGGACACCACGGTCACCACCCCGCCGATGAACACGCTGTTCAGCAGTGCCTGTCCAAACCGGTTGCCGAACGACGTGTCAAAGGCGGTCTTGAAGTTGTCCAGGGTTACGTGGGTGGGCAGGATCGACGTGTCATACGTGAAGCCGACCTCCCGGAACGCCGTAACAACCATCCAGTACGCGGGCGCCAGGCACCAGAGCAGCACGATGAGTGCACTGATGTAAGTTCTGCCCTGCGCCCACTTTTCCCGGTTCTGAGCAGCCTTGCGGCCCTTGTCCTGCCGGGCCCGCAGGGCGGAGGCGTCTGCCGTTGCCGTGGTCATTTCTTCCCCTTTCCGGTGGCGCCGCTTTGTTCAACCACGTTTGCGCCGAGGAAGCGGACGAAGATGAAGGCGACGAGGAAGATGATGATGAAGGTGATGGTGGACAGTGCGGCCGCCGAGTTGAAGCCTTGCCTGATCTGGTTGATCACCAGGATGGACAAGGTGGTGGTGTTGTTCGCACCGCCGGTGAGGATGTACGGCAGGTCAAACATGCGCAGTGCGTCCAGGGTACGGAAGAGGATTGCCACCATCAGCGCCGGCTTGACCAGCGGCAGGGTGATCAGCCGGAACCGCTGCCACGCGGTGGTTCCGTCCACCTTTGCAGCCTCATAGACTTCAGCCGGGATCATCTGCAGGCCTGCCAGGATCAGCAAAGCCATGAACGGCGTGGTCTTCCATACGTCCGCGATGACCACGGCCCACTTGGCCGGCCACTCACTGCCCGTCCACAGGATGGTGGTGTTGAACAGCTTGTTGGCGATTCCCTCGAAGGCGAAGATGAAGAACCAGAGCTTGGCGGTTACGGCTGTGGGGATGGCCCACGGCACCAGGACAGCTGCGCGGACCAGGCTGCGGCCGCGGAACTCACGGGCCATGATCATGGCCATCCAGAAGCCAAGCACAGTTTCGAACGCCACCGTGACGATGGTGAAGAAGAAGGTTGTAGCGGTGGCGGACCAGAACTGGCCGCCCAGGGTGCCGGGCGGGCAGGCGACGGTTCCGCCATCCGGCGATGAACACTGCTGCGCGAGCCAGTTCACGTAGTTCTGGATACCTGCCGGGCCGCCTGCGGTGAACAGGCCCGTGGCAGGGTCCAGGCCGGCATCCTTCTGGAAGGACATGACGATGGCGCTGATGATCGGGTAAACGATCACTGTGGCAAGGGCAATGATGGTGGGAGCGAGCAGCCAGGATGCCCAGCGCCCCTGGCTTGCAATCCTGTTGTCCTCCCCAACACCCTTGGGCGCGTGATGGACGGGGGTACCGCCCGACGCCGGTGACTTAACCGGCGTCGGGCCTAGTTCGGTTGCCATGGCAGAACTACGATCCCGCACCGGCGGATTCGATGGACTTCTGCATGTCAGAAAGTGCGGTTTCCACTGTCTTTTCTCCCTTGATAGCGGAGTATGCGTTGTCTTGGATGGCCTTGGTGACAGCCGGGTAGAAAGGCGTGACCGGGCGCGGCACGGCATTCTCGATGGACGTCTTCAGGACCGGCAGGTACGGCAGCTTGGCGACCAGTTCCTGGTCCGTGTAGAGGGCACCGAGCACTGGAGCCAGGGAACCCTGGGTTGCGTAGAACTTCTCGGACTCTTCCGAGGTCAGGAACTTCACGAAGTCCAGCGCGGTGGCCTTGTGCTTCGAGTAGACGCTGACGGCCGTGTTGTGGCCACCCAGCGAGGAAGCGCCGGGGCCACTCTTACCGGGAAGGGCAGCCATGCCGAACTTGTCCTTGACGGCCGAGGAGCCTTCAGTGCTCATCAGGCTGTAGACGTAAGGCCAGTTGCGCAGGAAGAGGAGCTTGCCGCTCTGGAAGGCCTGCCGGCTGTCCTCTTCCTTGTAGGTGATGGCTTCCTTCGGAATGTTGCCGTCGGCGTAGGCCTTCGCCAGGTTCTCGAGCCCGGCCTTGGCCTCGGCGGTGTTCAGGTTCGGCTTGCCGTCCTTGTTGAGGACGGAGCCCCCCGCTGAGTTGATGGCCTCGGAAGCGTTCACCGTGAGGCCCTCATACTTGCTGAACTGGCCGGCGTAGCAGCCAATGTTGTTCTGCTTGGCGATGGAACACATGCCCATCATCTCGTCCCAGGTCTTGGGCGGGTTGGGGACCAGATCCTTGCGGTAGAACAGGATGCCGCCGTCAGAGGTGCGCGGGGCTGCGTACAAGGTGCCCTTGTAGGTAGCGCTCTGGACCGTGGCCGGGAGCATGGCACTCGTGTCGATTGCCATCTTGTCCTTCAGCGGCTGAAGCCAGCCCTTGGCTGCGAATTCCGCGGTCCAGACAACGTCCACATCGGCAACGTCGTAGTCGGACTGCTTCGCCTGGAAGTGCTGGACCAGGTCATCGTGCTGCTGGTCGGCCTGGTCGGTCTGTTCCTTGAAGGTGACCTGCTCATCCTTGTGGGCCGCATTCCACTTCTCGATGAGGGGACGGATCACATTGTTGTTGTCCTTGCCCTGGACGAAAGTGATCGGGCCGCGGGCATCCATATTGGCATCGGCATCGCTGCCTCCGCCTCCACCCGTGGTGCCGCCTCCACCTCCGCCGCAGGCGGACAACGTAAGGGCCAGAATGCCGGCGGTTGCAGCCGGAAGCAGGAATCTCGGGGTTTTCATTAGCTTGAAGCTCCTCGCTGAGTGACAAGTAAGTCGACAGTGCGCTTGCTAGGTGAGGTTGATGTGGTGACCATCACACTAGTAAGGTTGCTGTCGGGAATGCAAGCGTTTACATCAAAAAGTTATCAGAGGGGAACCAAATGCCTGACTCGTCCGTTCCGGCACCCCGTCCAGCGGATGCGGCCTGGTGGGTTGACGCCGTCGTCTACCAGATCTATCCCCGATCCTTTGCAGACGGCAATGCCGACGGGATGGGGGACCTGCGCGGGGTGACGGACCGGCTCCCCTACCTCGAACAGCTCGGAGTGGACGCCGTTTGGCTGTCCCCGTTCTACAAGTCGCCGCAGGCCGACGGCGGGTACGACGTTGCAGACTACCGGCAGGTGGACCCCCTGTTCGGGTCCCTTGCGGACTTCGACGCGATGTTGCAGGACGCTCACCGCCGGGGTCTGAAGGTCATTGTGGACCTGGTTCCCAACCACACCTCGGACGAACACGCCTGGTTCCGGGAGGCTTTGGCGGCAGCGCCGGGCAGCCCGGAACGGGACCGCTACATCTTCCGGGACGGCAAGGACGAGGTACCCGGGTCCGGTGACGGCGGGGTGCCACCCAATAACTGGAAATCAATTTTCGGTGGCCCGGCGTGGAGCCGGATAACGGAGGCCGACGGGTCTCCCGGCCAGTGGTACCTGCACCTTTTCGACACCAAGCAGCCGGACCTGAACTGGGAGAACCCGGAAGTGCAGGAGGAGATGCGCGCCGTGCTGCGCTTCTGGCTGGACCGCGGCGCGGACGGCTTCCGGGTGGATGTTGCGCACGGCCTGGTCAAGGAGCAGGGACTGCCTGACTGGGATGGGGCGGCCGCCATGGTGGAGGGAACATCCCACCGGGCCCTGGAGAGCCTGAAGCCGGGAGATGCTCCCCACGCCCACACCGATGCCGAGGAACCGCACAGGGCCGTCTCCCCCATGTATCCGCCGTCGCCCTTCTTCGACCAGGACGGTGTCCACGCCATCTACCGGGACTGGAACCGGGTCCTGGCCGAATACGGTGGCGACCGGATGATGGTGGCCGAAGCCTGGGTGGAACCGGCCGAACGCCTGGCCCGTTACGTCCGGAAGGATGAGATGCAACAGGCCTTCAATTTCGATTTCCTGCTGGCGGGCTGGGACGCCGAACGGATGGCCGATGCCATCGATGCCTCCCTGGCGGCGGCAGAATCCGTGGGCGCGCCCTCGACCTGGGTCCTTAGCAACCACGACACCGTGCGGCACAGCACCCGGTTCGGACTCAAGGACCCCACCACTTTCCCCAAGGGCATCGGTCCCGATGATGAACAACCGGATGCAGCCCTTGGCCTGGNCGCTACCTTGGTGGCGCTGGCGCTGCCGGGATCGGCCTACCTCTACCAGGGCGAAGAGCTGGGGCTTCCGGAGCACACCACCCTTTCGGACGACGCCAGGCAGGACCCTACGTTCTTCCGGACGCATGGATCGGAGATCGGCCGGGATGGCTGCCGGGTTCCGCTGCCCTGGGTGTCGGACCGGCCCGGTTTTGGTTTCTCCGGCGCACGCTCCGCGGAGGCAGCCGCGCCGTGGCTGCCCCAGCCGGAAAGTTTTGGCCCTTTGGCCGCCGACCAGCAGGAAGGCGAAGAGGGGTCAACCCTGGAGCTCTACCAGGCCGCGTTGGCGTTCAGGTCGGCGCAGCGCCTAGGCAGCGGCACCCTGGAATGGACGGATGAACATGCCCCGGACAGCGGGTTGCTCGTGTTCCGGAACGGGAATGTGGTGGTCCTGTCCAATATGGGTTTCGCCTCCGCGCCCGTTCCCGACGGGTATGCAGTGGTACTGTCCAGCGGTCCCGAACCGGCCGCTGAATGGGCCGGAATGCGTGAGGTTCCGGTGGACTGCACGGTGTACCTCAGGGGCGGCCGGTAGCAGCAGGCTGCCCGGACTGCCGGTGCAGAGGGCGTTCAACGGACGCGCTCAGCCCGACCGAAGCGCGTCCGTGCGCCCGCTCCAATGTGCACCAGGACGGGTATCTCCCTGCCCACTACGGACTCCAGTGCTGTCAGGAGTTCGGTGACCTCGGCTGCAAGCAGGTGGGGTGCCACGCCTTGGCGCGGCAGGAGCCGGACCTTCAGCGCAGGCGAACCTTTGACGTCATAGGTGGCTATCGTGGCGCCTGCCAGATCCGGCCGGCCCTCCAGCGCATGCTTGAGTGCCTGTTCGGACACCCCTCCTCCGATCCGGATGTCGCCCGGGGTGTTGCCCGGATCGTATTCCTCGGCGAGGAGATTTGACCGGCCCTTGCCCTGCTGGGCAATCCAGGCAACCATGAACCCCATCAATGCCAGCAGTACCAGCGCCACCACAATCCACAACCAGCTTTCGGGCCGGCCCGGGAACCGTGTTGCGTCGAACATTTGGTTGATGCCGTTCCAGGCACCGCCGGACCAGGAATGCCACCAGGGTGCTGCCGGAGGTACGGTTGCCAGCACTACCAGCAGGAGGCCGGCTCCCACCAGGACCAGGCCCAGTACGGTGAGCAGAATGCGGTTGAGCAGCGCCGGAGTGCTGTTCATGCTCCGATCACCCCTGACGGCGCCACGTTAACGCGGGGAACCGGGGCCGGCTCCAGATGCATCTGGTCCAGTTCGTCGCGGACGGCTTCCAGGATGCGGTCCTGGTCAACCGGGACTCCGGAGGTGGGCCGGACGTTCACCAGCACCTGCCGCTGGGAGACGACCACCATCACTTGCTCCGGTGTGACGTTGGCGGCCAGCCGTGCCCGGCGCGCGAGCGAGGAGGCGATGACCTCGTCATCCACCACCACGGCCGGCGAACCCGGTCCACGTCCAGGAGCCAGAAGGTGGCGGGCGCGCTTGCCGGGCAGGATCCCGTTGAGCAGGAAAATCAGTCCCACCATGGCGAGCACGGCTCCGGTGGCAGCCAGCAGCAGCGGCGGAATGCCGGCCGGGAGGTCCACGATGCGCTGGGCTGCAACCTGTGGTTCGATCAGCCACGCGGGCTGCCCCAGGGCATGGACCCCGGATTCGAGGACGCCGTAGGCGGCCAGCACAAGGACCAGGACGGCGGCGGCGACCGATACGGCGGCGCGGGAGGAATGCGTCTCGCGGTAGAGGATCCTGCGCATGTCAGGGCCGCTGCTTCTTCGCGAACCGTTGCCCGTCCTGCGGTCTTCCACGCTGCTGCTCACCGCACCCGCCCTCCCGTGCTGATCCTTGCTCCGCTGATGCGGATGTCCACCCGGCTCAACCGGGAACCGCTCAGCTCCGAAACTGTTGCCAGGATGCTTTCCTTGGCCCTTACGGCCCGGTCCCGGATCGACCCGCCGGTTGCCTCGACGCGTCCGGGGTCCAGCACCACCGACTGCAAAGGCGGGATCCTGATGGGTGCGACCAGCGACAAAGCCAGCAGGCCGTCGTCGTCCGTCCAGTCAGCCCGCACATCCTCGGCGTCGACGCCAAGCGCCTCAGCGGCCGCAACCCTGGCAAGGCTCGTCAAGGCCTGGGTACTGATCCGGTTATGGCCGCTGAGCGCCTGCCCACGCACAACGGGCGCGGGCGATGTCATGAGGATGAGCGCCGGCCGGTGATGGCATCGAAGACGCCGCGCAGGTCCAGCTTTCCTTCCGCGGCGCGGCCCAGCAGGGCCCCGATGGCCATGAAGAGCAGGGAGACAAGGAAGCCCCAGAGGCCAAACTGCAGGGACATGAATGCCACGAAAGCGCCCAACGCGGTGCCCGCCACGGTGAGGCTCACAGCAGCGCCTCCCGCTCGGGACCGGACGGTGCGGTTGTCTTGACCGGCGGCGGCACGTAGACGTCGGTGATCTCCACGTTGACTTCGATAACCTGCAGCCCCACCAGTTCCTCAACCGCACGGTAGACGGCGGCGCGGACATCGTTGGCCAATGCATGGAGCGGCGTTCCGTAGCTTGCCACCAGGGTGATATCGACAGCTACCTGGGTTTCGCCCACCTCGGCGTGGACGCCGGCTGCGTGGTCGGAACTTCCGACGGCGTCCCGGATGGCACCCAGGGCACGGGACGGCCCCGAACCCAACGAGTAGACGCCGGGAACTGACCGGGCTGCGATTCCCGCCACCTTCGCCACGGCAGTTTCCGAGATCACGGTCCGGCCCGGACCCGGAGCCGGGCTTGCGGCAGGGCGGCTCGGCACTACAGGCTGTGGGTTCTGGTATTCCATCAGGCACTCCCCCTTCTGTTGTTTCCACCCTATCCCCAGCCTGGGGCCCTTGCGCCGGAATCCCAGCGGCCCGCCCACAGGCCGGGCTTAAAGGCCCAGGCGGGAACGCCCCCAAGGACATTCCCGCCTGAGCGGTGCCGCATGTGACAGGCGGGGCGGCGCGGGCCGCGTCTATTCAGGTTTGCAGGCGAGCCTACTTGTAGAGGCCTTCGCCGCCGACCCTGACGTTGGTGGGCAGGTAGCCGAACGGGCCGAGACCGTTCTGGCCGAAGCTGCGGTCCACCTGGGTCACACCATTCCTGAAGTTGATCTTGACGGTGGGCGAGAGCGATCCGCCGCGCACACCGTTGACGTTGTCGATGAAGGACTGCACGAGGCCACCGGGCTGCACATAGTGCGAGTAGGCCTGGAACTGGCGTCCGTTCTGCTGGCCGGAGATGGTACCGCTCGGGTTGTTCGCCGGCAGGTTGAGGTCGGTCGGCGAACCGAGCGCCAGGCCGCTGTTGTTCACCGGCTGGTAGTCGGAGCGGACACCGTCGCCCACGAAACCGTAGACACCGTCGGGACCGCGCATGCCGTCCGCGTAGGTGAACTGATGGCTGATTGTGTACAGGTAGTACTTGTTCTTGCCGTTCTCATTCTGGATGAAGATCTGGGGGCGCTCAGTCTGGTCGTTGACGCAGTTGGCGGACAGGATCGGCGGCAGGAAGGACCACTTGGTGAGGTCCTTGTTGTCGGCCACGGCGAGGCCCACGTTGGCGGTCTGGTACTTGGCACCTGTGTTCTGGACGTCGGTCAGGCTCTCGGCATGCGGATCGCCCGGCTGGTAGCCGAGGTCCTCGCCCTTGCACTGATAATCGCCACGGGTGCCCGCGGTGTTGCCTTCGAAGACCATGAAGGTCTTGCCCGGGTGCGCCGGATCGGCGAACGTGTACGGGTCGCGGAACGCAAAGCCCGGGTTCTGGGCCTTGGTCTGGTACATCTTTCCGTCCGGCTCCAGCAGCTTGGTGTGCTGGAAACCGTCGAAGCTGACGCCGTTCTTGTCAGCGTGGATGTTGCCCAGTGCCTTGGCGATGGCGGCGTCGGGGGCGATCCCGCCGCCGCCGGCGTTACGCTCGGCCACGTCGTGGAACGTGGTTGCCGTGTAGAACACGTTCACGTGGTCGCCCTGCATGAGGCGGGTGGAGCCGGACCATTCGGTGTTGCCGATCGAGGTGTTGTCCAGGAAGAGGTGGCCGCCGTAGTTCCACTTGTCCTTGGCCGGATCAGCGTTGGTCTTGCGGAAGAAGTAGCCGATGCGGGCGTTCCAGTGGCGTTGGTCGAAGCCGTAGCCGGCGTGGCGGTCGGCAACCAGGGAGAAGATGACGTCCCAGCCCTTGTAGCTGACCTGGTTGGCGTTTTCGTCCGTCAGGGACCACGTGTCCCAGACCCAGACGTCGTCATTCATGGCGGGGAAATCTTCGGGGATCTCCGGCATGGTCACGTCGGGACTCATCGAGTTCTGGCCGGGAGCCACTGTGGGGTCGCTCTGCGCCATGATCTGCTTGGCGTCTGCACGGGTCCACTTTGAGGTGAAGTCCGACGCCGGGTCGAACGCCTGCTGGGTGTGCTCGGTGGGGAGGGCGAAACCGGGGGTGGGGGCCGGCAGCTGCCCGACCGTGGGCGGGTCCGACGGCTCGTTGGCCTGGGCCGGGACGGCAAGGAAGGCCGAGGCCGCCACGGCGGCCGCCAGGGCTGCGGCGGCAGAACGCCACCGCAGCGTCCGGAGTGATTGGGGGTGCTTGTGCATTGGTGCTCTTCTCGCGGAGTTGTAACTGTTCGTGGAAGACGGGCGGATGCCCACAACCCCTAAACCAACCGCGGCCCGGCAACAGCGCAGGCGCCATCGGGGACGCCGTTGTGTGTCGGGGAGGAACAGGGCCTGGGTGGGGCCCCGGGGCCAAAAGGAAAGCATGCTTTCCCTTGACCGCCTCCACGCTAGACAGAGGCCGCGGGGTTCTCCAAACCCTGTTTCACGTGCGAAAACCGGCCTACTCACGGGTAAGTGCAAGCGCTTACGCAACCCAACGCGCGCGCGTGCCACAACGGTTTGGCCGAGGTCAAATGTTTCAGCGCCGGGTCAAAGTCTTGATTGCGGGGAGCGTTCATTGTCGCCGGCGTCACGCTCCTGCTGTGGTGCCCGGCACAGCGGCGGGGCTGGCGGGATGGGGCTGGTGAGCATGCCCTGCCGTGCGTCGGGCGTCAGAACCTGGTTCGCGCATCGGGACGTTCAAGGTTCGGATGCGCGAACAAGGCCTGGAGCGGACGGCAGGAGCGTGCGGCGGCGCGCCACCTGGAGTAGGCAGGGCGCAGTCGCATGGCGGGTTAAAATGAGAAAAGCACCAGTTCCGAAGAACTGATGCTTCCCAGTGGTGGCTCCGACCGGCGTCGATCCGGTGACCTTTCGATTTTCAGTCGAACGCTCTACCAACTGAGCTACAGAGCCTAGGTGACTAGTCACCATGAGAGCCGGAATTGCTTCCAACAATCAGAGCGACCCTGACGGGACTTGAACCCGCGACCTCCGCCGTGACAGGGCGGCGCGCTAACCAACTGCGCTACAGGGCCTTGCGTTTCTTGCTTTCGCAGTATCTCTACCGCTTTTTTCAAGGCTTCCAGCCTACCAGACTTTTTTAGCCTGCTTGACCAGTTCCTTGCGTACCCCCAACGGGATTCGAACCCGTGCCGCCGCCGTGAAAGGGCGGTGTCCTAGGCCGCTAGACGATGGGGGCCAGAACCCGTTCGGAACAAAATAAAAGGCGAGAAGCGAGGCTTTCCGTCTTTGTCCTTTGCGTTTCTCCGAACTGGACTCTAAAACTATAGGGCCTCTGCCGGAATTATCCAAAATCGGCGGAAATCCGCGCCATTTCCCACACCGACGCGTAAAGATGGACGGATGGATGCCGTCGCAGCACTCAACGAGATTGCTTTCTGGCTGGAGCGCGGACGCGCTGCCACCTTCAAGGTCCAGGCCTTCCGCAAGGCGGCGGCAGCCATCAGCGCGCTGCCACCCGGGGAGGTGGCCGCCCGCGCCCGGACCGGACGGCTTAAGTCCATGAAGGGCATCGGCGACCGGACCTTCGCAGTGATCCGGCAGGCAGTGGACGGCGAGGTGCCGGACTACCTTGCCGACCTTCGCGAGAAGGGCGCGCAGCCTCTTGCGTCCGGCGGGGAGGGCATCCAGGACGCGCTCCGTGGCGATCTGCACAGCCACAGCGAATGGTCCGACGGCGGATCCCCCATTGAGCTGATGGTTGCCGCCGCGGAGGTGCTGGGGAGGGAGTACCTGGCCCTGACCGACCATTCCCCCAACCTCACCATTGCGAACGGGCTCTCGCCGGAGCGGCTGCGGGACCAACTGGATGTGGTGGCAGGCATCAACAGCAACGGCGGGACAACCCGGCTCCTGACCGGGATCGAAGTGGACATCCTGGAGTCCGGCGCCCTGGACCAGGAGCCGGAACTGCTGGAGCGCCTGGACATCGTCGTGGCCAGCGTCCACTCAAAGCTCCGTGCTGACCGGGCGACCATGACCAAACGCATGCTCGGTGGCATCCAGGACCCGCAGACCAATGTGCTGGGCCACTGCACGGGACGGCTGGTGGAGGGCTCCCGCGGAACCCGCCCGGCTTCGGAGTTTGATGCCAAGGAAGTCTTTGCAGCCTGCGCCGAGAACAACGTGGCAGTGGAGATCAATTCCCGTCCCGAGCGGCAGGATCCACCCGATGCCTTGATCCAGCTTGCGCTGGAGGCCGGGTGCCTGTTTTCGATCGACAGCGACGCGCACGCGCCCGGGCAACTGGATTTCCTGCAGTACGGCGCCGAGCGGGCAGCCCGCAACCACGTACCCGCCGAGCGGATCATCACCACCTGGCCGGTGGACAAGCTGCTGGCCTGGGCCAGCCAAACCTAGGCGCGGGACCGCCGTGGCCGATTCCCGCCAGTCCCACGCCGTGGCCGGCCGTAGATTGGTCCTATGCCTTCAGCCCGACCTGCCCAGAACCCACTGAGACCGCCGGCCACAACCGCCGCCCCCGTCAAAGCCCTCGGCGTGGCAGCGATGGCGGTGACTGTGGTGTTGTGGGCTTCTGCCTTCGTCGGCATCAGGGCCATTGGCCCGCACTTCTCCCCCGGACCGCTGACCCTGGGCAGGCTGGCGGTGGCCGCCGTCGTGCTGGCGTTCCTGGTGGTGCCGCAAATGCTCCGGAGCCGGCTCCTGCCCAAGGGACGGGAATGGCTGCCCATCATCGCGTACGGGGTGATGTGGTTCGGCGGCTACAACGTAGCCCTGAACGCCGCCGAACACATCCTCGATGCCGGAACCAGCGCCCTCCTGATCAACGTCAACCCCATCCTGGTGGCCATCATGGCGGGCCTCTTCCTCAAGGAGGGCTTCCCGCGTTGGCTGCTCATCGGCAGCACGGTGGCGTTCGCCGGCGTGGCGTTGATCGCGCTCGGGTCCGGACAGCCGCGGGTTCCGGGGGAAAGTCCGACGGCGGACCTTGCCGGCGTGGCGCTGTGCCTCCTGGCGGCGGTGCTCGCCGCCGTCAGCGTCATCATCCAGAAGCCCGTGGTGCGGAAGTTTCCGGCTGCGCAGGCAACCTGGTTTGGCATCGTGGTGGGGGCGTTGTGCTGCCTGCCCTTCGCCGGGCAGTTGGCGTCAGAGGTGCAGTCAGCGCCTCCCGGGGCGACCTGGGGGCTGGTGTACCTGGGTATCTTCCCCACGGCCATCGCCTTTACCACCTGGGCCTATGCGCTTTCCCTGGTGGACGCAGGCAAGCTGGCCGCCACCACCTACCTGGTGCCCGGAACCACCGTCCTGATCTCCTGGTTGCTGCTCGGTGAAATCCCCACAGCCTGGGGACTCGTGGGTGGTTTGGTGTGCCTGGTGGGAGTCGGACTGACCCGGCGGAGGATCCGGGGCTGAGACCGCCGTGTGGGCACTAGAGTCGGAGTATGCCAGCCAGCCTGCCGCCGGGCCTGCCGATTATCCCCTCCGGACCGGAAGGGCCTGCCGCGGAGAATCCTGCGCCTTCCAAAGGAACATCGCGCTTCACCATGTCCCCGGACGACTTCGAGGCAGCCGTTCAGGATGCGCTGGACAGCATTCCGGACAGGCTGGCCCAGGCCATGGACAACGTGGCGGTCTTCATCGACGACGACTACACACCGGGACCGGAGGAAGACCCGGACACCGTGCTTTTGGGGTTGTATGAGGGGGTTCCCCTGACCGAACGCGATTCATGGTGGGACGCCGGCTCCCTTCCGGACCGGATCACGATATTCCGCGAACCCATCCTGGAAATCTGCGCCTCGCGGGACGACGTCATCCATGAGGTTGCCGTCACCGTGGTGCACGAAATCGCGCATCACTTTGGCATCTCGGATGACCGGCTGCACGAGCTGGGCTGGGACTAGCCTTGTAGCCATGGGACACGACCACAGCCACGGAATGACCGGTACCAGACGGCACCGGAAACGCCTCCTGGTCGTCCTGGGCATCACGCTTGGGGTGGTGGTCATCCAGATCGTGGGAGCGGTACTTTCCGGATCGCTGTCGCTTTTCGCAGATGCCGGCCATATGCTGTCCGATGCCGCCGGCGTCACCATCGCCCTGATGGCGGCCTGGATCGCGGGCCGCCCGGCGAGCGAGCAGCGGACGTACGGCTTCCAGCGCGCCGAGGTGCTGGCGGCGCTTGCCAATGCCCTGATCCTGATTGTGATCTCAGTGGTGATCTTTACCGAGGCCGTCCGCCGCTTCAGCGCACCGCCACAGGTGCAAACAGACATCATGCTGTTTGCCGCCGTCCTTGGTGCGGCGGCGAATCTTGCCTCGCTCCTGGTCCTGCGCACGGCACGGGAGGAAAGCTTGAACATCCGGGGCGCCTACCTGGAAGTCCTTGGCGACCTCCTGGGCTCCCTTGCCGTGATCGCGGCAGCGGCAGTCATCAAGCTCACCGGTTTCGAGGCGGCGGACACCATTGCTTCAGTCCTGATCGCCCTGATGATCCTGCCCCGGGCCTGGAGCCTGCTGCGTGACGTGGTCGACGTCCTCCTGGAAGCCACGCCCAAGGGCGTGGAGGTGCAGATGATCCGCGAACACATCCTCTCAGTGGCCGGCGTGACGGACGTACACGACATCCATTTCTGGACCATCACCTCCGGCGTTCCGGTCTTCTCCGCCCACGTTGTAGTGGAGGACGGCGTCCTCAACGCCCGGGGCGCGGACCAGCTGCTGGACAAGCTCATCACCTGCCTGGGCTCCCACTTTGACACCGACCACTGCACCTTCCAGCTGGAACCGGCAAGCCACTCTGAGCATGAAGCCCACCAGCATGCCTGACCCGACACGCGGCCGCCGGTTCCAACGAAAATGACACCATTGTGGTTTATGTTATTGCTGTGACTGCTGTTGCTTATGTGCAAAGGGTCACGTAACCTCGGACTGCTGGCGAGCAGCTGAGGGGCACCGTCGTGCCGCATCCAGAACCTCACTCCCAGCCTCAATGTTGCGAGGTCTCTGCAGATGGCTTTATCCGGATCCGGCCGCAGGACGGCCGTGCTGTGCGCCGCCGTCGTCCTTTTTGCTTCCGTTGCAACTCCTGCCGCCGCTGTCCCCATGCCATCGTCGCCGCTGGCCGTTCCGGCGTCACCTGAAATCCCTTCGCCTGAGGACATCGCGGCGGCGAAGGCCAGCGAGTCCGCAACGGCGGACCAAGTGACTGCCATCGAGCGCATCCTTGCGGATGCCTCCGCAGCCCAGCAGGCGGCATTCGCGGTGGCCATGCAGGCCAACAACTCCTACAGTGAGGCCCTGGTGGAGCTTCAGCAGCGCACCGAAGCGGCTTCGGTCGCCGCCGCGAGGGCTTCGGCGGCCCGCGGGCAGCAGGACAAGACCCGGAAGCAGGTGGGACAGCTTGCCGGGGATCTCTACCGCAACGGCGGCCTGAACCCCACCCTTGGAACCCTGGCCAGCGGGGGCGACAGCCTGCAGCAGGCAGCCACCCTCGAGGCCCTCTCCGCGAGCCGAAGCCGGGCGTTTGAAGCTGCGGACGCCGCGGCCACCGCCTACCGTTCCCTGACCGCAGCTGCCGACGACGCCACGAAGGCCGCGGACGACGCAGCAAAGACGGCGGAACAACGGAAGTCCGAGGCAGAACAAGCGAACGCCGCCCAGGTGAAGGCCGTGGCCGATGCCAAGGTGCAGCGAACCGTGCTGGTGGACCAGCTGGCACAGCTGCGCAACACCACCGTGGCGCTCGAGTCGGCCCGCGTGGATGCGTTGGACCGGCAGCGCGAAGAGGCCCGCCTGGCGGCACTGTCCGCCGCCGCCGACAAAGCAGCCCAGGACAAGGCGGCACAGGACAAAGCAGCCCAGGACAAAGCGGCACAGGACAGCGCTGTCCGTGGCAATGCCAGCCAGGAGCAGGCACCCCAAAACCAGCAGCCCGCCGCTCCCCCGGCTCCCGCTCCCGCCCCCGCCCCCGTCGCCCCGGCGGCACCTGCACCCGCACCTGCTGCACCCGCCCCGGCCGCCCCGGCCCCTGTTGTTCCGGCCCCGGCCCCTGTTGTTCCTGCCCCTGCGCCCGCTCCGGTTGCGCCCGCCCCGGCACCCACACCTCCACCCGCCACCGGGTCAGGCACATATGAAGCCGCCATCTCCGTCGCCATGGGCAAGGTAGGAGCGCCCTACTTCTACCAGTGGGGCGGCACGGGGCCTTACGGTTTTGACTGCTCCGGATTGGTCCAGAACGCGTTCGCCGCCGCCGGAAAGTACCTGCCACGCACCGCATCGCAGCAGTATGCAGCCGCACCGGTCCACGTCCCCATTTCGCAGGCCCGCCGCGGCGACCTGCTGGTCTGGGGCTCGGCGCCGAACTTCTACCACGTGGCCATCTACCTCGGGAACGGCCAGGTGGTCCAGGCACTGAATCCGCAGGAAGGGATCACGGTCTCCACCATCAGCTCCATGGTGGGCATGGACCTGTGGCCCTACGCGGCCCGGTACTGAGCAGGGCGACCAACCAGCCCCGTGCTGACAACACGGCCCGTTTCCGGCGCACGGCCAGGGACCGCCGTCGTCAACTCAGGATGTCCTTGGTGACGAACCTGCCGTAGGCGAGCGCCCCGAATACTGCCACGTAGCCTGCCTGGAGCAGGGTGTTGCTGGCGAAGGAATCCCATACCAGGGGCTGGCGCAGCATGTCCCCGAAACCAAGCCAGTAGTGGCTGAAGAGCCAGGGATGCAGCCACGCCAGCTGCGGCAGCTGGTCCAGGACCTGCGAAACCACGGAAACCACCACGGTGGCAGCCATTGCCCCCACCGGAACCACGGTCAGCGTCGACAGGAACAGCCCGATTGCCGACAGGCCCGCCAAGGACACGGCCAGGTAGGCGGCGATCAGCACAATGCGCAGGGCCGCCTCCCACGGCTGGACCACCCCGCCCGAAAGCAGTGTGACCGGACCAACCGGGAACAGCGCGGCGCCGATGGCTGCCCCGGCGGCACCCACGGTCAACGGGGCCACAATGCAGAACGCCAGGGCACCGGCATACTTGACCAGGAGCAGGCGAACCCGGCCGGCCGGGGCCACCAGGAGGTAGCGGAGGGTGCCCAGGCCCGCCTCCCCGGCAATGGTGTCCCCCGCGACCACGCCCACCGCGAGCGGCATGAACAGCGGAACGGAGACCAGCATGGCGGTAAAGGCCACGAACAGGCCGTTCTGGGTGATCCGGTCCAGGAACGCCGGCCCCCGGCCCGGCGGCACGGCGGAGGAAACCCTCACGGCGATAGCGATAAGTACCGGGATGGCGGCCAGCGCCAGCAGCAGCGCCCACGTCCGGCGGCGCCCAAAGAGGACCTTGAGCTCCGAACCCAGCAGGGACAGCCCGGACGTTCGCGGCGCGGCGGCCCGCTGGGCGGTTCCGGCCGCTTCGGGCAGCTCGGCAGGGACACTACTGGGCAACGTCGAATCCTTCCCCGGTAAGGGCAACAAAGCGGTCTTCAAGGCTTTCACGCTCGACAGCGAAGCCCCGGACCCGGACACCGGCCTGGACCAGGTGCGCCACAACATCCTCGGGAAGCACGCCTGTTTGCCGGGCATCGGCCGCCAGCGCGGCCACCAGCGTTTCGCCATCCTGCTGTGGTCGCGCAACCCCGGTTTGGCCCGGTTCCAGTGCCAGCCCGAGCCCGGCCAGCACCTGCCGGGCCAGGCCGCCGTCGGGCGTGAGCAGCCGAAGCCGGGCGCTGCCGGCCTGCCGCAGCTCAGCCAACGGCCCCTGCGCCACGAGTCTCCCCGCGCTCATGACTGCCGCGTGGCTGCACATCTGGTCCACCTCGGCCAGCAAGTGGCTCGAGACAAAGATGGTGGTGCCCTCGCGGGCGAGGGACCGGACCAGGTTCCGGACCTCCCGTGTGCCCTGCGGGTCCAGCCCGTTGGTCGGTTCATCCAGCACCAGCAGGTCCCGTGGCGACAGCAGGGCGTTGGCAATGCCCAACCTCTGCTTCATGCCCAGGGAATACGCATGCACCCGCTTGCCGGCGGCATGCTCAAGTCCAACGCGTTCCAGCGCCCGGTTCACCCTGGCCTTGCGGGTGGAAGGGATTGTGTGCGGGCCGGCGGCGTCAAGCCGGTGAAGATTCGCCGTGCCCGAAAGGAAAGGGTAGAAGGCCGGCCCCTCCACCAGGGCGCCCACGCGGGGCAGCACGTCATGGAGCTTCTCCGGCATCTCCTGTCCCAGCAGCCGGACCGTTCCGGCGGACGCGGCCGCCAGGCCCAGCAGCATGCGGATGGTGGTGGTCTTGCCGGAGCCATTGGGCCCCAGGAAGCCGAAGACGGATCCGTGGGGCACGGCCAGGTCCACGCCGTCGACGGCGGCCTGATGGCCAAAGTGCTTGCTGAGCCCCCGGGTTTCGATCGCCAGGGCCGCGGTGCCCGGGCCGGCCCCCGTTTCCCCCGCAATCCCCCGTTCAGCCACTGACTTCAGCCGCTACTGGGCCGCTGCTGCTGCGGACTGCAGCCTCTCCGGCGGCACCATCCCCGCGAAGACCCGGCCGTCGTCGGTGATCAGGACATTGAGCAGGGTGGTCGAAAGCAGCCGTCCGCCTGGCACGGCGACGGCAGCCTGGGCCAGCAGCGGGTCCTGCAGCAGCTGCCCGGCCGCCGATGCAGATCCACGCGGCGTCCCCACCACGGTCTCCCAGCCGGTGCCGGTCACGGAAACATCCGGGTGGTCCATGGCCGCCGGGGCGTTGCCTGGGGCGGCGTGGTGCGGTTTGTCAGGGGCCGCGAGTTCCTTGACGGTGCTGCCGGGCGGTGGGGTGAAAGTGAAGACCGACGCGTCCGGGGCGTCCAGCGAGAGGCTGGTGAACCTGGAGACGAAAGCAGGGCTGCCCGCACCGCGTGCCGTGACCTGGACGGACAGGGGCAGGCCGTTTTCACCGTCGACGGCGATGGCCACCTTGCCCAGCAGGGTTGCGTCAGTACGCGGCTCAATCAGCAGGTTGTAGGCGGCCCGTCCGGCCACGGAAACGTCTGCGCCAACGGAAACGGCCGTGGTGGGGTCCACCTTGGACAGCAGTTGCCGGGCCAGTTCGTCCGGGGTGTGCATGGCGGGTTCACCCTGCCGGTCCCCGGGATGGGAGGTGTCCTGGGCGTGTTCCGGCAGCGTCAGGTGCGCGGCGGTGTTGTCCTTTGATGAATAGAACCAGACGTCGCTGCCGTGGCGGATTACGTCCCGTTCGGCCAGCTGGTCCATCAACTGCACCCGGGCGTTGTCCTTGCCGTCGAGGTAGATCCGCGCTGTGTGCTTGCCTGTCAGCAGTTCAATGGCGGACGCCACGCTGCCCGCGGAGGCAGGCGCGGAGGGCTTCCCGGTGGCCGGCAGCTCCGGCAGCCCAAGGTCTGCGGACTGTTCAATGGTCCCGGACAGCCTGCTCACCTGGTGGCTGGCCACGAGTTCCAGGACCTGGGCCGGGGTCTTGGCGGGCAGTGGGTTGCTGGCCCCTGCCGGCAGGGACCCAACCAGCGCGCCGGCGGCGATGACCACTGGAGCGGCGACGGCGGGCAGCCATCTCAGCCACGGCCGGCGGCCTGGTGTGCTGGTTCGTTGCACCCTTATTTGGTGGAAGCGTCCGCTGGAATCCAGCGTGTTGGAGCCCATAGGTACAGACTACGCCCGCGCAGCCGGGTCTGCGTCCGCGGGAACCTTTCCATCCCCGGAGCTGCCCGGACGGTGGGGCACCACGGTTCCCGCACCGCCGTCGACCGTTATTGTTTGCCCGGTCTCTATCGCGGCGGTGGCGTCCGGGACTCCGACAACGGCCGGAATGCCATATTCCCTGGCCACGACGGCGCCGTGCGAGTTGGCCCCGCCCATTTCCATGACCAGGCCGCCGGCAGTCAGGAACAACGGTGTCCAGCCGGGGTCCGTTGACGGGGCTACCAGGATCTCCCCCGGCTCAAGGCGGGCGCCGACAGGATCCCGGATGACCCGCGCTGCCGCCGTGACCGTTCCCGCCGACGCAGGGCTCCCGGCAAGGGTTCCTTCCGGGACATTCCCGACGGCGGTGCGCACCGCCTCGGGTTCCGTGCCGTCCGAGAGCAGCACCCGGGGGATGTGGCGGCGTCCGAGCTCACGCTCATATTCCTGCCGGCGGTCCGCCACGCACGCCCGCAGGTCCGGGCCAGGAAAGCCTTCACCGGCGCCGTTCGCGGTCAAGGCCTGGCGGGTCTCGGCGAAGTCGAGGAAGAACACGTCATCCCGCCGTTCAATGGTGCCCGCGCGGGCAAGTTCCCCGCCCACCATCAGCAGCTGCCGGCGGACTTCCGCGAGCCCGTTAACCAGTTGGTATTTAGGCAGCTCCCGCAGGCCCGCGTACAGCCGGGCACGGCGGAGGGCAGCCCGCACCAGGGGTCCGCGGAGCCTGCCCCGTGCGGAAGCACGGGCCACCAGACGGTCAACCTGCGCTTCCGCGTCCTGGGCGGCCCTGCTGAACTGGATGTCCGGGGCGAGGGCAGGGTTGTCCAGCAGCAGGTAGTTGGCAAGGATGCCCAGGATATGCGCCGGCTCCTCGGACCAGCGGGGCTGGCCAACATCGATCTCCGCCACAGCCCGGTGGCCGTACCGGTCCAGGAACCGGGTCAACCCGGCATCCAGCCGTGCCGGCAACTGCCCGGCCTGGAAGGCTTCTGCCAGGCCGGAAGGGTCGCCGGCCAGCAGCGTGGTCCGTGACTGGACGTCGTCGCGGATCGATGTTGCCAGCTGCCACAGCTCCAGGTCCATTTCGGTGGTGATGTTGTTGGGCAGTCCGCGGATCACCGGCTGCAGATCGTTCCACGGGTCACCGCCCAGCAGTTTGCCGGCTGCTCCCAGCATGGCGAAACCCAGCGCCGGAAGGGGCAGGATGGCCGGGACAATCTGGAACAGCCGCGACCCCAGCAGGGACTCGGCGTGGTCAAGACGGGCCAGGGGGGCGGCTGTGGCAGCGGGTGCCAGTGACGCCTCGAACCTCCGGGTGAAACGGTCCAGCCGGCGGAGGGCTGCGGCGGGTCGGACCAGTCCCAGCAACAGGGCAGCAGGGACCTTGGCCCGGACTGCCACCGGAACGACGTGGCGCAGCAGCCCGAAGGGCGTCTTCGTGGTGACGGAAAACGCGGGATCCTCGAAGAGTTGGCGCATAACGGCGGCCGTCCGCGCTTCCATGACGTCAAACACCCTGGGAACCAACCGGCGGCCCACGGTACTGCGGATGGGCGTGGTGAAGTCGATGTAGATCCGTTGACCCGCCTCTGCATACGGTGATGGTCCGTGCCGTGGATCGGGGACGGGGAAGCCGGCGGCGGTGGCTACCGATGAGGCGATGAGGCGAACCGCCGCGAGGCCCATGGGTGTGAGCGGCCGCGTGAGTCCCTGGGCGAGGCTGAAACAGAGGTAGGCCCTCGTTCCGGCCACAGGCTGCCTGCCCGGCGGGACCGTGCCCGCGGCGCCGTTGCTTTGCGGCACGGGGTACAGCGTGGTGATCGGCCTGGATTGGGCGAGCCACAGGGTGCCCGCCCCGTCGATGGCCCATTCGATGTCCTGCGGAGCGCCGAAATGCCCTTCCGCCTGCAGGCCCAGCCGGGCCAGGCCCGCCACCTGTGCGTCTGTGATGCTCGCGGCCCCGCCCCCTTGGCCCCCGTGAAGGGGTGCCGGCGCCTCCCGGCTTTCCGTTCCGCCGCCGGGCAGGGCCCGGACCTCCATGCCCTTGCCGCCGGCTTTCCGTTCCAAGATCCTGCCGGTGGGCCCATCCAGCACGAAGTGGTCCGGATTGACCGTCCCGGAGACCACTGATTCCCCGAGGCCCCTGGCGGCATCGATGACCACCTGCCGTCGGCTGCCGGTGAGGGGATTCGCCGTGAACATCACGCCCGCGGCCTCCGCCTCAACCAGCCGCTGGACCACCACCGCAAGCGCCACGCCTGCCGGTTCGATGCCCAGGGTTGCCCGGTAGGCGGTGGCCCGGTCTGTCCAGAGCGATGCCCAGCAGCGCCGGACAGCGTCAAGCACCGCGGGGACCCCGACCACGTTCAGGTAGGTGTCCTGCTGGCCGGCGAAGCTGGCGAATGGCAGGTCCTCCGCGGTGGCCGACGAGCGGACCGCCACGGGGACGCCAGGGCCCAGGGCCGTGTACGCCTGTTCCACCGCTTTCGCCACTGGCCCGGGTATCGGGGCTGCCAGGATCGCGGCACGCGCCGCTGCAGCAAGTTCGTTGAGCCGGCCGGGTTCCAGAGCGGGACCGCCGGCTGCAAGGGCAGCGTAAGTCCCGGCCAGTCCGGGCAGGAGGGAATCCGGGACACCCACGGCCTGCCGGTACGCGGCCGTGGAGAGGCAGAAACCGTCGGGGACTGGCAGCCCGGCGGACAGCAGTTCACCGAGGTTGGCTGCCTTGCCGCCCACCAGGGGGAGCATCCCGGCGTCGAGCCGGCGCAGATCCAGTACCAGGCCCGTTTCCGTGCCGGCTTCCTCTGATGCAGATCCTTGCCGCTCCATGTGCCGGCCGCCCTATGTCCTGTATGCCTTTGCGGGCCGGCGGGTCAGGCGGCGTCGCCGAGGATCGGGCCGAACCGCGCCCGGTCGGCCAGGCGGGGATCCTCCCGGTCGGGGACCACCATGACTGGGCCCTTGGCGTGGTGGAGAACGCCGTCTGAGGTTGAACCCAGGAGCATACCGGTGAAACCGCCCCGGCCCCGGGTGCCCAAAACTACGAGTTCCACGTGCCGGCTTTCCTCGACGAGCACGTCCACGGGGGATCCGTCCTTGAGCTCGTAGTCGGCCCGGAGGTGGGGATAGTGGCTGCGGAGCCAGGCCATGCCGGCGTCCAACGTGACACGGATGTCCTCGAACAGGGCTTTGCGGTCCATGGGCGCCGGGACCCAGGCCAGGGAACCGCTGTACTGGGGCACGGCGCAGACCACGCGGAGCGCGGCGCCAAGCCGTTCGGCCTGGTCGGCTGCTTCCAGGACCGCCACCCGCGCCTGTTCAGAGCCGTCCACGCCTACCACCACCACGTTCTCCACCGAACGGTGACCGGATTTGGCCTGCTCCGCCTTGATCCGCCGGTCCTCGGTGGTCTCGCCCAGCCGGTCCGAGCAGAACAGGGGCACGGTCACTGTAGGGCATTTTGCGTGGGCGGGCAGGGCGCTGCTCACGGATCCTAGTAGCCGGCCGACGAAACCGCCTCGGCCGCGGGTGCCGACGACCAGGAGTTCGGCGGTTTCGGAGATCTCCAGCAGGACTCCGGCCGCGTCGCCGTTCTCCACAGAGGAGGTGACGTCGACGTCGTATGCGGAAACCTTCTCCAGGGCCTGCCTGACGATAGCTTCGGCCCCTTCACGGATGACGGAATCGTCAACGGTTGCATAGCCTCCGTCGAGGCCGGACGCGGCAAAAATCGGCACCGAGTAGGCGCTGACGATATGGAGCGGACGACGGCGGCGCTGGGCTTCCCGCGCGGCCCACACCAGGGCGCACTGGCCGTGCTCCGAGCCGTCGACGCCAACCACGATGCCCTGCGGAGCGGCAGGCGCACCACCACCGTCCCATGCCGGGTCCGGGTGCAACTCTCGTGAGCCCATTGGGGCCGCCTCCTCGCGATACGCCTGATGTTGCGGCTATTCTGCCAGAAAACGGGCCCATCCCCGTGCACCCCGGCCACCGGCGTCACGGACAGGAATGCACCGTCTTTCGTTTTCAACTATTCTCCGTCCACCAGGGCTTAGCAAGCCTGCTCAGCGGCCTCCCGCCGCGGTTATCCACAGGCACTTGAAGGGGTCCCGGAAACCGCATTCAGGCGCACCGGAAAGTTTTCTTCATTGGGCTATCCACGGCCGTATTTGTTCTGTAGTCTTCAGGACATTGTTGGTCCGGGACGCCGACTGCATCTTCATGCAAGGACGTCCCCGGGCCATGCTCTGCGTCTGTTCCTGGGGTAACGGAACGCGGGCCCGGCGAGGACGCCGGCACCTGCCAAAAGCTTCGAAGGAGGGAAACTGTAGTGTCACGCATGCCTGGGAATGCCGGAACCGAACAGACCACCACTGTCATCATTGGCACCGGTCTGTCCGGGCTTGCCGTGGCTGCGGAGCTTCGCCGCTACGGGGTGGATTCCATCGTGGTGGACGGGCTGGATGTTCTTGGTGCCGGCCAGCCTGCGAATACCTCTTCCTTGCAGCGCTGCGATGCGGCGGACAGCGGCAGCCTCCGGGAACGGAACGAAATCCTGCGCCACCTGCGCAATTACGCGGCAAGCCACAGCGTCGACGTCCGCAACACCACGCGGGCGGTCCAGCTGACCATGCTGGAAGGCCCCGGGCATGACGCCGCACCCCAGTGGCAGGTGCACACCCCCACAGGCATCCTGGTGGCCGACCACATCGTCCTCACACGGTGCGCCCACAGCCAGCTGCGCCGGATGCTGAACGACTTCGGCATCGGCGTGGGACGGAACGTGGCCGCCGCCATGCGGGCCATCGGCATCTACCTGGTGGGAGTGGGCGAGCTGATCACGCCCTCGCCCAAGGAAGTGCTGCGCCAGGCGAAGACGGTGGGCCAGGCGATTTCCGCCAAGGTCAACCCGGACAGGCCTTACCCGTCCATCAGCGCCTTCCCGCCGACGGGAAGCCTGGCGGCCCTGGGCTTCTGACGGACGTCCCGCTGCCCGTCGCCCGCGTGGACCACCCCGGTTCCGGCTTTGGCTTCTATTCCTCGCCGTTGCCTGCCGTCTCTTCGTCGCCCGTCAGCCGGCGGCGTGCCAGCACACCAAGGGCTACAAGGAGGCCGACGGCGACGGCGGCAAAAATCACGATGCTCCATTGGAAGGGCTGGCCAGCGTTGGCCGGCTCGCCCGGCTCCTCTGTCACCCCGGGCTTGGGTGTGCCGATGCCCGGGACTGCGGCGGCCGCCGTCGGACTTCCCGTCGTCGAAGTACCAGGATTGGAGGTTCCTGAGCCGGAGGCAACGGTGAAAGTGAACGTCCCCTCAATGGGGTGCGAGTCGGAGCCGACCACCCGCCAGGCCACCGTGTATCCCCCGGCAGGTCCGCCCGGACGCAGCTTCTGGGTGGCAACGGTGTCCACGATCTGCACGGCGCCATCGGCCCACTCGGTGCCGGCCGCATCCTTGACGGAGAACGAGGAGCCGATGCCCAACGGCGTGTTGCTGAACGTCACCGAGACCTCGGCCGGCGGGGCCGGCACTGTGGCACCCTGGGCGGGACGTGTGGACTCCGCAGCATCATGGGCTGACGCCGGACCGGCAAGGCCCAGGACCACGGCTGCGAGGACGAAGAAACCGAGCACAAGGCCCGGCAGCTGGCGGCGGACTTGGCGCATATCTGGGCTGCTCCTCGTGTTGGATTCCTTACAGACTAGGCGAATTTGCCCGCCCCTTACCTGCTCTCCCCTTAGGATGCAGGTATTCCCACACACTTCCCCGGAGGACTAATGCTTAAGCAAGGCTCTGCCCTGGACCGGTATTTCAGGGTCACCGAGCGCGGTTCAAACCTGTCCCGCGAGATCCGCGGCGGCTTCGCCACGTTCTTCGCCATGAGCTACATCGTGGTTCTGAACCCGCTGATCCTGTCCGGGCCCGACTCCAACGGCACAACGCTGGGTTTCCCCGCCGTGGCCGCCGTGACCGCGCTGGTGGCAGGTATCCTCACCATCCTCATGGGGGCGTGGGGCCGGCACCCCTTCGCCCTGGCCACCGGCCTGGGCGTCAACGCCTTCGTGGCCGTCACCGTGGCCACCAATCCCGGGCTCACCTGGCCGGACATGATGGGCCTGGTAGTCCTCTCCGGCGTCACCATGCTGATCCTGGTCCTCACCGGTTTCCGCACGGCCGTGTTCAAGGCCGTGCCGGAGGGACTCAAGACGGCCATCGTGGTGGGCATCGGCCTGTTCATTGCCCTGATCGGCCTGGTCAACGCCGGGTTCGTGCGCCGCATCCCGGACGTCGCAGGAACCACCGTGCCCGTTGGCCTGGGCTTCGAAGGCAAGCTCCTGGGCTGGCCCACCGCCGTGTTCGTGTTCGGCCTGGTCCTGACCATCGCCCTGGTGGTGCGCAAGGTCAAGGGCGCCATCCTGATCGGCATCATCACCTCAACCGTGCTGGCCGTCATCCTGGAGATGACCCTGCACATCGGCCCCAGCTTCGACGGCAAGAACTTCAACCCCCAGGGCTGGTCCCTGGTGGCCCCCGCGTTCTCGGGCTGGGCCGCCCCGGACCTCTCCCTGATCGGCAAGGCCAACCCGTTCGGCGCGTTCGCACACCTCGGGTTCGTGGCAGCCACGCTGCTGGCCTTCGTGATCCTGCTCAGCATCTTCTTCGACGCCATGGGCACCATGGTGGGCCTGGCCAACGAGGCCGGAACGGTGGACGAACACGGCAACATCCCCGACGTCGACCGCGTCCTCCAGGTGGATGCCCTCGGCGCCATCATCGGCGGCGGCGCCTCCGTTTCCTCCAACCAGATCTACGTCGAGGCCGGCGCCGGCATCGGCGAAGGCGCCCGAACCGGCGTAGCGTCGATCGTCACCGGCCTGCTGTTCCTGGTGGCCATGTTCTTTACCCCGCTGATCAACCTGGTC
Source organism: Paenarthrobacter sp. 22069 (assembly GCF_052046035.1). Taxonomy (NCBI): domain Bacteria; kingdom Bacillati; phylum Actinomycetota; class Actinomycetes; order Micrococcales; family Micrococcaceae; genus Paenarthrobacter; species Paenarthrobacter sp. 22069. The sequence goes on along the minus strand of NZ_JBQEQF010000022.1, from coordinate 38,138 downwards.
CCGTTCGAGGCCGTGGCCCCCGCACTGGTGGTGGTGGGGTTCATGATGGTGTCCCAGGTGGGCAAGATCGACTGGCAGGACTGGGGCATCGCCATCCCGGCATTCCTCACCTTCGCCCTGATGCCGTTCACGTACTCGATCGCCAACGGCCTCGGCGCCGGCTTCATCAGCTTCGTCCTTATCCGGACCGTCCAGGGCCGCACCAAAGACATCCACCCCCTCATGTGGGCCGTGGCCGCCGCATTCCTGTTGTTCTTCTCCATCGGTACCATCGAGGCCGCACTGGGCATGAAGTAACCCCTGTATGCAGGAAGGGCTGGTGCGGCGTATGCCGTACCAGCCCTTTCGTTTATGCCCAGGTTTCTGTCACCGGCGCCTACACCGGAGTGTTCGGCGCGAGTCCTTCGTCGCCGGAGACCGCCAGGGCTTTGCGTTGGCGCAGCCGGTCCAGCCGGTTCATCAGCGGTGAAGTGGTGGCGCCGTGGATCACGATGGACAGCGCAACCACCAGCCCGACGAAGGACCAGAGCCAGTGCGCCTGGTCCGAAAAGCGGCCCTCGCCCAGGGCAAAGGCCAGATAGTACAGGGATCCGATGCCGCGGATGCCAAAGAAGGACAGGGCTATACGTTCCCGCGGCCCGGTCTTCCCGCCCAGCAGGCCCAGCCAGCCGGCGAGCGGCCGCACCACCAGCAGGAAGGCCAGGGCCACCAGCAGTTCCGCCGGTCCGATGCCGGCGAGCAGCCCGCGGGCGATGGCACCGCCCAGCAGGACCAGGATCACAACTGTCAGGAGCCGTTCCAGCTGCTCCACATAGGAGTGCAGCACCCGGTGGTAGCCGTGGGTGCGCTCCGCGGCCCGGATGGTGACAGCACAAACGAACACCGCGATGAACCCGTAGCCCTCCACCATCTCCGTCAGCCCGTAGGCCAGGAACGTCGCCGCCAGGGCCACGAAACCTTCGGAATGGTTGGAAAGCCGCAGGCTGTCAGCACGGGCGGAGAAGAACAGCCGGGCGAGCACCTTCCCAGTCAGAAAGCCCACCAAAAGCCCGATGGCCAGCCGCCACAGCACGTCGAAGCCAAACCATTCGCCGAACCAGGCGGACGGGTTTGCTCCGGCGATGCTGATGGCGATGGCCAGGTATACGAACGGGAAAGCCAGGCCGTCATTGAGGCCTGCCTCCGAGGTGAGGCCAAACCGGACCTCGTCCTCCTTGTCCGCATTGTCGTCCTGGTCCGCGGGCTCGCCCACCTGCACTTCGGAGGCCAGGACGGGGTCCGTTGGGGCAAGGCTGGAGGCGACCAGAAGCGCCGCGCCGAGCCCCAGACCCAGGAACCACATGCCCAGCAGGGTCAGCCCCAGGATGCATAAAGGCATGGCGATGCCCAGGAGCCGCCATGTGGTGGACCACCGTTTGCGCCCCACCGGCCGGTCCAGGGCCAGCCCCGCGCCCATCAGCGAGATGATCACGCAGACCTCCGCGAGGTGCATGACGAAGTCGCCGTGCTCCACGGGGTTGGGATCCGGCAGTGAAGGAATCAGCGCGAACGCGGCCATCCCTGCCCCCACGAAGACCATCGGCATGGACAGGGGCATGTCGCGCAGCAGCTTGGGCAGGACCGCGGCGGTGAAGACAGCCAAGCCGGCGGCGGCAAAGAGGATGTCAGGGGCTTCGAACATGGGACGGCTCTCCAGCCTGGAGGTGGTGCGTGGATCCGCCGCGGCACGTCACGCTGCCGCGGGGCGGACTGGTCTCACCCTATCCCCTACCCACAGGGGACGGCCTTCTCCGCATGCTTCCCGGCTTCCCGGGGTTCTTGGATCCCGGACAGGACGACGGCCGCGGTGCTGGTTTTCGTGCCCGGCATACGGTGAGCTTGAGGCATGTCCCTCCAGCTCCCCGCCGTCGACGTCCCGCCCCAGCCCTGGACCGGGAGGTTCGACGGCGACCGCCCCGAACATAGGCGCTGGTGGCAGGCCGTTGGCGTCAGCGGGCCCGGGTCGGCTCCGGCGGCAGCCGCACCGGAAGGGGGATCATCCGCGGGTGTCCGGCAGCCGGCCGCCCTGTTGGGATTCGCCAGTGATGAGGGCGTGCGCCGGAACAAAGGCCGCACGGGTGCGTCCGCGGCCCCGGCAGCCATCCGCAAAGCCCTGGGCCCGCTCGCCTTCCACCTGGACCGCACCGTGGCTGACTTTGGCGACGTCGCCGTGTCCGGAGAAGACCTGGAAAGCGCGCAGGAACGGCTGGGCCTGGCACTGGCATCCCTCCTCGACGCCGGCCACCGGACTGTGGTGCTGGGCGGCGGCCACGAAACGGCCTACGCCAGCTACCTTGGCGTCAGGGCATCCCCGGCCGTCCTCAGCGGGCAGCGCCTGGGCATTTTGAACCTTGACGCCCACTTCGACCTCCGGGACGAGCCGATACCCAGCTCGGGCACCCCGTTCCTGCAGATGGCACGCGCGGAAGCCGACGCAGGGCGGGAATTCCACTACGCCGTCCTCGGCATCTCCCAGCCGAACAACACCCGGGTCCTGTTCGACACCGCCGACAAGCTGGGCGTGCGGTACCTGCTGGACGAGGAGTGCGACGCGGACCGGGTCCGGGATTTCGTGGCCGGCTTCCTGGCGGACATTGATGTCCTGTACCTGACCATAGACCTCGATGTGCTGCCCGCCGCGGTGGCTCCAGGGGTCAGCGCGCCCGCAGCATACGGCGTGCCGCTGCCCGTCATCTCGGCCGTATGCCGGCAGGTGGCCCGAAGCGGAAAGCTGCTGCACGTTGACGTGGCCGAGCTGAATCCGGCGTTCGACGTGGACAGCCGGACCGCCAAGACCGCTGCCCGGCTGGTGGACACCCTGCTGCGCTGACGGCCCCGGCCCCATCAGACCTTCAGCACATACCGCCGTTCAGGCCGCCCCACGCCGTACTTGAGCCGCACGTCCAGCGTTCCTTCGTCGTGCAGGTACTCGAGGTAGCGGCGGGCGCTGACCCGGGAGGTGCCCAGCGCCTCGGCGACTTCGGCCGCGGAAACATCGCCCGGGGCAGCGTTGAGGGCAGCCTCCACCAGCCTCAAGGTTTCGATGCTGCAGCCTTTGGGCAGTGGCCGCTCGGAACGGTCCAGGCCGAAGACCCGGTTCACGTCCGACTGCTCTGCCACGTCCTTGGCGGCATCAAGGCCCTGGTAGGCGCTGCGGTAGTGCTCCAGCCGCTCCTGCAGGTCCGTCTGCGAAAAGGGCTTTATGAGGTAGTGGACGATGCCGCCCCGGAGCGCCTTCCGCACGGTTTCCACCTCGCGGGCGGCACTGATCACCAGCACGTCCAGTTCCGGCGCCACCGCCCGAAGCCGCTGCATCAGGTCCAGGCCGTTGATGTCCGGCAGGTGGATGTCCAGCAGGACCAGGTCCGGCTGAAGCCGTTCCGTCTCGGCCACCGCCTGGGCGCCGGTATGGGCAGCACCCACCACGGAAAAGCCGGGTGTGCGCTGGATGAAGCCGGCATGCACTTTGGCCACCATGAAGTCGTCGTCGACGATCAGCACCTTGATCATGGCTGGACACTCCCTCGTTTCAGCACCGCTCGTTTCAGCACGGCGGTAAAGACAGCCCCATTATCGTTGGCAACGGCCAGGTCCCCGCCACTGCGGCGGCACACCACCCGGGACAGCGCCAGCCCGAACCCGCGGCTGCCCGCCGGTCCAGGTTCCTTGGTGGTGAATCCCTGGCGGAAGATGTGGTCGTTTGAGCCACCGGGGACGCCTGGACCGTTGTCCCGCACCGTCACCACAACGTCGTCCCCCGCCCTGCCCTCCACCAGCACGCTGACGGCTGCGTGCGGAAGCCCGGTGACGGCGTCGAACGCGTTGTCCACCAGGTTCCCCACCACCGTGGTGAGGTCCCGGGACAGGGCGTCGTCAACCTTGTCCAGCATGGATGCCGGGTCCAATTGCAGGGCTGCGCCGCGTTCGGCGGCAAGGCTCGACTTGGCGATCAGCAGGGCGGCGAGCGCAGGGTCCTTGATCCGGCCGGTCACCTCATCGTTGAGCCGCGTCCGGTCCACCGTGGCGCCATTGACGAACTGGACCACGGAATCGTATTCGCCGATCTGGATCAGGCCGGAAATGACGTGCAGCTGGTTGGCGAACTCATGCGCCTGGGCGCGGAGCGTGTCCGTGGCGGTGCGGGTGGTGCCAAGTTCCTGCTCGAGCTCTGAAAGTTCGGTGCGGTCGCGAAGTGTGGTCACGGAGCCGATGACCTTGCCGCGGGACTGGATGGGCACCCGGTTCATCACCACCAGCCGGTCCCCCACCAGCACCAGCTGGTCCGGTCCGGGCTGTTCGCGCGTGAGGACCTGCTTCAGGGCGGGTTCGACGGCGAGGCCTGCCACGCGTTTGCCCACACAGTCCGGGGGGAGGCCCAGCAGGGCGCGGGCACTGTGGTTGGCCACCGTGATCCGGTCGTGCAGGTCCAGCGCCACCACGCCCTCCTTGAGTCCGTGGAGCATGGCTTCGCGGTTCTCCACCAGGCTGGTGATCTCGCTGGGTTCCATGCCCAGGGTCTGCCGTTTGACGCGGCGCGAGAGCAGCAGCGAGCCGGCGATGCCCAGCACGCTGGCGACGCCCAGGTAGGTGAGGAGGTTGGGGACGGCGTCGCCGAGCCGCTCCAGCACCGTGGGGTAGTTCCGGCTGATGGAGGCGATCCCGATCATGCGCCCGGTGTCGTCAAGGACGGGAACGTGGGCGGACAGGAGCGGGGCAGGAGTACCGCCCACCACCCCCGTCCAGGCCCGGCCTTCCATCACCCTGCTGGGTCCGAGCTCCAGCGGCTCGCCCACCATGCTGGGGTCCGAGGACGCCACCACGGTCCGGTCCACCCTTGCCAGCGCCACCCGTGATGAGCCGGAGACGATCCGCACGGACTCCGCCACGGAGGGCAGCACCGCCCCGCCCCGCGGTTCGGCGTCCGGCAGCAGTTCGCGCACCACGGGATTGCCGCCCAGGGCCTCCGCGGCGGAGAGGGCACGGCGGCCCTCCGTCCGTTCGAAGGCCGCGGCGGACTGGGCAAGCGAGATGGCCACCACGCCCACCAGGACGGCCAGGACGATGAGCAACTGCAGCAGAAGGTACTGCCCCGCAAGGGACATTCCTCGTCGTCGAGTCACGATGGTCTTCCTGGTGTTGGGATTCAGGCCGGGCTGCGGCGGTTTTGGCCGGCTGCCACTGCGCGCACAAAGATGGGACGCAGGGCCGGGGTGGTACCGGGAACTATATCCCAAAGCCTCCAGCGCGGCGGCCGTGGGGTTTTGGAAACGTGAACGCAATGAACACAACTTTCTCTGCGTACACAAGAGTGATCGGCGTCACGGCCGCCCCTAGCATCGGAACCACAAGGCGCCGGAACCCCTAGTCAGCCGGTGCTGGTCTGATTTGTTTTTGAGAGAAGAGGAACACATGCGCCAGATCCGCGCATTGCGCGTTGCCGCCGTCGCCGCCGGCATCGCCCTGATGGCCACCGGCTGCGGTGCCACTGGAAAGAGCTCCACCGGTTCAGAAAGCTCCGGCGCTGCTGCCGGACCCATCACCGGCCTGCAGATCATGGTCCCCAACTCCCCGGGCGGCGGATATGACACCACCGCCCGCGCTGCCGCGAAGGTCCTGGACGACGCGAAAATCTCCACCAACACCGAAGTCTTCAACCTGGCAGGCGCAGGAGGAACGGTGGGCCTGGCCCGCATTGTCAATGAAAAGGGCAACGGTGACCTGGCCATGCTGATGGGGCTGGGCGTCGTGGGTGCCAGCTACACCAACAAGTCCGAATCCAAGCTGACCGAGACCACGCCGCTGGCCCGCCTCATCGAAGAGCCCGGCGCCATCATGGTCGGCAAAAATTCCCCCTACAAGACCATCGATGACCTGGTGAAGGCCTGGAAGGCCGATCCCGGCTCCATTGCCGTGGGCGGCGGCTCCTCCCCCGGCGGCCCGGACCACCTGCTGCCCATGCAGCTGGCAGGTGCGGTGGGCATCGACGCCACCAAGGTCAACTACGTTGCCTACGACGGCGGCGGTGACCTCCTGCCCGCAATCCTCGGCAACAAGCTCGGGTTTGCCGCCTCCGGCGCCGGCGAGTACCTGAAGCAGATCGAGTCCGGCGAGGTCCGCGTGCTGGCCACCAGTGGCGAGAAGCGCCTGGACGGCGTGGATGCACCCACGCTGAAGGAATCCAACATCGACCTGGTGTTCACCAACTGGCGTGGCGTCGTGGCCCCTCCGGGCATCAGCGACAAGGACAAGGCTTCCCTGATCGCGGCCCTGGAAAAGATGCATGGCACGGACGGCTGGAAGGAAGCGCTGAAGACGCACAGCTGGACCGATGCCTTCATCACCGGTGACCAGTTCAAGTCCTTCCTGACCGAGCAGGACAAGCGCGTGGCGGACGTCCTCACCAAGCTTGGGCTGGCGTGACCTCCCTGACCACAGGTCTCAAAGGCCGCTCCGAGCTGGGAGTCGCACTCCTGCTCGGGGCGGCCGGCGTCATGGTCTTCCTGGACGCCAACGGCCTGGCAACCCCGTATTCAAAGTCCGATCCGGTCGGGCCCAAAACCGTTCCGTTCATCGTGGCCGGAATGCTGGTGGTCTGCGCCGTGCTGCTGGCCATCAACGTGCTGCGCGGCGGCAAGGGCGAGGCTGAAGGCGGCGAGGACGTAGACCTGACGCACCCCGCCGACTGGAAGACCGTCCTGCCACTGGCAGGGGCCTTCATCCTGAACATCCTGCTGATCGACTGGGCCGGCTGGGTGATCGCCGGAACCGTCCTGTTCTGGGGCAGCGTCCTGGCCCTCGGCAGCCGCCGCTACGTCCGGGACGGCCTGATCTCCGTCGCACTTTCCCTGCTGACCTTCTACGGCTTCTACCTCGGCCTGGGCATTGCGCTGCCGGCCGGCCTCCTGGAAGGAATCCTCTAAATGGACGTCTGGTCCTCCCTGATGGACGGCTTCGCCACCGCCCTCACCCCCATGAATTTCCTCTACGCCGTGATCGGCGTCATCCTGGGCACCGCCGTCGGCGTCCTGCCCGGCCTGGGCCCGGCCATGACCGTCGCCCTGCTGCTTCCCGTCACCTATGCCCTGGAACCCACCAGCGCCTTCATCATGTTCGCCGGCATCTACTACGGCGGCATGTACGGCGGTTCCACCACCTCCATCCTCCTCAACACGCCCGGCGAATCGTCCTCGGTGGTCACCGCCATCGAGGGCAACAAGATGGCAAAGGCGGGCCGGGCGGCGCAGGCGCTTGCGACGGCGGCCATCGGCTCGTTCGTCGCCGGCACCATTGGCACGGCGCTGCTTGCCGTCTGCGCGCCGATCGTGGTGAAGTTCGCCGTGAGCCTTGGCGCGCCCAGCTACTTCGCCATCATGGTCCTGGCCCTGCTGGCGGTGACCGCTGTGCTGGGTTCTTCCCGGCTGCGCGGCTTCGCGTCCCTGGGCCTCGGGCTGGCCATCGGACTGGTGGGCATGGACTCGGTCACCGGCCAGCGCCGCCTGACCTTCGGCCAGCCGCTCCTGGCGGACGGCCTGGATATCGTGGTGGTGGCCGTGGCCATCTTCGCGGTGGGCGAGGCGCTCTGGGTTGCAGCACACCTGCGCCGCACCCCCCTGCATGCCATTCCCGTGGGCCAGCCCTGGATGGGCAAGTCCGACTGGAAGCGCTCCTGGAAGCCGTGGCTGCGCGGCACCGCCTTCGGCTTCCCGTTTGGCGCACTGCCCGCCGGTGGCGCCGAGATCCCCACGTTCCTGTCCTATGTGACGGAAAAACGCCTCAGTAAGCATCCCGAAGAGTTCGGCAAGGGTGCCATCGAAGGCGTGGCCGGCCCGGAAGCCGCCAACAACGCCGCGGCTGCCGGTACCCTGACCCCGATGCTGGCGCTGGGACTGCCCACCAATGCCACCGCGGCCGTGATGCTGGCCGCCTTCACCTCGTACGGCATCCAGCCGGGTCCGCAGCTCTTTGAAAGCCAGGGGCCCCTGGTGTGGGCGCTGATCGCGAGCCTGTTCATCGGCAACTTCCTGCTCCTGATCATCAACCTGCCGCTGGCGCCACTGTGGGCCAAGCTGCTGCAGCTGCCCCGGCCCTACCTGTACGCGGGCATCCTGTTCTTCGCGACGCTGGGTGCCTACTCGGTCAACCTGCAGGCGTTCGACCTGGTGATCCTGCTGATCCTCGGCGCGCTCGGGTTCATGATGCGGCGCTTCGGGCTCCCCGTGCTGCCGCTGATCCTCGGCGTGATCCTTGGCCCACGGATCGAAGGCCAGCTCCGCAAGACCCTGCAGTTGAGCGCAGGCGATCCGGCAGGGCTCCTGGGTGAGCCGATCGCCGTCGGCATTTACGTCATCATTGCCGTCATCCTGCTCTGGCCCTTTGCCTACAAGCTGTTCCGCCGGAACCGTCCGGAGCGCAAGCCGCTGGTTCCGGCCAATTCCGGCGCGGCGGACTACAGTGACTGAACAGCCGCCCCATCCATTTCCAGCAGAACAGGAAACAACATGACCGTCGTTGTGGGATACGTCCCGACCCCCGAGGGCGAAGCTGCCCTGACGCAGGCCATCGCCGAAGCCCGGAAGGGCAACAGCACCCTGGTCCTGATCAACTCCTCCAAGGGCGAGGCCGCCGTGGACAGCCGGTTCGCGCCGGAGGGCGGGATCCAGGACATCGAGCAGCGCCTGGCGGGCGAGGGCATCCAATACATGATCAAGCGGCCGGTCCGGGGCCACGACGCCGCCGCCGAGGTCCTGGATGCTGCCGAGGAACACAACGCCGACCTGATCGTGATCGGCCTGCGCCGCCGCACCCCGGTGGGCAAGCTCATCATGGGCAGCACATCCCAGCGCATCCTGCTGGAAGCGGACTGCCCGGTCCTGGCAGTAAAGGCAAGCTAGCCGCGGAGTCTGCTTAGGCGGTAACGGCCGCCGGCGTCCGGAACAGTTCCTGGCGCTGGCGGCCCAGGCCCTCCACCTCGACCTCCACCAGGTCGCCTGGCTGGAGGTAGGGGAAACGGCCACTGAGCGCCACGCCCTGCGGGGTCCCGGTAAGGATCACGTCTCCCGGTTCCAGGCGCATGTACTGGCTGCAGTGGTGGACCAGCGTGGGCGCATCGAAAATGAGTTCCGACGACGACGAATCCTGGCGCGGCTCCCCATTGACCCAGCTGCGCAGCCGAAGGTTCCCGCCGTCGATATCCTGCGCCGGAACCAGCCACGGGCCCAGGGGCGTTGACCCCGGGAGCGACTTTCCCTTGGTCCACTGCCCCGCAGCACCGGGCAACTGGTATTCCCGCTCCGAGAAATCATTCGCCGTGACGTAGCCGGCGATGCAGGCCGCCGCCTCTTCCGTGGAACCGAGGTAGCCGGCCTCCCGGCCGATGACGATGCCCAGTTCCACTTCCCAGTCGTACTGGGTGGACCGGGGCGGGAGCGGAGCCGGGTCATACGGGCCGGTGACCGTGTTGCTTGGTTTGAGGAAGACAACGGGCACTGAGGGCGGCTCTGCGCCGGATTCCGCGGCGTGGGCTGCGTAGTTCATGCCGATGCCCACCACGGTGCCGGGCCTGGCCACGGGTGAACCCACACGCAATGCCCCGGCCTCCTCGAGCAGCGGCAACTCCCCCGCCGCCAAAGCCTCCCGGACCCTGTCTACGCCGCCGGCAGCAAGGAACCCGCCGTCGATGTCATTGGTAAGGGGCAGAAGGCTGAAGCAGCGCGGTGAACCGTCAACCGCATCAACCAGCACAACCGGCTGCTCCCTGCCATGTTCGCCCAGGCGCATGATTTTCATACCGAACACTCCTCCAGCTGTACTAAGGGGGCCGCCCGATCAAGGGGGCGCCCACGTGGACCTGAGGGGCCCCTTTCCATGGTCGTCGATTCCACCCGGAGCCGCGAACGGACGCTTTGTGACTGGCAACCAAGGCTCCAAATAGGGCAGTCATCTGACATATGGCAGGAGCAGTCGGTAGAATGACGGAGCCATCCTGGCACGAAACACAGAAAGTTCAGTACATGACTACAGCCACTATGGAGCGGGTCCCCGCCGCTGCCGGGGCCACCGAAGGGCCGGCCCCGCGGTCCATCGACCTGGAGTTCGCCAGCGCCAGGGAGGTCCACGCCGGACTGGAAGGGGCGGTCGCCGAACTGATTGAGGTGGCAGCAAAGGACGCCACCTGCGGCATCCTGGTCACCAGGCTGCACCCGGGACGCTACACCGTGGCCCTGGACGAATCAGTACCGTTCGGCGAGACGTACGAGTCCATCGCCGCCTGAGCGCCAGCCGGCCGGCTTCCGGCGGGCTGTCCGCCGTATGTGCCGGCCCCGCCAACAGAAAACCCCGCACGCCCTAAGGGCGGTGCGGGGTTTTGTGTAGGCCAAGGCAAGGATCCTAGGCGCGGCGGACCTGGACGCCGTCGGACTTGAGGAAAAGTTCCTTCTCCGCCGGGCCTGACGGTCCGGCCGGAACCAGCCAGAGGACGTTGCCGCTCTGCGACACCTCTTCAACCTCCCCGGCTGCCACTACATGCGCATGCTTGATGATCTCGACGCGGTCTCCAGCCTGGAGGGACTTCCAGTTGGACACCGCAGCGGAATGGGCATTGCGCCTCGACAGGACTGCCCCACGTGCTTTCATGTGAACTTCTACCCCTTTGTATCGTTCTGCCGCCACAGCTTCTTTGATGTGACTTTCACTACATCTTCAGTTCTACTACACTCCCGGCGCCGCGGTGCGCCGCGCCGCCGGAAATTCCGCCCCTTGGACGCGAAAGCAGCGGAGGCTGAAGATTCTTCGGTGTCAGGCGAGTGGCCCGACGGCGGATTCCGCTGCCCGGCGCACGTCACCGGAGGCCACCAGCCTGTCAGCCGCTTCCAGTTCCGGGGACAGGAAACGGTCCGTACCCGGCCCGTCCACCACCCCACGGAGGGCGGCTACGACGGCGGCGCCGGCGGGTCCCGGTGTCAGCGTGCCGCCCGAGAGCTGGGTGCGGATGTCCAGGGCCCGTGCCGAGGTCACCAGTTCGATGGCCAGGACCCGGCGGAGGTTCTCCACCGCCTTGCGCAGCTTCCGCGCCGCGTGCCAGCCCATGGACACGTGGTCCTCCTGCATGGCCGAGCTGGGAATCGAGTCCACGGATGCGGGAACGGCGAGCCGCTTGTTGTCCGACACCAGGCCGGCCTGGGTGTACTGGGCGATCATCAGACCGGAATCCACCCCGGGATCCGCCGCGAGGAAAGCGGGCAGGCCGTGGGAACGGGCGGGATCCAACATCCGGTCGGTCCGGCGCTCGGCGATGGAGCTGAGGTCGGCGACGGCGATGGCCAGGTAGTCCAGGACGTACGCCACCGGTGCGCCGTGGAAGTTGCCATTGGAGCTGACGCGGCCGTCGGGCAGGACCACCGGGTTGTCGATGGCGGCGGCCAGTTCCCGGGTGGCCACCAGTTCGGCGTGGTCAACGGTGTCGCGGACCGCGCCGGCAACCTGCGGGGCGCAGCGCAGGGAGTAGGCGTCCTGGACCCTTGAGTCGCCCACCTTGTGGGAGGCCACAATGGGCGAATCCGAGAGCACCCGCAGCATGTTGTCCGCGCTGGCTGCCTGGCCGGGGTGCGGACGGAGTGCGGCGTGCAGTTCGGGAAGGAACACCTGGTCCGTGCCCAGCAGGGCCTCGACGCTGAGCGCGGCAGTGATGTCCGCCGTCGCCAGCAGCTGGCGCAGGTCGGCGATGGCCATGAGGAGCATGCCCAGCATGCCCTCCGTGCCGTTGACCAGCGCCAGCCCTTCCTTTTCAGCCAGGACGACCGGCTCGATGCCGTGCGCTGCCAGCAGCTCGGCGACGGGCCGCTCGCCCCGCCCGCCGTACGTCACGCCGTCGGGCCCTTCTGCCTCGCCCTCACCCATCAGGACGAGGGCACAGTGTGACAGGGGTGCGAGGTCGCCCGAGCAGCCCAGCGAACCGAACTCGCGGACCACCGGGGTGATGCCGGCATTGAGGACGTACACCATGGTCTGCAGGACCACGGGGCGGACGCCCGTGCGGCCCGACGCCAGGGTCTTGGCGCGCAGGAACATGATGCCGCGGACCACTTCCCGTTCCACAGCCGGCCCCATGCCGGCGGCGTGGCTGCGGATCAGGGACTTCTGGAGCTGGGTGCGCAGTTGGTTGGGGATGTGGCGGTTGGCCAGGGCGCCGAAGCCGGTGGAGATGCCGTAGGCGGGGACATCGCTGGCAGCGAGGTCATCGATATGGGCCCGGACCTTGGCGACGGTCTCCAGGGCGTCCGGAGCGATGGTCACCTTCGCGCCATGGCGAGCGACGGCGAGCACGTCTTCGGGGGTGACGCCGACGGAGCCGAGGGTGACGGTCAGAGGTTCGTGGGTAATCGTGGTCAATTTAAGTTCCTTGTGTTGTTTCATCGACTGCTCCGTAAGGGCCCTTTTGGAGGCTCAAAACGGCAGTTACGGAGCAATCGATGTGGAATTGGGGCTCGGTTAGCGGGATTCCTGCATGGGGATGCGGACGCCGCGTTCCTTGGCGACGTCAAGGGCGCGCTCGTAGCCGGCGTCGGCGTGGCGGATGACGCCCATGCCGGGATCGTTGGTGAGGAGGCGTTCGAGCTTCTGCGCGGCGAGGTCGGTGCCGTCGGCGACCGAGACCTGGCCGGCGTGGATGGAACGGCCGATGCCGACGCCGCCGCCGTGGTGCAGGGACACCCAGGTGGCGCCGGAGGCGGTGTTGAGCAGGGCGTTCAGGAGGGGCCAGTCGGCAATGGCGTCGGAACCGTCCGCCATGGCTTCGGTTTCGCGGTACGGGGAGGCGACGGAGCCGGAGTCCAGGTGGTCACGGCCGATCACGATCGGAGCCTTGACCTTGCCGTCCTTGACGAGCTGGTTGAAGAGCAGCCCGGCCTTGGCGCGTTCGCCGTAGCCCAGCCAGCAGATGCGGGCGGGCAGGCCCTCGAACTCGACGCGCTCCTGCGCGGCGTCGATCCACCGGTGCAGATGCTTGTTCTCCGGGAAGAGCTCCTTGATGGCCTCATCGGTGACGCGGATGTCCTCGGGGTCGCCGGACAGCGCCACCCAGCGGAAGGGACCCAGGCCTTCGCAGAAGAGCGGCCGGATGTAGGCAGGGACGAAACCGGGGAACGCGAAGGCGCGTTCGTAGCCGCCCTTGCGGGCCTCGTCGCGGATGGAGTTGCCGTAGTCGAATACTTCGGCGCCGGCGTCCTGGAATTCCACCATGGCCTGGACGTGCCGGGCCATGGAGGCCTGCGACTTCTTGGTGAAGCCTTCCGGATCGGCCTCGGCTTCACGGTGCCACTCGTCCACGGAGATGCCCTCGGGCAGGTAGGACAGGGGGTCGTGGGCGGACGTCTGGTCGGTGACGATGTCCACGGTGAGTTCGCCGGCCCGGTGGCGGCGGAGGATCTCGGGGAAGACTTCTGCGGCGTTGCCCACGTAGCCCACGGACCAGCCGCGGCGCTCTTCCTTGGCCTTGAGCACCTTGGCGATGGCGGCGTCGAGATCCGTTTCCACCTCGTCCAGGTAGCGCTTGCCGGCGCGGCGGCGCAGGCGGGTCTCGTCGACGTCGACAATCAGGCAGGCGCCTTCATTCAGGGTGACGGCGAGCGGCTGGGCGCCGCCCATGCCGCCGCAGCCGCCGGTCAGGGTCAGCGTGCCGGCGAGGGTTCCGTTCTCGTCGCCAGTGAGCTTGCGGGCGATGGCGGCGAAGGTTTCGAAGGTGCCCTGCAGGATGCCCTGGGTGCCGATGTAGATCCAGGAGCCGGCGGTCATCTGGCCGTACATCATCAGGCCCTCTGCCTCGAGGCGGCGGAACTCGGGCCAGTTTGCCCAGTCGCCGACGAGGTTGGAGTTGGCCAGCAGTACCCGGGGTGCCCATTCGTTGGTGCGGAAGATGCCGACCGGCTTGCCGGACTGGACCAGCAGGGTTTCGTCCTTTTCCATGGTTTCCAGGGTGCGGGTGATGGCGTCGAACGCGGCCCAGGAGCGGACGGCGCGGCCGGTGCCGCCGTAGACCACCAGGTCGTCCGGGCGTTCTGCGACCTCGGGGTCCAGGTTGTTCATCAGCATGCGCAGCGGCGCTTCGGTCTGCCAGGACTTTGCGGTGAGCTCGGTGCCGCGGGCTGCTTTGACCGGGCGGGCACCGGTGGTGAAATCGGCGGGTGCCATGATGGGCTCCTTCGTGTGGTGTCGGTTGGGGGAAAGAAGTTCTGTATCAACTAAAGCCCTTGGCCGACGGGCTTCACAGGGGTTTCGGCGGGGTACTGTCCGGTATTCCAGACGCCCGCCAAGGCCCTGCCGACTGCCGCGCCGAGCCGCGTGGCCGGCCGGGCCCAGAGGCTTACTTGACCGGACGCCCGTGGATGCGGACGGAGAGTTCATTGGCCACCTTCTGGACCCGGGCAGCCAGGACAGGCCACTCCTCCGCGGGCAGTTTGTCCTCCAGGAAGGTCACTGCCACGGCGGCGGTGGGCCACCCCAGGTGGTCGGTCACAGCGGCGGCAATGGAACCAAAGCCCGGGGTCACCTCGCCGTGTTCGGTGGCGTACCCGCGCTGCCGCACCTGGTCCAGGTGTGAGGACAGCGCGGAATACTTCATGATCGCGCCCTCCACCTCATGCCTGGCGGTAAAGGCGGCGGCGTTCGGGTACAGCGCCCGTACCTGGGACTTGGGCAGGGCTGCAAGGATCGCGCGGCCGCTGGCGGTGAGGTGGCTGGGAAGCCGGACGCCGACGTCGGTCACCAGCGAGGGGCGGTTCTTCGCCCGTTCCTCAACGATGTACAGGACATCCCGGCCGTGCAGGACGGCAAGGTGCGCACTCTCCCCGATCGCGTCCACGAGCGAGGCAAGCAGTGGGCGGCCCAGCCGGGACAGTGGTTCCTGCCGGGAGTAGGCGGAACTGAGTTCGAAAGCGCTGATGCCCAGCCCGTAGCGCTGCTCCTCGTGCAGATGGAGGACGAAACCGTTGGCCTCCATGACGCCCAGCAGGTGGTAGACGCTGGACCGGGGCAGGTCCAGGCTCGAGGCAATCTGCGAAGCCGCCATCGGCCCCCTCCGGGAAGCCAGCAGCTTGAGGATCCTCAGGGTGTTCTCAGCGGCCGGAACTTTTGATGACGCCTTGGCCGCCGCGCGGGGCGCCTGCGTCTCAGTGCTTAGTGCAGTGCTCATGGGCTGGAGGGGTCTTTCTTGGTAGCTCTGTCCGGTATCCCGTACTTAAAGCTTGCGCCCTCTCCGGCCTTCCTGGCAGCCCGCTGTTGGGAGCAATGTCTGAAATACCAGACATGCGGCGGGTAGTCCGGAACCCATACCCCTGTCCACCGCGAAAAGGCGAAGCGCACAGTCTGAGATGAAAGACACCAAGCCGCCGTGAGCCTCATCACGGCGGCGCGGAAAATGGTCTGCTGGTTAGCGGCTCCCCTCCCAATGACGAGAAGGTATTTCCATGCAACCAGCTCCAACCCCCACCCGGACCGACAGTCCGGCCGACCGGCAGAAGCCGGCCGACGCCGTCGGACGCGTCCTCAACCGCGGCCTGAACGTACGGCACATCCGCTTCATGGCCCTGGGCTCAGCCATCGGCACGGGCCTCTTCTATGGCTCCGCTTCCGCCATCCAGAAGGCGGGACCCGCCGTCCTGGTGGCTTACATCATCGGCGGCGCCGCGGTGTTCATGGTTATGCGGGCCCTCGGCGAGATGGCCGTGCGGCATCCTGTCTCCGGTTCCTTCAGCCAATACGCGGGCCGCTACCTCGGCCCCCTCGCCGGCTTCGTGACAGGCTGGACGTACGTATTCGAGATGGCCATCGTAGCCATTGCCGACGTCACGGCCTTCAGTATCTACATGGGCTTCTGGTTCCCCCAGGTGGACCGCTGGATCTGGGTCCTCGCGGTGATCTGTTTCCTGGCCGCGCTGAACCTCCTGAGCGTCAAGGTCTTCGGCGAGCTCGAGTTCTGGTTCTCGCTGATCAAGGTCGCGGCCATCATGGCCATGATCGCCGGCGGCGCAGCCATCATTGCCTTCGGCTTCCAGGCCGGCGACTCGGGCGTAGCGCCCGGGCCGGGCAACCTGGTGGAGCACGGCGGCCTGTTCCCCAACGGATTCGAAGGCCTCCTGGCCTCCTTTGCCGTGGTGATGTTTGCCTTCGGCGGGATCGAAACCCTGGGCATCACGGCCGGCGAAGCGGCAGATCCCAAGAAGGTCATCCCCAAAGCCGTCAACACCGTCCCCGTCCGCGTCCTGCTGTTCTATGTCCTCACCCTGGGCGTACTCATGAGCCTCTTCCCCTGGAACGAGGTGGGCAGCAACGGCAGCCCGTTCGTTCAGATCTTCAGCAGCCTCGGCATCCCGGCTGCACCGCACATCCTGAACGCCGTGGTGATCACGGCCGCGCTCTCAGCCATCAACAGCGACATCTTCGGTGCGGGCCGGATCCTCTTCGGGCTGTCCAACCAGGGGCACGCCCCCGCCGTCTTCGGTAAGGTTTCCCGGCACGGGGTTCCGTGGATGACGGTGGTGATGATGGCCGGAATCCTGCTGGTGGGCGTGGTCCTCAACGCGGTGATTCCGGAGGACGTGTTCCTGGTGATTGCCTCGATCGCCACCTTTGCCACGGTCTGGGTGTGGGTCATGATCCTGGCCTCCCACGTGGCAATGAAGCGGGAAATTGCCCGCAAGGGCCTGGCGGCGTCGGAATTCCCGTCTCCGTGGTGGCCTGCAGCGTCCGTCCTCACCATCGCCTTCATGGCGCTGGTGATCGCGGTCCTGGGTGCCTTCGAGGACACGCGGATAGCCCTGTACGTCGGGGCAGTGTGGCTTGGCCTGCTGGTGTTGGCCTACCGCCTGTGGGTCACGGGTGATGGACGACGGCGGGCCCACCTTGAGGACGAGACGTCGCCGCTGCCCGTGGTCGCCTCCGGCCCGGGCAGCTAAGCCGAAACAACCGGCGCCGGAATCCCGGCCCCGGGGCTAGAATCAGCCATGGTTCCCGTGTCCAGCCTCGTGGCATTCGCCGTGGCATCCGTAGTCCTGATCGCCATCCCCGGCCCAAGCGTGCTGTTCGTCATCGGGCGTTCCCTTGCGCTGGGGTGGCGGGGCGGCGTCCTTACTGTCCTCGGAAATGCGACCGGCCAGTTGGTCCAGGTCATCGCGGTGGCCCTCGGCGTGGGCCTGGTGGTGGCCGAATCCGTGGTCCTTTTCAGCATCGTCAAGTTTGCAGGTGCCGCCTACCTGGTGTTCCTGGGGATCCGGACCATCCGCCATCGGGGGCATCCTGCCCGGCGACCCGCGCCGCCCCCGCCTTCCAGCCCCTGGACATTGGTACGCCAAGGGGCACTGGTAGGCGCCACCAACCCCAAGTCGGTGGTGTTCTTCGTGGCAATCCTGCCCCAGTTCGTGGACTACCCCGCCGGCAACATTCCGTTCCAGCTGGCCCTGCTCGGCGCAGTCTTCCTGTTGATCGCGCTGGTCTCGGACAGCCTGTGGGCCATCGCGGCAGGATGGGCGCGTGTGTGGTTCGTCCGTTCACCCCGGCGCGTCCCGGCGGTGGAGGCGGTGGGCGGGGCGATGATGATCGGCCTCGGCGGAACCCTGGCCCTGGCGGGATCAAAATCCTGAAACGCCGGCTGAACAAAATAAGGTGCCCGGCCCCACAGGGACCGGGCACCTTACGGGCATTTCGCCCTGTCAGGCCGCAGCAGCGGCTGACCGTACCGCCTGGCCGAGGGACGTCGTCGGCCGTCCAATCAGCCGGCGGAGGTCACCGCTGCTGACCAGCAGGTCACCGCGCGCAATGCCGAGGTCCGAATCCGCCAGGATCTCCGCGAAAGCACCCGGCACGCCCACCCCGGTCAGCAGCCCCGCGTACTCCTCCGCCGGCAGGTCGTTGTAGCTGATGGTCCTGCCGGTCGCTGCACTGATTTCTGCCGCGAGGTCGGCCATGCTGAACGCGTCGTCGCCGCCCAGTTCGTAGACTTTGCCGGCCTGGTCGTCGGCCACCAGGACCGCGGCAGCTGCATGGGCATAGTCGGCCCGTGAGGCACCACTGACCTTGCCGTCACCCGCGCTTCCTGCCACCGCGCCCTGCGCGAGGGTTCCGGGAAGCTGTTCCGTGTAGTTTTCCAGGTACCAGCCGTTGCGCAGCAGGACGAAGGGAACACCCGATTCCCGCAGCAGGGCCTCGGTGGCCTTGTGCTCGTCGGCCAGCAACATGGCGGTGGTGTCAGCGTTGGCGATGCTGGTATAGGCAAGCAGCTCCACGCCCTCGGCCCTGGCGGCTTCGATGACGGTGCGGTGCTGGTCCACCCGCTGTCCAACTTCGCTGCCGGAGATCAGCAGCACACGCTTGGCACCCTTCAGGGCAGCGGCAACTGAACCGGCGTCGGCATAGTCCATGGGCTGTACATGGACCCCGCGTGCAGCGAAGTCATCCAGCTTTTCAACGGACCGGCCGGCTGCCACGATCTCCGCGGCGGGCACGCCCCGCTCCAGGAGGGCTTCCAGGACGTGACGGCCCAGCTGGCCGGTGGCGCCCGTAACAACAATGCTCACGATGATTCCTTTCAGGGGTTTTACTCTGTCACGGGTCACAACCCGGGGCCCGGAAGAAAGCTTCCCGAAAGTTAGTACGCACTTTGAAGTAAGGTACTGACCTATAGGTAAGCTGGTTGGCATGGACGCCACAGCTCATGCCGTTCCCCTCCCCCAGGCCTTTGCCGACGGCGTGTTCCCGTCGGGGTGCCCCAGCCGGACGCTGCTTGACCACATCACCAGCAAATGGGGGGTCCTGATCCTGCTTTCACTATCGGAAGGTGAACAGCGGTGGAGCGACCTGCGGCGGCGGGCGGAGGGCATCAGCGAAAAGATGCTGGCCCAAACACTGAAGACACTGGAGCGGGACGGCCTGGTGAGCAGGAAGGCCCAGTCTGTCATTCCGCCGCGCGTGGACTACAGCCTCACGGACCGGGGCTACGAATTGAGCGCGCTTCTGGTGCCGCTGGTCGCCTGGGCGTTCGAAAACGCGGACGACATCATTAACGGCAAGTAGCCCATGCATTAACGGCAAGTAGCCCCTTCCCGGAAGACGAGTACCTGTTACTGGTGTGACTGGTGTGAATAGCGCCTACCGTGTGCGTACGGTGGCGGCCGGAATGGGAGGACGATCCTCCGCTGGGAGCGTTCGGCCGACCAGGACCGTTAGCAGGCGGCAGGCTGCCGCGTGGAGGAGTTGGTCATATGGCCAAGGGCTACGCACAGGATTTTTCCGGGATGGGCCGGCCCATCAGCTTCGGCGCTTTCCTGGCCAAGGCCTGGGTCGGGGTGGCAGGGGCTTTAGGGCCCCGCTGCCCTTACCGCCTGGGTGACACCGTCATAGGCGACGACCCCTTCAGCGGCAGGCGCGAAGGGGTCGTCGTATGGCAGGACCGGCGGTCAGTAGGCGTGAAGACTGCTTACGGCATCTTCTTCTTCGACCACCGCCTGGTCAAACCCCTGGACTAGCGCTAAGGCTGGCCGGCAGGCGGGCTTCAGCGCGCGGACCAGCCGCCGTCCATGGTGTAGCTGGCACCGGTAACCATGCCGGCGTCCGGGGACGCCAGCCATGCCACCAGTGACGCAACCTCCTCCGGTTCCACCAGGCGCTTGATGGCCGATTCGGTCAGCATCACCTTGGCCAGGACCTCGGACTCGGGGATGCCGTGCACCTTGGCCTGGTCCGCCAGCTGCTTTTCCACCAGGGGCGTCCGGACGTAGCCGGGGTTGATGCAGTTGGAGGTGACACCGTGTTCCCCGCCCTCCAGCGCGGTCACCTTGCTCAGCCCTTCCAGGCCGTGCTTGGCGGAAACATAGGCGCTCTTGAACGGGGATGCGCGGAGGCCGTGCACGGAGGAGACGTTGATGATGCGGCCAAACTTGTTGGCGTACATGTGCGGCAGGGCGGCACGGATCAGCAGGAATGGCGCCTCCAGCATCAAGGTGATGATCCTGCGGAAATCCGCGGGATCGAAATCCTGGATGGGGCTGATGCGCTGGATCCCGGCGTTGTTGACCAGGATGTCGCAGTCAAGGCCCAGCCCGGCCAGCGCCTCAGTGTCCAGCAGGTCCACTTCCCAGACGCTTCCGCCCACCTCATCGGCGAGTTTCTCCGCGGCGGAGGCGTCGACGTCGGCCACCACCACTTTCGCCCCATGTGCGGCAAGTGCGCGTACGGTCGCGGCGCCGATTCCGCTTGCGCCGCCGGTGACCAGCGCCTTGCGTCCGTTCAACGTGTTGTCCATTGCAGTTCTCCTTCTATGCCTACTAGGTCCAAGGGTTGCAGCGCTGACTGGTCACCGGTGCCCGGCCAGCAGACCTTCGCGGGCGGCGTCCTCCCGGTCCACATCCTCCAGGGCGACGCCCTTGGTTTCCTTCAGGCTTAGCACGGCCACGGTGGTGATGGCACAGGCCACTACCAGGTAAATGGCGGTGGGCACCCACGACCCGGTGTCCTTCAGCCACTGGGTGGCCAGCAACGGAGCCAGGGACCCGGCGAAGATGGACGTGACCTGCGAGCCGAGGGATGCGCCCGAGTACCGCATGCGGGTGGGGAACATCTCGGCCATGATCGCCGGCTGTCCCGCGTACATCAGGCCGTGCAGGCACAGGCCGATGGTTACTGCCAGGACGATGACCACTGCGTTCCGGGTATCGAACATCGGGAAGGCGAAGAACGGCCAGGTGGCACCGAGGATGGCGCCCGCGAGGTAGACGGGCTTGCGGCCGATCCGGTCCGCCAGGCGGCCGTACTGCGGAATGATGGCGAAGTGGATGACGTGGGCGATCAGCAGCGCCAGCAGGAGCGATGAAGTGTCGTACTTGTGCACGCTCTTGAGGTACACAATGGCGAAGCTGACCACCAGGTAGTACATGATGTTTTCCGCGAACCGCAGGCCCATGGCCTGGAAGATGCCTTTGGGGTACTTACGCAGGACCTCGAAGACGCCGTAGCTGACGGCCTGTTCCTTCTCCACCAGTTCCTTGGCTTCGAGGAAGATGGGCGACTCGCTGACGTTGGTGCGGATGTAGTAGCCCACGAAGACGATGACGGCGGAGAGCCAGAACGCCACCCGCCAGCCCCAGCCGAGGAACGCCTCACTGCTGAGGGTGGTGGACATGATGTACAGCACCAGGGTGGCCAGGAGGTTGCCCACCGGGACGGCGGCCTGGGGCCAGCTGGACCAGAAGGCGCGGGTCTTGTTGGGGCTGTGTTCGGCCACGAGGAGCACGGCGCCGCCCCATTCGCCGCCCAGCGCGAAGCCCTGGATGAAGCGCAGGGCCACCAGCAGCGCGGGGGCCAGGTATCCGATGTCGGCGAAGCCGGGCAGGCAGCCCATCAGGAACGTGGAGATGCCGATGATGACGATGGTGAGCTGCAGGGTGGGCTTGCGGCCCAGTTTGTCACCGATCTGGCCGAACACGATGCCGCCCAGGGGACGGGCGATGAAGCCCACGGCGTAAGTGAGGAACGCCTGGATGATTCCGTCCAGGTCATTGCCCGTTGACGGAAAGAAGTACTTGCCGAAGACCAGGGTGGCGGCGGTGGCGTAGAGGAAGAACTCGTACCATTCCACAACGGTGCCCACCATGGAGGCGGCAACAATCCTCTTCAGTCCTGATCCTTCGGGTGCATGCCCGGCGTTGTTGGCCGGGCGCTGCTCTACGCTCATTGCTTCTCCTAGTGTCCACATTGACACGCGCTGTGATCTCCAGCACAAGTGACTCAGATGAGTATTGCTGCACAAAGGATGCACTTCAATGGCCAAAGAGGCAGTCAAGGTGTGCACAATTGCAGATATGAATGCGAATCCTGATGACCTGCTGGTCCTTCTGGCAGTGTCCCGCTCGGCGAAATTCACGACGGCGGCACAGGCCCTGGGCTTGAACCACACCACGGTCTCACGCAGGATCGCCGCGCTTGAGAAGTCGCTGGGCGGCCGGGTGCTGTCCCGCGCCGCGGGTGGCTGGGAGCTGACCGAGCTGGGTGCACGGGCCGTGCGGGCGGCCGAACAGGTGGAGGCCGTGATGGGCACCCTGGGGCCGGCCGGCCAGGCACCGGACCCCGTAACAGGCGTGGTCCGCATGACCGCAACAGACGGCTTCAGCGCCTACATTGTTGCCCCCGCCGTGGCGCGTCTCCGGCGGGGGCATCCCGGCCTCAGCGTCGAGGTGGTGACCATGACCCGGCGGGCGCTGCAGCAGCGGTCCGGGCTGGACATCGAGGTGGTGGTGGGCGAGCCGCAGGTGCACCGGGCGGAAGCCATCCGGCTCGGCGACTACAGGCTGGGGATGTACGCCTCCCGCGCCTACCTGGCGGAGCACGGGACACCGGCCACCGTGGCCGAACTCAACGCCCACCCGCTGGTCTACTTCGTGGATTCGATGCTGCAGGTGGACGACCTGGACGCACCACGGCGGCTGGTTCCTGCCATGCGGGACGGCCTGACCTCCACCAACGTGTTCGTCCATGTGGAGGCCACCCGGGCCGGCGCGGGCGTCGGGTTCCTGCCGTGCTTTATGGCCGACCTCCACGACGACCTGGTGCGCCTGCTGCCCGACAGGATCGGTGAGCTGCTTCCCTACTGGATGGTCCTGCGCCCGGACTCGCTGCGCCGCCCGGCCGTGGCCGCCGTCGTGCAGGCCCTGCGGGACCGGATGGCCGAACACCGCGAAGCACTCCTGGGCAAGGCCCAAGGTTCATCGACTGCTCCGTGACTGCCGTTTTGACCGCTGAAAACGACGATTACCCAGCAATCGATGGGGGTGAATCGTGGCGGACGGGGGTCCCGGCCGCGAAGGCCCGGACCTGCGCGTCGTCCCAGAGGTGTGCCGGGACGGCCCCGCCGAGGAGCCTGCGGCGGAGCTGCGGATCGTCGCCAAAGGGCACGTCGCTGCCGGCCATCACCATGTTCCCGTACCGCCGGCCCTTGAGCATGGCGGGATCGGCGATGATGACCGTGTGCTTGAAGCTGGCGGCGATGGTGGCCGCATCTTCCCGGGCATTCTTTAGGTCCGGGGCGTCACCGGAGTTCGCCACGTAGAGGCCTCCCGGGGCCAGGACCCGTTTGACGTGCTGGTTGAATTCCGCCGTGGTGAGCGGCCGCGGGGTGAGGGCGCCGGCGAAGACGTCGCGGATGATGAAGTCCCGGGTCTGGGCGGTAAGGGTCTCCGTCACGGCCCGGGCCTCCCCCACCCGGATGCGCAGCAGCGGCGCCTTGGGAAGGTCAAACCAGCCGCGCACGTACTCGGCGAGCTTCCCGTCCAGCTCCACCACCACCTGGCGGGCATCGGGGTAGGCGGCGGCGAAGTAGCGGGCCATGGAGCAGGCCCCGCCACCCAAATGCAGCCCCCGCAGCCGATGTTCCTGCCCCCCGCGCTTCGCGGAGGATTCGTCCTGCCGCGGCCAGCGGGACTCAATGAGTGCCGCCATCCAGCGCATGTACTCGAAGTCCAGGAACAGCGGATCGGCAAGGTCGATGTGCGAGCTCATCACGCCGTTGATTTTGAGGAGCCAGCCGGTGGAGTTGTCCTGGTCCGCGATCAGCTCACAGTCGCCGGTGTCGACGTAGTAGACACCCTCCACCGGGCCGTCGACAGCTGCCCCCTTGGGCACCTCCACCACGCCTGCAGCCGCCCGGATGCTGTTCCGGGCCCCCGACCTTCCGCGTTTTGCCATTACCCGTGCCACGCCTCAGTCATGTTTCAACCTTAGTTGGTTGGCACTGCCCCTTCAGTTGGTGGGCACTGCCCCTTCGCCGTCCCGGATGCGGTTGACCACGGCGGTGGTGGACCGTTCCGCCACGTAGTCCAGGATGGCCACGCGGCCCCCGTACTCCTCCACCGCGGGGGTTTCCGCCAGCATTTCAGGGGTGTAGTCCCCGCCCTTGGCGTACACCTCGGGACGAAGCCGCCGGATCAGTGGCGTGGCCGTGGGGGTATCGAACACGGTGACGTAATCCACGCAGCTCAGCGCGGCCACCACCGCCGCCCGGTCGGCCATGGTGTTGATGGGCCTGCCGGCGCCTTTGAGCCGGCGCACCGAATCATCACTGTTCAGCGCCACCACCAGGATGTCCCCGAGTTGCTTGGCCTGGTTGAGGTACCGGGTGTGGCCGCTGTGCAGGACGTCGAAACAGCCGTTGGTCAGCACAATCCGCTGCCCCTGGGCGCGGTGCACTTGCATCTGCCGCTCCAGTTCCTCTTCAGAGAGGGCGGTGTCCGCGAAGGCCTCCAGGTACCGGCTGAGCTGGGCTGTACTGCAGACAGACGTGCCCGGCTGGTGCACCACCACATCTGCCGCCGACTGTGCCAGGTCCAGGCTGGCAGTCAGCGGCAACCCGGCAGCACGGGCCAGGGTCAAGGCCGCCACGAATGTGTCGCCTGCCCCCGACGCCTGTTTCTCGGCCGCCGGCCGTGCCCACGTCCGGTGCCGCACCCCGTCGGACGTCAGCAGCACGGTGCCGTCCCGGTCCAGGGTGACCACCACGGCGCGTGCTGCCGTGCTTGCCAGCAACGCCGCCGACTCCGCCCCCACAGCCTCCACCCGTTCCTGGCCGTCGGGGAGTTTGCGGTCCAGCAGCCGCGCGGCTTCCTGCGCGTTCGGGGTCACCAGGTCAGGCTGCAGGGCGGCCCACGGCCGTGGATCGTGCGCGTCAACCACCACCAGCGGGCGCCCCCCACCGTCACGGCTGCCTGCAAGGGCCTCGGCGAGTGCCGTCCGGACGGGATCCGCCAGCACGCCGGTGCCGTAGTCGCACACCAGGACGGCGTCCCGGCCGTCGACGGCGGCACGCACCGAGGCGGCGAGCGCTTCGAGGGCGTCGGCCGGCACAGTTCTGGCCGCGTCATCGAGGCGCAGCATCACCTGGCCGCCGCTGCTGATCCGGATCTTGGTGGTGGTGATCATGTCCGGGTGGGTCTGCAGGTCCCGGACGTCGATGCCCGCGGTAGCAAGCTGGTTGCGCAGGTCCTCGCCGGCGTCGTCGGAGCCGATGATTCCTGCCACCGCCACTTTGGCCCCCAGGGCGGCGAGGTTCATGGCGGTGTTGGCCGCACCGCCGGGGACCGATTCGCGGGACTGGATATCCACCACGGGCGCGGGGGCTTCCCGGCACAGCCGCTCAATGCTGCCGCTCCACCAGCCATCCAGCATCACGTCCCCGATCACCAGGACGGACAGCTGTTCCGCTGCCAACCGGCCCGGCAGCCAGTCGGACAGCGCCCGCTGGGTGGAGAGGTCAATGGAGTCCGGGGACGTGCTCATGGCAGGTCCTGTTCATCGATGACGGATCCCGTGCCGGGGTCCGCTGGCGCTGGTGGTGCGCTGATGTGCACCACCTTGACCTGGGTGAACTCGTCCAGCAGCTCGGGGCCGTAGCCGAAACCTGCACCGCTTTCGCCGCGGGGCTGGGCTGCGCCTCCAGGGGCGCCCCCGAAGACCGCGTTGACCTTGACGGTTCCCACCGGCAGCGCGGCCACGGCCTGCTGGATGTGCGCGATGTTGCTGCTCAGGACTGTGGCGGCAAGCCCGTACCTGCCGCTGCATGCCAGGCGCAGGCCGTCGTCGAACGAGTCCACCACCTGCACCGGGGCAACGGGGCCGAAGGTTTCCTCTGTCATGACCTGCATCCCGTCGGTGCAGCCGAGCAGGACGGTGGCCGGGTAGAACGAGCCGGGCCCGTCCGGGAGGGTGCCCCCTTCTACGGCCCGCGCCCCCTGCTCCAGGGCTTCCGCCACCTGCGCGTGCACGGCGTCGCGCATCCGCCGGTCTACCAGCGGGGCCACTGTGCCGTTGCTGTTCCGAAGGGCGGCCTCGGCTTCGAGCGCCTTGCAGAATTCGGCGGCAATATCCTTATGGACGTAGATGCGCTCCACCGCGGTGCAGATCTGGCCGCTGTTGCTGAAGGCCCCAATGGCGGCCTGTTCGGCAGCCCATGACGGATGCACGTCCCGGTCCACCAGGAGGGGGTCGTTGCCGCCGTTTTCCCTGATCACATGGGCGCCGGTCAGGGCCCCGGCGCCGGCAATCCGGGCACCGGAGGCACTGGACCCCACGTGGGCAATGACGTCCACCTCCGCCTGCGCCAGTGCCGCACCCACCCCGGCGCCGCCCGAGAGGGTCAGGAAGACGCCCGCAGGGAACGCCGCCGCCAGAACCTCGCCAAGCGCCTCCCCCAGCCGCGGACAGCGCTCGCTCGGCTTATGGATGACGGTGTTGCCGGTGACCAGCGCCGCACCGATCAAGCCGCAGGCCACGGCCACGGGATCGTTCCACGGGGTCAGCAGGACGGCGACGCCCCGCGGCTCGGCAAGGGTGTAATCGGTGGCGAGCCGGTTGCCGCGGAGGCTGTGGCCGCGGTGGACCGGCCCCAGTTCGGCATACTGCTCGAGCGTGGACACGGCGGCACCAATTCCTGCCAGTGCCTCGTCCTCTGGGCGGCCGGTTTCGCTGGCGTTCAGCCCGGCGAGCTCCCTGGCGGCAGCGTCGAGGGCCTTGGCTGCCGCCCGGAGTGCGGCGCCCCGCCCGGCGGGAGGAGTTGCCGCCCAGCCGGGTGCCGCGCTGCGGGCTACGTTCACGGCATCCCGCACGGCGTCCGGCTCCGCTTCGGGCACGGTCCAAAGCACTTCACCGGTTCGCGGGTCCTGGATGGTGATGCCGGAACCGTTGGTTGTCCCGCTGCCCGCGGCCGTTTCGGTGACTGTGGTTGGCATGGTGTTCCTCCCGCCTTTCAGGGCTGGTGTGTCAGAGCTGGTGGGCCTGCTGTGGCCACCAGGAGTGGATGGCGCTTCCGGTTTAGGGCCAGGAGCCCTCTTCCTCGTGGCAGATCAGCATTTCGCGGACCTCGCAGCCGGTGGGCTGGTTCAGGGCGAACAGGATTGCCTGCGCCGTGTTGGCGGGGTCGTTGAGCCTGGAATCGTCCTGTGGCTTGTACTGCTCGGTGCGGTCGTCGAAGAACCGGGTCTTCATGCCGCCGGGGATCATGGTGGTCACACCGATTTCGCCGCCCGTTTCCGCAGCCAGCGCGTGGCTGAATCCCACAACACCGAACTTGGAAGCGCAGTAGGCGGTGGCGTCGGCAACGGCGCGCTTGCCCAGGGTGGAGGCCACAGTCACGACGCGGCCGTGGGTTTCCTTGAGGTAGGGCAGGGCTGCGCGCACTACGGAAACCGTGCCCATCAGGTTGACCCCGATGACCTTTTCCCACTCCGCGGCTTCGACGTCGGCCAACTTGCCGCAGCGGTCGATGCCGGCGGCGGTGACCACGGCATCCAGGCCGCCCAGGGTGTCAGCGGCTTCGCGGACCGCATGCTCCACGGCTGCGCGGTCCGCCACGTCCACCTCGAACGCCTTCACGCCGGAGACGCTGCTGATGTCGCGGTCCAGCACCACCGGGGTGCCGCCGGAACGGAGGACGGCCTCGACGACGGCGGCGCCCAGTCCGGAGGCGCCTCCCGTCACCAGGACGCGGCCGGGCGTGGTGGAGGCAGGTGCAGTTGATTCTGCAGTCATGGTGTTCCTTTCAGTGGGGAGAACAAGTCAGGGCCAGGCTGGGTCAGCTCACCTTGGCGAGCGCAGCCGCCAGGCCGGTGGTGGAGCGGGCGGGATGGAACGGGACGGTGAGGCAGCGGCCGCCCCAACTTTCCACGAGCTCTGCTTCGGGCAGGCGGGCGCCCTTGTAGTCCCCGCCCTTGACCCAGATATCGGGGCGGAGGCGGGCCAGGGCGGCTTCGGGGGTGTCTTCGTCGAAGACCATGACCGCGTCCACGCATTCCATCGCCAGGAGCAGTTCCGCCCTGTCGTGCTGGCCGATGATAGGCCGCTCGGGTCCTTTGAGGCGCCGCACGGAATCGTCTGAGTTCAGGCAGACGATGAGGCAGTCGCCCAGTTCCCGGGCCGCGGTGAGGGACCGGATGTGTCCGGCGTGGATCAGGTCGAAGCAGCCGCCGGTGGCCACCACCTTTCCGCCGCTTTCGCGTATGGAGCGGGCCAGCAGCAGCGGTTCGGTGGTGCGCCGGCGTGAGGCCGGTTCAGGCCTCTGGCCTTCGGGCCCATCCTCCACACTGGTATCAGGCAGGGCCGCGACTCCCCCGGCGGCCAGGAAATCGGCGGCGTCATGAACCGCCAGGGCGGCCGCTTCAGGCAGGTCGCGTCCTGCGAGGAGGTGAATGGCCAGGCTGGCTGCCAGCCGGTCGCCGGCTCCGCAGGGGTCCCCCGCCTCCACCCGCGGAGCCGGTACGGCCTTCGCGGAGGCTCCGTCCTGTTGCAGCAGGACGGCTCCCTCCTCGCCCCTGGTCACCATGACGGCCTGGCTGCGCCACCGCTCCAGCAGGACGCCGGCAATGGCAGCGGGGTCCGCGGGGGAAACATTTCCGGCGGCCTGGACGGCCTTCGTGGCCTCGGAAATATTCGGTGTCACCACCGCCACCCCGGGCACGGGTTCCGGGCCGGAGGGGTGCGGGTCCCAGATGACGGGCACCTGGCGGGCCAGCCGCGCCAGCAGGTCCCGCAGTTGCGGGTTGGCTGCAAGGCCCCGACCGTAATCGGCAACGATGACCACGCCGGCCTGCTCCACAGCGCGAAGCATGGCGGGACTCACGTCGGGGACCGGCGTCTTTTCGCATCCCTGGTCGAAACGGACCACCGGATGCGAGCCTGCGCGGACGCGTGTCTTCACCGGCGAGGGGTAGCCGCTGGTACCTGCAACAAGCCGCACTCCGGCGAGGTGCGTGCGCAACTGGCTGCCGGCGTCGTCATCCCCAATGACTGTCACCAGCGTGACCGGCCAGCCGTCCTGCGCCAGCATCCGTGCCACCAGGCCCGCGCCGCCGGCACGGCGCCGGACGCCGGAAATATCCACCACGGGAACCGGGGCGTCCGGGCTGAGCCGGGTGGCTTCACCGGAAAGGTCGACGTCGAGCATCACGTCGCCCACCACAACGATCCTCATGGCCGGCCCCCGTTCGCGAGCCCCGGCACAAGGGACGGGGTGTGCCGGGCAACCTCGAGGTCGAAGGCCCGGCACACCGCATGCAGGGCGATCAGGTGCCCCTCCTGGGCGTTGGCGTTCAGGGCGTCGATCATCACGGCCTCGTCGCAGGCGTCCGACAGCGGATTTGGACCGCTGCCGGTGAGCGCCCAGGTGGTGACGTTGAGCCGGGCAGCCGCTTCCGCCGCGCGCAGCAGGTTGGGGCTCCTGCCGCTGGTGGACAGCAGCATCAGCACATCACCCGAGCGGCCGTGCGCACGCACCTGCCGGGCGAAGACGTCGTCGTAGCCGTAGTCATTGGCGATGGCTGTCACGGCGGACGACTCGGCGTGCAGCGAGATGGCGGAGAACGGGACCCGCTCGGAATCGAACCGGCCCACCAGCTCAGCGGTCAGATGCTGCGCCTCAGCGGCCGACCCGCCGTTGCCGGCAGCGAGGAGCCGCTGTCCGCGCAGCAGGCGCTGCGCAAGCTCTACGCCCCAGGCGGCGAGCCTGCCGGACTGGCTGCGCAGCGAGTCCAGTGCCGGCAGCACGTTGTCCAGGTGGGTCCGGACGGCGTCGGCACTGGCCGGGTCAACGAAGGTGGCGCCCGGGAGCACGGCCGGCAGCGCCGGCGGCGTGGTCAGGGTGCGCAGGTCTGCTTCGCGCAGGGACCATTCGGCAGTCACAGTGCTGCTCCTTCCATGGGTACAACACCTGCCGGGACGCCGGCGATGGCGAGCTGGTAGGCCTTCTCGGTTTCCGCTGCCACCCGGTCCCAGGAGTAGCGGGTGCGGGCCCGGCGCTCGCCGGCCTGGCCAAGTTTCTTCTTCAAGGCGGGGTTCTCGAGCAGCAGCGACAGGGCGGACGCAATGGCCTCCGGATCACGGGGTGGCACGTGCAGGCCGGTGGCGTGGTCCACCACCGTGTCCCGCAGCCCGCCAACGGCGGCTGCCACCACCGGCACTCCGCAGGCCATGGCCTCCAGGGGCACAATGCCGAAGGGCTCGTACCAGGGTGCGCACACCACCACGTCGGCGCTGCGGAAGATGCCGGGCATCTCGGCCCGGGACACCTGCCCCTGCAGAGTCACGTGGCTTTCCACCCCCAGTTCCGCGGCAAGGCCCAGCAGGCGGCGGATTTCCGGATCGGCGTGCATCCCGACGGAGTCAGCACCGCCGCCCACGATCAGGAGTTCGACGTCGTCGATCCCGGCCGCTTTGAGGTACGGGAGGGCCCGGATCACCAGGTCCACGCCCTTGCGCGGGACCAGGCGCCCCACGGAGAGGATGCGGTAGCGGCGCTTCCGTGCGGCCACTGGCCCCTCAGTTGAGAAAAAGCCCAGGTCCACGCCGCAGGGCGCGATGGAGATCTTGCCGGTGGCGATGCCCATGGCCTTGAGTTCGAAGACCTCGTCGGAACAGGTGGCGATGATCCGGTCGGCGGCGCGTCCCACGCCCGGTTCCAGCCAGCGCCGGGCCTCCGGGCTGGTGTCTTCGGCGCCCTGGTGCCTCCGCTTGACCGTCCCGAGAGCGTGGAACGTCTGGAGCATGGGCACCCGGTAGCCGGTGTCGGTGCGGCGGGCGGCGTCCAGGGCAGCGAGGCCGGACATCCAGAAGTGGCCGTGCACCACGTCCGGGGGCTGCTGTCCCCAGTCCCTGGCCACGCCGTCGGCGAGTTCTCCCATATAGGGCAGCAACTCGTCCTTGGGCACATGCCGCGCGGGGCCGGCGTCCACATGGACCACCTCGAAGCGGCGTCCCACCCTGACCCGTTCGGGAAGCTCCGTTGCGTCCCTGCGGGTGTAGACGGTGACGTGGTGGCCACGCTTGGCCAGGGCCTCGGAGAGCGCGGCAACGTGCACGTTCTGCCCGCCGGCGTCCACCCCGCCGAGTGCCGCCAGAGGACTGGCGTGTTCAGAAATCATGGCGATTTTCATGGAGTCTTCCTCTCCCGCGCCGGAACAAGGATCCGCTCGTCCGGCCGTTGGTTGATGGAGTGCCGGGGCCGGGTGTGCAGGTCCGCCAGCAGCTCATCCCAGCGGTCCTGGAATTTGCCCAGGCCGTAACGCTCCAGCGCCGCCTCGCGGGCGGCGAGACCCCGCCGGCGGGCTTCATCCGGATTGGCAATCAGGCGCTCCGCGCAACGGAGCAGTTCGTCGACATCGGCCGAGACGATGCCGGCTTCCTGGGGCACGGCCCTGGGGGCCTCCGTGGTGGCAAGCACCACCACCGGCATGCCAAGGTGCATGGCTTCCAGGAGGGACAGCCCCAACGACGTCCAGCGCATGGGGTGTACATAGACGCGGCAGCGCGCGAGTTCCCGGTGCAGGTCCCGGGTTTTGAGATCGCCCCTGGACGTCAGCCGTGCAGCGTCGATTCCGGTGGCTGCTGCCAGCCCGTCCGTCTTCATCCCGAAGACCTGCAGGGGCGCCACGGAGGCGAACGCCGGCAACAGGTCCGTTCCCGTGACGCGGCCCCTGCGGACGGGTTCATTGACCACCACGCCCAATTCGGGAAGTTCACCCGTGTAGAGCCGGCCCGGGTCCGGGATTCCATGCTCGATGACGGTGGTGGGTGCAAAGCCGTTGTCCCAGGCAAGCCGGTTGAAGTGGGTGACATGGACAACGGGGATGTTGCTTTGCTCCGCGAGCGGGTGGCTGGTGTTGGGAAAGTTGCCCTTGGGCGTGTTGTGCTCCACGAAGACGGCCGGCAGGTCGACGCCGGGCAGCCGGCCCAGGGTGCGCACCACTTCGTCGATCTCTTCGGGCCGTTGAAGGACGACGGCGTCCACGGCTTCGGCGTCGAGCGCCGCCAGGTCCACCTCCCGCACTGATTCCGGCCAGTCCCTGCCGGCACGGCCCAGCCCCCAGGGCCCGCCTTCAGGCAGGACGGGAAGCAGGTATTCATGACGGCCGCGGACAAAGGCGTCCGTCCAGGAACCGTGGACATGCCAGAGCAGGATTCTCATCTGTTGCGGGCCTTTCTACGGGTGCTGACGTGGGTGCTGAAGGAGCTCACTCCGCTGATGAGGCGTTCCACCGCCGCCACCACTTCCTCCGGCGAAACCGAGTCCAGGCAGGGGTGGCCGGGGACGGGGCACACCCGGGCGCGGGACATCCGGCATGGCGCGTTCTGGTCACCGAGCAGTTCCAGGGATACCCCGTAGGGTGCCCAGCGGATGGCGGGAACCACGGGGGAAAACAGGCACGCCACGGGTGTGCCTACCGCGGCGGCCAGGTGGGCGGGTCCGGTGTTGCCGCTCACCACGGCATCGGCGCCTGCCATGACGCCGGCCATGGTGGGGAGGTCAGTGCGTCCGCCGAGGTCCAGGGCCGAGGGCCCGGCCACCGTGGCCGTCAGGGACTTTTCGCCTGGCCCTCCAGTCACCACCACCCGGTGTCCGGCACCTTGGAGGAGTTCGACGGCGGCGGCGTGGTGCAGTGGGGGCCAGGCCCTGGCGGGGACAGCGGCTCCCGGGTGGACAACAATGTAGGGTTCCTCGCCCACCAGATCCGTCACGTCCGGGATGGAGCCGACGCGCAGCTTTCCGTCGTCACCAGCCGGCAGCCGGAAACCGGCGGCCTCGGCGATACCCAGGGCCCTTTCCGCCTCCGGCTGGTCCTCGGGAAAGTCCTCGCCCGGTTTGAGGCGCACATCCAGCAGCGAGCCGGCGAAGTCCGTTGAGGCGCCAGTGATCCGTTCCACCCCAGCAAGCCGCAGCAGCAGGGCCAGCGGCAGCGGTGACTGGTGGAAGGACGTGAGGATGACGGCCTCGGTGATGCGTGAATTGCGGACGTAGTCGATCAGCCTGTCAGCGTGCGGCCCGGTCATTTTGGGCGCAGGATTCATGATCCAGGGGCTGTCCCAGCTGTATACCTCAGCAACGCCGGGGAGCATGCCGGCGGCAGCCTCACCCTGGCGCCCGCACAGCATCACTACATGGTTCGAGCTGCCGCCATACTGGTGCCGGCCATTCGCCACGGCGCGCACGGCAGGACCCGCCAGCAGGACGTCACCCATGCTGTCCAGCCGTGCCACCAGGACGCGGCCCATCAGGGCGTCTCCTGCAGCAGGCCTACGGCCGACGCCAGATCCGGGGCGACCAGCCGCGCCGCGGCCACCTCCTCGGCACGCGTCACCGGTGTCGGCACCAGCACCCCCGTGGCACCGGCAGCTTCCGCCGCCCCCACGTCGGCACCGATATCCCCGATCAGGGCAGCCTCCGATTCTTCGATCCCCAGCTTCCGGCAGGCGCTGTGGACCATTCCGGGAGCCGGCTTGCGGCAGGAACAGCCGTCCTGCTCCGCATGGGGACACACTTCCCACACGTCAAAAGGCCCCAGCAGTTCCTCCACCCGGGCATTAACGGCTGCCACGTCCGCCTCAGTGATCAGGCCCCGGGCTATGCCGGATTGGTTGCTGATGACTCCGGTGGCAATGCCGTTCGCGCGCAGGCTGTCCAGCACTTCCTTCGCGCCGGCCATGGGCCGTACCTTGCCCGGATCGCCGTTGTAGGGCACATCGACCACAAGGGTCCCGTCCCTGTCGAACAGGACAGCCCGGAGCTTGGAGGTTTCAGAGCTTTCCATAACGAACCTGTTCCCTCCTGCTGCTGCTCCTAAACACGGGCACATTCTTTTTCGGCTGCCGGGGCAGCTTCTTTTGGCCCCCTGAACAGGCAAGATAGGAATTTCGTCGGGGCAGGCACTCTTCCGTGGACTTCCCGCGGCCTCCCGAAGCAGGCGGGCACGACTGCCCGTTAAGCCGTGGTCCGCCGTCGTCATACGACGTGCCGGACGGCGGCGGGAGGGGCTTCCTGACCCGTTTAGCGGAACGGGCTACCTTGTGGATGTTCCGCCGAGGCGGCGCCCGGCACCGCTGCCGGCAGCGCCAGCGTGTCCGCCGCTGCGGACCTGCCGGAAGGGTGTGCCGTGGGCGGAAACTGCGTCGCCGGTCGCCGTGCGGGGCCTGGTTCCGTTGCCGGTTTCGGGGCTGCAGGGCTGGGTGCCTGACTCCAGTCGCCGCTGCAATTCCACCAACACCTTGGCCAGTCGGCGGGACACCTGCATCTGGGACATGCCCAGCCGCTTTCCAAGCTGGACCTGCGTTTCCTCGCAGAAGTAGCGGCGGTACAGAAGCTCCCGGTCAGACTCGCTAAGGTCCTGCATCGCCTCCCGCAGGCAGGCCAACTCTTCAAGCCGCTCCAGCGGTGTTTCCGGGCAGGCAAGCACCTCCCCGATCGATGGTGCCTCTGAGTTTGGGTTCACGGCGTCCAGGGAATCCGGGTGCATGCTGCTGGACGCCGAAATGGCCTCCTGCACCTCAGCCGGATCAGTCCCAAGCTCACCGGCGAGTTCGGCAACGCTGGGATTCCGGCCCAGCGACTGGGTCAGTTCCGGCTCCGCCCGGAACAGCCGGGTCCTCAGGTCCTGGATGTGCCGTGGTGGACGGACAACCCACGTCCGGTCGCGGAGGTACCTCTTGAGTTCGCCGGTGATGGTGGGGGCGGCATAGGCCGGAAAACTTTCACCCTTGGCCTGGTCGAAACCGCGTGCCGCCTTCACCAGGCCCAGATAGGCCACCTGGTTCAGGTCCGCGCGCTCGCGGCCGCGGGCCTCGAACCGTGCAGCAAGGGCTTCGGCGAGGTCGAGATATCTCAGGACAAGGTCGTTTTCGAACGTCTCGCGCAGCCGTCCTGAGGCGGCTGGCAGGTGTTGTTGTTGCGCTGCCTCTTGCTGCCCGGGGTGGGCAGAGGCAGCGGGCACGGCCAGGGCGGCAAAGGATTCGGGCATGGATTTTGGTTTCCCTCGGTCTGGTTCCGAAAGCCTGCGGCAAGACTTAGAAGTAGGAAATCATAAGGTTGCTTATAAAACAACACTCCTCCGCTGTACGCTCGGAATGTAGGGGACACCCAAACCAACCGCCAAGGAGTCCTTGCCATGCGCATTGCCATCACCGGGGCCAGCGGAAACGCCGGAACAGCACTGCTCCGCAACCTGCAGCGCCAGGAAGCCCGGAAACCCGGAACCCTGCAGCTCGTGGGAATCAGCCGCAGACTGCCCGACACTTCCCGGCAACCCTACAAGGGCGTCGACTGGCACACCCTGGACGTGGGCCTGGAACAGGACAGGCCACTGCTGGCGAAGGCGATTTCCGGGGTTGATGCGGTAGTCCACCTGGCGTGGCAGATCCAACCGAACCACAACCTGGACCTCCTGCACCGGACGAATGTCACCGGCACCAGGAACGTCCTGGAAGCCGCAGCCGCAGCGGGTGTGAAGCAGGTGGTATGCGCATCCTCCGTGGGCGCGTACGCCAAGGCAGGCAAGGACCAGCGCCGGGACGAGTCGTGGCCCGCCACTGGGATGGAAGGTTCGCATTACAGCCGCCACAAGGCCGAGCAGGAGCGGCTCCTGGACGACTTCGCCGCCGCCCAACCAGGCATTGCCGTTGCCAGGCTCCGGCCGGGCCTGATCTTCCAGGGAAAAGCGGGAAGTGAAATCGGCAGGTACTTCCTGGGCCGGCTCCTTTCGCGGTTCGTGCCACGGAAACCCTGGATTCCGATACTTCCGGTCCCGGACAACCTGGTATTCCAGGCGGTCCATGCGGACGACGTGGCCGAGGCCTACTGGCGGGTGGTGGACCAACGCGCCAGCGGCGCGTTCAACATTGCGGCCGAGCCGGTCCTGGATCCGCACGAACTTGCCAGGATCCTAGGGGCCAAAAGGATCCTTCCCATCCCCATGCGGCTGCTGCACGCAGTCGTCGATCTCACGTGGCGGGCGCGGATCCAGCCCACTGATTCAGGCTGGGTGGAGATGGCGGCCGGGGCGCCCATCATGGACACCGGCCGCGCCAGGCGGATCCTCGGCTGGGAACCGCAGGTGTCATCGATTGCCGCCGTCCAGGAAGTCCTTGCGGGCATGGGAACGGGGGAAGGGGTAAGCCCTTCCCCCGTCCTCAAGCCACGCAGCGGCCCGGGCAGCCGCGCCTGACGAAGCGGCCAGGCGGGCAGGCCTGCCGCCGATCCGTTGAACGGGGTGGGCGAGCGCCGGCCCGGCCGCCAGACATGGGCTAGATGCCGGTGCGGCGATCCTCTTCTTCCCGAACATCCTGCGGGACGGAAGCGTCCGCAGCGCGGGCTTCCCGCCTCCGGCCCGGCTCAGCCCCCGGAGCGCCTGCGCGGTCCACGTCGGCCAAAGAGTCATCCTGCAGGTCGCTGCCACGACCGGCCCCGACACCTTCGACGTTCATATCGCCCCGCCCGGCCGGGTCGCTGGCTGGAACTGCATCATGACGGTAGGCATCGCGGTCACGACCCGCAAGGTCCGGGCCGTGCCCGTCCCGGCCGGCAGCCTGGTCACGGACCGGTCCCCCATCGTGCTCTGTACGGCCAGCCACCCGGCCGTCATGCTCCACGCGGCGGTCCCGCCCGCTGCCGTCGGTTCCGACGTCAGGATCGAGCTCGTCAGCCTTCCGGGCATGGCTGGCAACGTCACCGCGGAGTGACTGGGCTTCCTGGCTGCGCTTCTCGGCTTCCTGCCGCAGCCTCGCGGCATCCACCTGGGCCTGCTCTGCGTCAGCCCGGGCCCGAATAGCTTTCGCTTCCCGTTCGCGGGCATCGATTTCCATATTTTGGGCCTCGCGCCGGATTTCGGCAGCCTTTTCCCGGTGCTCCTGGTCCCGCTTCTCCTGCATCGCCTTCCGGCGCCTTCCACCGACCAGGAGCAGCACCACAATCAGCACCACCACGACGACGGCAACCAACACCCATACCCATGGAGCTGTGTCCACGTTTCCCACCACTTTCCACTTCGTTGTGACCGGGCAGGCCCTCGCCATTCCCGGCTGACATTTTGGAACCGTTATAACTCGCTTAGCAAGGGTACTTACCTTTTATTGGTAATCATGCTTACTATTTTACGGCCAGTATTGCTGGTTCTTGATCAACAACCGGCCTTCTTGGAAAGAGAGCGAAGATGACAGAGAACCAATGGCCCGAGGACCCCGCTTACACCGCTCCTCCGGCCAATACAGGAATTCCAGGTGAGCGGGAACCCGCCACCTTCCCATCAGCCGCTACTCCCCTCACCGGCGAGAGCCAGCCAGGCTACACCCAGACGACCGGAGTCCAGACCGGGGACACGTCGGGTACGTCCCGCACGGATGCAGCCAAGGAGGAGGCCTCCAATGTTGCCGGACACGCTGCATCCGCGGCGCAGGGAGTGGCGGAGACCGCCAAGAGCGAGGCTGCGAACGTGGCGCAGGAGGCCAAGGCCAATGCCCAGGACCTGCTGCACCAGGCCAAGTCGGGCCTGACCAGCCAGGCCGGCACGCAGCAGCAGAAGGCGGCCGAAGGCATCCGGAACATTTCCAGCCAGCTGCACAGCATGGCCAGCGCCCCGGACCAGCAGGGCGTGGCCAGCGACCTGATCCGCCAGGCAGCAGAACGCACCTCCTCGGTAGCGTCCTGGCTGGAGAACCGGCAGCCGGGCGATCTCCTGACCGAGGTCCAGCGGTACGCCCGCAACAACCCCGGAACCTTCCTGCTCCTCGCGGCCGGCGCCGGCGTCCTGGCCGGACGCCTGACCCGCGGCCTCACCGCAGGCGCCCCCGATTCCTCCGCCAACCGCGGGGCAGGCACGGGCGCTGCCGGCCTGTCCGGCCAGTATTTCGGCACTGCGTACGGCGACCAGTACAACCAGTCCTATCCCGTTGCCGGTGGAACGGTTCCGCCACCGCCGGTCCAGCTGCCGGGTCCGGCAACCACTACCGCCGGTTACGACGGCGGTGCACCCGGCAGCAGCTATCCGGAAGCGGCCGGCCCGGCCAGCGGCCTGGACAGCCCGCAACTGGTGGAGGAACCCTGGTCCGGCAACCAGCTGCCCGATGACCCGCTGCGCGACCGTGCCCTCGCCGAAGACCCCCTGGCGGATGATCCCCTTAACCAGGAACGCACCCGGGGCGGCCAGACGGGTGGTCTGTGATGAGTAGCCAGATTCCGGAGCCGCCGCCCAGCGCGGCGCACGTGAAAGCGGACAACGCGTCCCTGGGTGAACTGCTCGGGGACGTCACCCGGGACCTGT
>NZ_JBQEQF010000021.1:36468-84583 GCF_052046035.1 Paenarthrobacter sp. 22069 | reverse complement strand
ACCGGTGGTCAGGGCGTGGGAGGTGCCCAGGAACGTGCCCGCGGCCCGCGGACCAAGGGCCAGCAGGCAGCCGATCTCCGCCGCGACCGCCATCTCCTGCGCCACCACCGGCACGTCCGGCCCCGCAACAGCAAAAGCAGTCTCCGAATACTTCACCGCCGCCTTCGCCTTCAACCCCGCGAACCCGGCCTCCACCTCCCGGGACCCGGCCAAAATATCCAGGCAACCATCCGCCAACCCAGACAACGGATCAGTCGCAGAAAAAGGCCCGGAACCGGCCCCGTCCACCTCAGCATTCAGCACAGCAAGGGCAGCCTTGATCTCCCCAAAAGCCCTCACCACCGCTGCCTTCCCCATAAACCCATCATCAGGGGAGGGTCTGACATTCAAAGGGGACACCAGGACCGGGGCACGAAAAAGGTGGGTGGGCCTGCCGGTCTCAAGCAGGTCCACCCACCAGGTTTCGACGGCTCAACCGCCGCCGGGGCTGGTCAGCCGCGGAGGCGTTCCATACCCGGGTCAAAGAGCGGCTCGGCGGTGACGGTGGCGGCCACGCGCCGGCCGAAGTACTCGATTTCTACGGCGTCACCTTCGGTCACCGATGAGGGCAGCCAGGCGTAGGCGATGGGCTTGCCGATGGTGAAGCCGTACGCCGCGCTCGTGACGTAACCAGCGGCTTCCCCGGCCACGTACACCGGTTCCTTGCCCAGCACCACGGACGTGCCGTCGTCGACCGTCAGGCAGCGCAGGGTCTTCGCCGCCGGCTGTTCGCGGCGCGACGCCAGGGCCTCGGCACCAACAAAGCCCGTCTTGTCCTTGGCGACGGAGAAGCCCAGGCCGGCCTGGTACGGGTGGTGCTCGGACGTCATGTCCGTGCCCCAGAGCCGGTAGCCCTTCTCCAGGCGCATGCTGTTGAAGGCGCCCCGGCCGGCAGCGACGATGCCGTGCTCCTGGCCCGCCTCGAACAGCAGGTCCCAGAGCTTGAGCCCATACTCTGCCGTGGTGTAGAGCTCCCAGCCGAGCTCGCCCACGTAGGAGAGCCGCATGGCCGTGACGGGGATGCCCCCAACGGTGATCTGCTTCGTGCGGAAGTACTTCAGGCCGTCGTTGCTGAGGTCGTCCTCGCTGACCTTGCCGATGACCTCGCGGGCCAGCGGGCCCCAAAGTCCGATGCAGCAGGTGCTGCCGGTGATGTCGGTGACGTGCGCCCACTGGGAGGGATCGGCCGCTGACTGCTTCCGGGCCTCCACGCGGAGGTAGTCGAAGTCAACGTTGCTGTTGACGCCCAGCTGGAAGTCTTCCTCCGCCAGCCGTGCGACCGTCACGTCACTGCGGATGCCGCCGTCGTGCTCCAGCAGCAGGCAGTACGTCACGGCACCGGGCTTCTTGGCAATGTTGCCCGTGCTGAGCCGGTGCAGCAGCGCCTGCGCCCCGGGGCCGGTGACGGAAAGGCGCTTCAGCGGCGTCATGTCGAAAAGTCCGACGGCGGTACGCGTCTTCCACGCTTCGGCGGCGGAGATGGGGGAGTGGAACATGGCGGACCAGTTGTCGCGTTCCGGGGTCTGCCATTCGGCGGGAAGTTCTTCGAGGAGCCCGCGGTTGGCCTCGAACCAGTGCGGGCGTTCCCATGCAGCGGACTCAAGGAAGAAGGCGCCGAGTTCCTTCTGGCGGACGTTGAACGGGCTGACGCGCAGGTCCCGCGGGGATTCCCGCGGCTGCAGGGGGTGCATGACGTCGTAGATCTCCACGAAGTTCTGCTGCGAGGTTTCGCTGACGTAGGCGTCGGAGGTCTGCACCTTCTCGAAACGGGTCAGCTCGCAGCCGTGCAGGTCGGTCTGCGGCTGGCCGTCGACGAGCAGCTCTGCCATGGCCTTGGCAACGCCGGCCGAGTGCGTGACCCAGACGGCCTCGGCCACGAAAAAGCCATCGAGGTCCGGCGCCTCGCCCATGAGCGGGCCGCCGTCGGGGGTGAAGGAAAAGATGCCGTTGAAACCGTCCTGGATTCCGGTGCTGCGCAGTGCCGGCAGCAGGTCCTGGCTGTCCTCCCATGCGGGGACGAAGTCCTCCAGGGTGAAGTCCAGGCGGGAGGGCATGCGGTGGTCGGACATCTCGCCCGCCGGGACCTTCGGCAGTGCAGACATGTCTACGGGCATGGGGCGGTGGGCGTAGCTGCCGATGCCGATGCGGTCGCCCCACTCGCGGTAGTACAGGTCCTTGTCCTGGTAGCGCAGAATGGGCTTGCTGGCGCCCTTCGGAAGCTCGTTGACGCCCTCGAGTTCGGCAAGGGGCGTGGTGACCACGTACTGGTGGGCCAGCGGCAGCAGCGGCACCTCCAGGCCCACCATCCGGCCGAGCTCACGGCCCCAGAATCCTGCGCAGGACACCACGATGTCGGCAGGGATCACTCCGGAGGAGGTCTCGACGCCGGTGACCTTGCCGCCCTCCTGGGCGATGCCGGTGACGGTGGTGGAACCGCGGTAGGTGACGCCCTGTTCGCTCGTGCGCTCGATCAGCAGCTGTACGGCGCGGGCGGCCAGGGCGAGGCCGTCGGTGGGGATGAGCAGGCCGCCCAGGACCTCCCGGCCGCCGCTGAGCTTGCCGGTGTTCAGCAGCGGGTAGATCTTTTCGCATTCGTCGGCGTCCACGATCCGGCTTTCGACACCCCAGGAGGTCATGACGCCCATCTTGCGCTTGAGGTCGGCCAGGCGCTCTGGAGTGGTGGCCAGTTCCAGGCCGCCCACCTGGTTGAAGCA
The DNA here is from genome assembly GCF_052046035.1 of Paenarthrobacter sp. 22069. Classification (NCBI taxonomy): domain Bacteria; kingdom Bacillati; phylum Actinomycetota; class Actinomycetes; order Micrococcales; family Micrococcaceae; genus Paenarthrobacter; species Paenarthrobacter sp. 22069. The sequence goes on along the minus strand of NZ_JBQEQF010000021.1, from coordinate 81,830 downwards.
GGACTGGCCGTCCTTGGTCAGGGCGAGCAGCTTGTTGACGGTGTAGGTTGCGAATTCCGTCATGGTCCTGGACTGGTTGTTCTGGAACACGAGGCCCGGGGCGTGCGACGTGGAGCCGCCTGCGAGCTCCAGCGGGCCCTGCTCGACGACGGTGATGTCGTTCCAGCCGCGGCTTGCCAGCTCGTCGGCGAGGTTGGTGCCGACGATGCCGGCGCCGATGATGACGACGCGTGGTGATGCGCTCATAATTCTTGGTTCTCCTGGTTGATGCTGGGCTCCGGCGGTCCGGAAGGTTCTGGGCTGGACACGTCCGTCCAATGTCAGGCCTGGCGGAACGTTGGGTGCGTCGGTGGACCCGTTGACCACAGTTCCCTGGCCTTGGCGTGGAACACCGGCATGATCTGGGAGATGGTGAGCCGCAGGGTCCCATCTGGTGCCAGTCCACTGACCGGGCATGCCTGGTGCATCGGGGAGTACCTCGGGTTTCTGGGCTTGCGTTTCCGTCGACAGCGACGCTTCGCTATCAGCAACGTGCATCACTATATGCAACAGCGTGGCGCAGCTCACATGAGATGTCAAGGCTTTGCTGCTTTGTTGCAAGGCGCCGCAGCCCTGAGTCCAAGCGCAAAAAAGAGGCCTCCGCCGCTGNGGCGGAGGCCTCTGGTATGTCGGCTACAGCATCTTCCTGGACCGTACGGTCCTGGTGTCAGTGGGAGAAGTTTGCTGCGATCTCGGCGAGGGTGCGCCCCTTCGTCTCAGGCGCGAGCCATTGCGAGAGGACTGCGCCGAGTAATGCGACGGCGGCGGCTACGACCATGGTTGCGCCCATGCCGATGTTGGCGATCGCCCATGGCAGGGCGAAGGTGCCGAGTGCGGCTCCGATGCGGCTGAAGGACGCGGCGAAGCCCATGCCCACGCCGCGCAGGTGGCCGGGGAATACCTCGGCCGGATAGACCTGGGTCATCGTGGTGTAGCCGGCATTGAAGTAGGAGAAGGCGAGAAACAGGACGAGCACGAGGATCGCTGGTGCGTTCCCCCATACTCCGATGACCAGCAGGATGCCCGCGCAGAGCCACTGCCCGGGCACAGTGAGGATTCGGCGACCGAGCTTGTCAATCAGAAGTACGCTGGTGACAACGCCCGCGACCGCAAGTGCGGACAGGCCGACTCCACCGGCCCAGCCGCCGCCGAAGCCGAATTGGTTGAGCACGTCGTCGGCGAAGGTCGCGATCGCGAAGTACGGAGTGACCGCGCAGAACCAAAAACCTGCAGTGAAGATAGTGGCGCGCCAGTACTGCCTCGAGAACAGCATTCCGAAGGAGGCGTTCTTGATTTTGGTCCCACTCTCCGCGGCTTCGGCCTCCTGGATCATCCTCAGATCCATCTCTCCGGTGATGCTGTCGTGCATCTGCGGCGATTCGATATATCGGTGTGCGATCGTGAGTGCTTCCTTGTGCCGTCCCTTCGTAATGAGCCAGCTCGGCGATTCGGGGAGGCCTATGCGGGCGAGGAACAGAACGAATGCCAGTATGGTGCTCGTGCCGAGTACCAGGCGCCATGGGGTGCCGGCGTCGTGCAGGAGCGTACCGATGATGAATGCCATCATGAAACCGACGTACCAGGCGATCAGGGTCAGCCCGAGCAACCGTCCGCGGAGCTTGGGCGGGGAGAACTCTGACAGCAGTGGCCCACCGATTGAGTACTCGCCGCCGATCGCGACGCCCATCATGAATCGGATGATGGCCAGCTGGATCACGGCGCCGTCTCCGGAGGTTACGAAGAATTGGGCTCCTGAGGCGACCAGGAACAGGCCCATGTCCACGAGGAACATTGGCTTGCGTCCGAACTTGTCAGTAGCCCAGCCTGCCAGCGGGGAGCCGATGAAGATACCAGCCAGCGGCCCTGCAGCGATCATGCCCAGCGATAGTGCGTCGAGCCCGAGATCTGACCGCATGGATCCGGTGACGGGGCCGATGATTCCGAGGATGTAACCATCGAGGAACATTCCGCCGATGAAGACCGCGACAAGCCGCACCATGAAGCCGCGTTTGAACCTGGAGCTGGTCTCTTTTGCTTTGGAGGTGTCGACGGAGGCATGTGTCCTGGTCGGATTGATCATTGAGATTCGTTCCCTTCTGGCTTCAGCGCAAACCGCTGACGGCACCAGAGCGCCGTTTGTTAGACGCATGGACGGCCGCAGCCTCTAGCGGCCGGTGGACGAGGCCGACTGGGTCGATGCCAGCCGATTTGGTCCCGCAGGACTCGAGAGATGATTTCGGCGTCGCTCCGAGGGTCCGGCGCTCCGCACTGCTTTGATCGATGGTGCTGCCACCTTTGGGTGTCATAAACAGTTTCCTTTAGTGATTTAACGCCTCCACCTCGACGGTGGCAACGCTGTGCGGCCAATGCGGGAGCCGGGGCTCCCCTGCGGATCGGCCATCATGGATTCGTTCGTCTGTTCGGGACCATCACTGCGGAGCCCAGGGGGACTGGAGGAGCAATGTCCGGAGGGACTTCGTTCCGTGATGATCAACAACGTTCGCTCTATGCAACAAAAGCGTGCGCCAGCTCACACTCATTGTCAAGACCATGACCTGTATATGGAGAAGTATGTAAGCGTCCTTGCTTCATGCTCCGGGGCACGCCGAAGGCCCGACCCGTCAGGATAGGGAGACGGCCCAGGTTGGTCGTACTGAATGCCTGTTGAGGGGGTGGGACAGGGCAAACTTCTGCGTCAGGCTGGGATGGTGGCCTCCTTACGTGGTCGGGCCAGCCGTTCCTGGCCGGTGTAGACGTTCAGGCTGGTGCCGCGGTTGAAACCCACAAGCGTCACGCCGGTTTCGGCCGCGAGGTCGGCCGCCAGGCTTGACGGAGCACTCACTGCCGACAGGACCGGAATCCCGGCCAGGGCGGCCTTCTGGACAAGCTCGAACGAGGCCCTTCCCGAGACCTGCAGGACGGTGCCGCGCAGAGGCAGCAGCCCCTCCCTCAGGGCCCAGCCCACCACCTTGTCCACAGCGTTGTGCCGGCCCACGTCCTCGCGCAGGCACAGCAGTTCCGGTCCGCTTCCGTCCACCCGGAACAGGCCGGCCGCGTGCACGCCCCCGGTCCGGTCGAATACCGCTTGGGCCTCCCGCAGCCGATCCGGGAGCGCGGCAAGCACTTCCAGGGGTATGTGGACGGGATCCTGGGACGGATCGAAGTGTTGGGTCTTGCGGACAGCGTCAATGGATTCGGTGCCGCAGATGCCACATGAACTCGAGGTGTACACGTTCCTTTTGGTGTCCGGCAGCGCCACGTCAGGGTGCAGCTGGGCATCGACGACATTGAACGTCTGCTCGCCGTCCCGGGTACCGGCGCAGAAGCGCAGGGAAATCAACTCCGACGCGTGGCGCACCACCCCCTCAGAGACAAGGAATCCCGCAACCAGGTCAAAGTCGTCGCCGGGCGTCCGCATTGTCACGGCGAAGGAGGTGCCGTTGAGGCGGATCTCGAGGGGCTCTTCGACGGCGAGCACGTCCTCCTTGAAGCGGACGGGATACTCGGTGCCGCCGTCGTCAAGGCGGAAGCGGTGAATCTTGCGGCGTTGGGTCATGCGTGCCATGCGGTGTTCCGTCCTTGCGCCCCGGGTGTGCCTGCGGTTTCTGGTTGTGCTGCCCACGGAAGCGGGAGCACAGGAACGGGTCCCCCCGAGTCAACGCCCTGGGGAGGAACGGCCATGACCGCGTCGGCCCAGGCAAGCCCCCGCATCATGCCGGGGCCGGTGTGCTCGGCCGGGAACGCAAGGCCGGACAGGAACCGGCAGGGGAGGAGGCGTGTCCTTCCCGGATCGCCCTCGATGTCGCAGCCGGACATCACAAGGTGCAACGGAGGCAGCTGCGCGCCCGCAAGCGAGGCAATCAGGGGTTCTCCGATGGTGAGCAGGGCCATCATGGCCGCCAGGGGATTGCCGGGAAGACCGATCACGAACCGCCCGTCGGGAAGCCCGGCGAGCACGGCCGGATGGCCGGGACGCATCGCGATGCCGTCCACCAGCAGCTGTCCGCCCAAGGCGTCGATGGCGGCACGGAAATGGTCCGTGCCGGATTTCCCGGTGCCGCCGGTGGTGATGATGACGTCTGCGTGCCCGCCAGCGGGCAGCATGGGGCTGTCCAAGGCATCCAGCCAGCTGCCAAACGAGTCACCGATTCTCTGCGGGCTGCCGGCACTGCCACCCAGGAGTGAAACCACGGCTCCAAGCTGCGGGCCAAAGGTGTCGCGGACCTGTCCAGGTGCCGGAACACCCTGCGTCACCACTTCAGCCCCGGTCAGTACGACGGCGACACCGGGGCGGGAGCGGACGTGTACTGCGTCGTGCCCGGCCGCCGCAGCAAGCGCCACGTGCGCCGGATTAAGGACGGTTCCGGCCGGAAGGAGCACGTCACCGGACCGGGCTTCCTGCCCGGCCGGGCGGATGTGCTGGCCGCTGCGTGGCTCGCCGGCCTTCGCGTCCGCGCGTAGCGTCAGGACGTGGTTGCCGTTGAGGTCCCTTGCGGCCAGGCCGCTTTCCTTCCGCAGCACGGCGTCCGCGCCGTGCGGCACCAGACCGCCGGTGGCTATCACAGCGGCACTGTTCGCAGGCAGGAACCTGTTGTCTGTAAGGGGGAGCGAGGGCTGCTGGCCGGATCCGGCCAGCAGCCATGGACCGGGCCCGTTCACGGCCCAGCCGTCCATCGCGGACGAGGCATAGTGCGGCAGGTCCTGGAGCGCGCTGACGTCACGGCTCAGGATCCGGCCAATGGCTTCAGCGAGCGGGACGGCCACGGGTGGGAGCGGACCGGCGGCGCCGAAGGCTACATGGCGCGCTTCGGACCACGGTATGCACCCGCGTTCCGGGACGGGACCAGGCGCAGCCCTGCTCCTGGAAACGGTGGCTGTCAGTCCATTGGCAGGCATCCGGGCCCCCTCCTTGTTAAGTCGCGGCACCATGCCGGTTGTGGGGCCCCGTTTTCCGAAAACGGTGCTTCGATGAGGAATACCTCCCCAGGTCTTAGGCCCATCGAAGCACCTTTCACGGAAAACGGGGCACCCGTTGCTAACGCTGTGCCTTTCCTAGCCCGCGGCTTCCAGGGCCTGGGCCTTCAGGGCCCCGGCCGGCAGCGGCGAAGACACTTGCCTGCGCGCAGCCTCCACGGTGTGAAGGAGCAGCAAAGCCGTGGTCACTGAGCCCACGCCGCCGGGAACCGGGGTGAGCGCCGCTGCCGTCCCGGTGACACTGGCTTCGTCAACGTCACCCACCAGCGAGCCGTCGGGAAGGACGTTCGTGCCGACGTCGACCACTACTGTCCGGGAGGAGACATGGCTGCCTGCAAGCAGCCCGGCGCGCCCGGCGGCGACCACCACCACATCGGCGTCCTTCGTGTAGCGTTCCAGCGGGCCCGACCTGGAATGGCAGACCGTCACGGCGGCATCCCGGGCCAGCAGCAGGAGGGACAGCGGCTTGCCCACGACGGCGGACCGGCCCACCACTACCACGCCCTTTCCAGCCACGGGAATCCCGTAATGGTCCAGGATTTCGACGACGGAGCGCGCCGTAGCGGGCGCAAAGGCCGGCTGCCCGACTGCAAGGCGTCCCAGGCTCAGAGGATTGGCGCCGTCAATGTCCTTTTCCGGGGCGATGAGGCCCACCAGGTTGTCCGTCCGGACACCGGGCGGCAGCGGGGTTTGCAGGATGATGCCGTTCACGGACGGTTGCGCGCTCAGGTCGCGCAGGACGCTCGCCAGCACCGGCTCCGTTGCATCGTGGCCCAGGTCGATGATCCGGCAGCCGACTCCGGCGCGTTCCGCTGCCCGTTCAATGGAACGGACGTACCAGTGCGTGGACTCGTCGGCGGTCGCCATGACCACCGCCACGACCGGTCGGACGCCGTCCAGTTCAAGCGACCGGACCTGTTCCTGAACCTCCTGCTGGAACAATGCGGCCAAAGGCTTTCCGGAGAGTACTGCGGTGCTCAACCAAGGATCCTTTCCCGCACACGGGCCGAGAGGGCATCTGCCGCCAGGACCACCTTTTCCTCTATACCGTCCGTCTGCCGGGCAAGCAGGGCGCGTGCCTCCGGGTCCTTGACCGCCACGACGTTGATGTCGATGTTGACGCGGGCCGTGGTGGCAGCTGCGCGGGCGGCATCGGCGGCCGCTGCCACGTCACTGATGACGTTGGCGTTGGCGACGTCGAACAGCTCGGTGGCAAGGTCCACGATGTCGCCCGACAGCTTGACGAGCTGGGCGGGTGTTTGTGCCGCCTGGATGAGTGCGGACTGGATCCCGGCCGCGCGGGCCGCCTTAAGCTCATCCGTGTCCGACGGGAGTTTGTACGAGTCGATGACTGCCTGGAAGGCCTCTTCGTCCGCGTCCGCCAGGTGCAGTGCCTCACCGACGAGATCGTCAGCTGCCGCGGTAATGCGCTGCACCAGGGGAGCGTGCTGTTCGTACTTGGCGCCGGTGGTGTACCGCGCCACCATCGCCACGAGGGCTGCGCCCTGCGCCGCGTGCAGGGCGGCGGCAGCACCGCCGCCTGGCGTGGGCTGGCGTGCGGCCAGCCGTACCAGGTAGCTGCTGATTGTCTCTGAGCTGATCATGGTGCTAGCCGCGGAGCCGGGTCATGGTGGGGTCGTACAGCGGGTCCTGAGTGACCGTGGCCACGATGCGGCGCCCAAAGTACTCGATCTCCACAGAGTCGCCAACAGATACCTCGGATGGCAGGTACGCGTAGGCGATCGGCTTCTGGACGGTGTAGCCGTAGGCCGCGCTGGTGACGTAGCCAACCGCCTGGTCCTTGTAGAACACCGGTTCCTTGCCCAGCACAATGGACCGGCCGTCGTCGACAGTAAGGCAGCGCAGGCGGCGCGCGGAGTTGTCCTCGGTGCGTCCTTCCAGGGCTGCCTTGCCGACGAAGTTGTCCTTGGCCATCTTCACAGCGAAGCCGAGGCCGGCTTCGAAGGGATCGTGCTCGGTGGTCATGTCCGTGCCCCAGGAGCGGTAGCCCTTTTCCAGGCGCAGGGAGCTGAACGCGGCCCGCCCGGCGGCGATGATGCCGAACGGCTGGCCGGCCTTCCACAGTGCGTCCCAGAGGCGCTGGCCGTTGTCGGCGGTGGTGTAGAGTTCCCAGCCGAGTTCGCCGACGTAGGACAGGCGCATGGCTGTGACGGGGACGCCGCCGATGACGACTTTCTTGGAACGGAAGTATTTCAGCCCGTCGTTGGAGAAGTCATCGCTGCTGGCCTCGCCGACGACCTCACGTGCGAGCGGGCCCCAGAGGCCGATGCAGCAGGTGCCGCCGGTGGTGTCCCGGACCTGAACCCAGTCGCCCGTGCCGCCGTTTTCAGTCTGGTGGCGGGCGGCGCGTTCGAAGTAGGCGGTGTCGATGTTGCCGTTGGCGCCGAGCTGGAAAGTGTCCTCGGACAGGCGGGCCACCGTGATGTCACTGCGGATGCCGCCCGCGTGGTCGAGCAGGAGGGTGTAGGTGACGGCGCCCGGCTTCTTGTTCATGTCCGCGGTGGTGAGTTCCTGTAGGAGTTTCAGGGCGCCGGGACCGGAGATTTCGAGGCGCTTCAGGGGCGTCATGTCGTACATGGCGACGGCGGTGCGCGTCTTCCATGCCTCGGCGGCGGCGATGGGGGAGCTGAACATGCCGGTCCAGGCATCACGGGCCGGAGGCTGCCAGTCGGCGGGCATTTCCTTGAGCAGTTCGGCGTTGGCTTCGAACCAGTAGGGCCGTTCCCAGCCGGCGCCTTCCAGGAAATAGCCGCCGAGCTCCTTGTGGCGTGCGTGGAAGGGGCTGACGCGCAGGTTGCGCGGGGAGAGCTTGGGCTGCAGCGGGTGCAGGACGTCGTAGATTTCCACGAAGTTCTGCTGCGAGGTTTCGCTGACGTATTCGGGGGTCAGCTGCACATCCTCGAAGCGGTGGATGTCGCAATCGCCCAGGTCGATGGAGGACTTACCGTCCACCAGGAGTTCGGCGACAGCGCGTGCGATGCCGGCCGAGTGCGTGACCCACACGGCTTCCGCGACGAAGAAGCCGTCCAGTTCCTTGGACTCGCCAACGAGTGATCCGCCGTCGGGGGTGAAGGAGAAGATGCCGTTGAAGCCGTCCTCGATCTCGCTGTCACGCAGGGCGGGGAGCAGCTGCTTGGTGGCTTCCCAGGCGGGGAGGAAGTCCTCTACCGTGAAGTCCAGCCGGGACGGCATGTTGTGTTCGCTGATCTCGTTGGGCTTGAAGGCGCCCAGTTCGTCCAGGTCAACAGGCATGGGCTTGTGGGCGTACGAACCGATGCCGTACCGGTCGCCGTGTTCGCGGTAGTAGAGGTCCTGGTCCTGGTGGCGCAGGATGGGCAGCCGGGCGCCGTTGGGCAGCTCGTTCTTGCCCTGCTGATCCGGGACCGGGGTGGTCTTGACGTACTGGTGGGCCAGCGGGAGCAGCGGGACGGACATGCCAATCAATTCGCCGACCTTGGCACCCCAGAACCCGGCGCAGGAGACCACGATGTCTGCCGGGATCACGCCGTCGGGCGTCTGGACGCCGGTGACCTGCCGCCCGGACTGTTCGATGCCGGTGACTTCGGTGTTGCCGATGTACTTCACGCCGGCCGCTTCGGTGCGCTTGATCAGCAGCTGGACGGCCCGCGCCGCGCTGGCAAGGCCGTCGCTCGGGACGTGCAGGCCGCCCAGGATATCCTCCTCGTTAATAAGGGGGTACAGCTCCTTGCACTCAGCGGGGGAGAGGATCCTGCCGTCGATGCCCCAGGCTGCTGCGTAGCCGAGCTTGCGCTTCAGGTCGGCGAGGCGGGTTTCGGTGGTGGCAACTTCGAGGCCGCCGACCTGGTTGAAGCAGCTGACGCCGTCCTCAGTCAGGGACAGCAGCTTTTCCACGGTGTACTTGGCGAACAGCGCCATGGACTTGGAAGGGTTGGTCTGGAAGACCAGTCCCGGGGCATGCGAGGTGGATCCTCCGGGCATGTTGAGCGGTCCCTGGTCAAGGACCGTGATGTTGTTCCAGCCCCGCGTGACGAGTTCATCCGCGAGGTTGGTGCCGACGATGCCGGCTCCGATAATGACAATACGTGGCGACGATTCCAAGGGGGTCTCTCCTGCTGCTTTACGGGTTCTGTCTGCGTGCGCGCCGGTGCTCACCGGAACACTACGGTGCTGGTCTGGTCCTTCAGTACCCGGTGCTGGCAGTGCCAGCGGACGGCGCGGGAGAGGGCCAGCGCCTCGGCGTCCTGGCCTACGGTGGACAGTTGTGACGGGCCGTAGGTGTGGTCCACGCGGATGACTTCCTGCTCGATGATCGGGCCCTCGTCCAGGTCAGCCGTGACGTAGTGGGCGGTGGCGCCCACCAGCTTGACGCCGCGGTCGTAGGCCTGGTGGTAAGGGCGTGCGCCCTTGAACCCGGGAAGGAACGAGTGGTGGATGTTGATGGCCCGTCCCTCCAGTGCCCGGCAAAGGTCGTCTGAGAGCACCTGCATGTAGCGGGCCAGGACCACGAGGTCGGCGTTGTACTCATCCACCAGATCCAGGAGCCGGCGCTCGGCGTCGGCCTTCGTGTCCGGGGTGACGGGGACGTAGATGAAGGGCAGCCCGGCGGCTTCCGCCATCGCGCGGTGGGTTTCGTGGTTGGAAACGACCGCTACCAGCTCGGCGCCCAGGCTGCCGCCGCGCCAGCGGAAGATGAGGTCGTTCAGGCAGTGGCCAAACTTGGAGACCATGACCAGGACGCGCTTGGGGGTCTGGTCATGGAAGCTGAACTTCATGTCGAAGCGGCTGGCGATGCCGGCGAACTCTTCCTCGAGCATCGCTGACGTGTAGTCGGGGGAGCCGGAGAAGGCGGTGCGCAGGTGGAGCGTCTCACGCAGGCTGTCATCGAACTGCTGGTGTTCGTCGATGTTGAAGCCACGCTCGAAGAGGAACGTGGTTACGGCCTGCACAATCCCGGCCTGCTCGCGGCAGGACAGGGTCAACACGAACTTCTGCGCCTGCTCTTCCTTGAGCGCCGGCAGGGTGGTGGTTGCTGAAGCTGTTTCAATGAGGGTCATGTCCCTCCTCCTTCTAGATATATTCAAAAGCTGCGGACTGATATATTAGATTGGATGCCAGCGTATACTGGTCCCTAGGCGAGGTCAATAGTTTTTTCCCGGATTGCGAAGAAGGGGCTCAGAATGGCAATGGAAGCTTTGGCAGTGGCGGACGACGCCGGCAGGAAGTCGCTGGCAGACGTCGCCTATGAGAGCATCCGTGACTGGTTGCTGACCCTGGAAATCAAGCCCGGCGAGTTGTTGAATGACGAGCTCCTTGCCAAAAACCTGGGCATGGGGCGGACTCCGGTGCGGGAAGCCCTGAAACGGCTGGAGCTGGACCGGTTGGTGAAGACCTATCCGCGGCGGGGTACCTTCGCCACCAGGGTGGATGTGACCGACCTTTCGTTTATTTCGGAAATCCGGGCCCAGCTCGAGCCTCTCGCGGCCGCCCGGGCCGCCCGGGTGGCCTCCCCGGCGGTTCGGGCCGGGTTGCGTGCCACGCTTGAGAAGGTCGAGGCATTCGACGTCTCCGCAGCAACCGTCACGGAGACGCTGCAACTGGACGCGCGGGTGCATCAGGGCATCTATGCCGCCGCTGCCAACCCGCATCTGGAGGACATCCTGATCCGCTATGACAACCTGGCAACGCGGATCTGGTGCATGGTCATCGACCGCCTGCCGGACCTGTCCCATCACGTGCACGAACACCTCGATCTGCTCCGCGCCGTGATCGACGGGGACGAAGAGCGGGCCTCCGAGCTGGCCAAGGTCCACGTGAGCGGATTTGAACATGCGGTCCGTGAGGCGCTCTTCCACGCCTAGATCGGTTGGCATTGCCCGTCTGTTGACATCGGATGTGACCTGGACCATACTCAGAACTCAAATTGATATATCAATCCAATATCAGCTTTGGATTCTCATGAGCGGCGATGGCGCCGGCGAAAGGAGCGACCAGTGAATTCCCAGACAACCCTCGAAGCCCCATGTTGGGGTGCCACTGACGTCGAGCTCGAACAAGGCCGGCAGGACGGCGGCACGTCGAAGAAGGCACTCGGCCTCCGTTCGAACTGGGCACGCCTGCCAGGCCGCAGTGTCGAAGTGTGGCTGCTGGGGGAGCTCGTGGCCAGCGGGGTGGTGGACCAGGCTGCAGAGGATGGCTCGGTGCTCTGGATAGCCGCCGAGGGCATCAGCACCAGGCGGATCTTCGACAAGTCATCCGGCTACCAGATCTGGGTGTAACCATCCCGGACGCCCTCGATGCTGTGGGTGTTAGCGCAGTCCGTGACTGTGGGCCAGCGCAGTCGCTTCGGTCCGCGAGGCGACGCCCAGCTTTCTGAACAGGTCCCGCACGTGGAACTCGACCGTGTTCCCGCTGATGCCCAGCGTCTGCCGGAGAAGCAGGCGAATCCAGGGGCAGCGTCACGGAAACATCGCGCCCCACCCGTCATGAGGTCGACTTCCATGCGGCCGCCCAGTAACTGGACCCTGCGCTGCAGCCGTCCCGTGTTCGGGGCGCCGGCCGGAGCCCGACCCGCCCGTCGTCCCGGACGTTGATCAGCCGGTTCTCGCCGTCGCAGTCCCATTGCGTGCGCACCCTGCTTGCCGCCGTCGGACGCGCTGAATTGGGGGCAGCGGAGGTGCTTCCCCACTCTGCCGGAGGCGCTAAAACCGTTGCAGGCACCCCTCGTGGCGGTCTCGTTGCTCCGGGGCCGGGAAAAACAAGGGAAGCAGTCCCGAGGCCTTGAGACCCCTGGACTGCTTCCCTTGCTACGGATAGGAATACCGCGTCAGCTAAGCCAACCATCCACCACGCTTTGGTGGGCATCCACCCACTTCTTTGCCGCCGCTTCAGGCGCCATGCCGCCTTGGATATCCGTGGCAACCGAGTTCTGGTCCTCGTTGGTCCAGGTGAATGCCTTGGCCAGCTTGGCGGCAGGCGAACCGCTGTCCTCCAGCTTCTTGGACATGATCTTGTTGAGCTTGTAGGTCGGGTAATCGCAGGCAACCTTTTCGGGGTTGGAGTCGCAGCCCTCGGTCCACGCCGGCAGGTTCACCTTCTTCAACGGAACCTCGGAAAGGAACCACTGCGGTTCGTAGAAGTAGCCGAGGAGGGGTGTCTTGTTCTGCTCCGCTGTCCGGAATGACTGGATGAGGGCCGCTTCCGAGCCTGCGAAGACCACCTTGTAGTCCAGGTTCAGGTTCTTCACCAGTGCCTCGTCATTGGTGACGAAGGCGGGGTCGCCATCGAGGACCTGCCCCTTTCCGCCGGACTCCGACGTGGTAAACATCGACGCGTATTTGTTGAGATTCTGGCCGTCGGTGATGTCCGGGTACTTCTCTGCCATCCATGGCGGGACGTACCAGCCGATGTGTCCTTCGTTTCCTGTTGGGCCGGCATCAACGGCCACCTTTTGGTCGGTGATGTACTGCTTGGTCAGGTCGGCGTGGCCCCAGTTTTCGATGATGAGGTCCACTTCGCCTGAGGCGAAGCCCTGCCAGGAGACCTGCTCATTGAGGTCCTTCTGGACGACGCTGCAGCCGAGCTTGTTTTTCGCCACGTAGCTGTAGACGGCGGCGTCAGCGGTGTAACCGACCCAGGCGTTCATTGCTACGTTCACGGTGCCGCAGGGCGTTCCCGTGGCACCGCCTCCTGCCGCGGCGGCCTGGTTTACCGATGCACCGCCGCAGCCTGCGAGGAGCAGGGCGGCGGCAGCGGCTCCGGCCATTGCCGGCAAGGTGCGTTTTATCAGCCTTTCAGCTTTTTTCATGGTGGGTCTCCTTGTTGGGGGCATACAGGATTTCTCGCCTTGGCACAGGCAAGCTTTCAGGGGGCGTACTTCTGGTCGTGAGCAGGACTGGAACGGTCACGCAGTGGATTTGGACACTGGGATTCTGCGGGCCGGAGCGGCGGCGGCAGCCTGGGTCATCCTGTCCATCATGATTCCGAGGAACACGATGGCCAGGCCGGCGGCGAGGCCCTTACCGAAAATGGAACTCTGGACGAAGCCCGCGACGACGTCGTATCCGAGGCCGCCTGCCCCGACGAGCGCGCCCACCACCACCATGGCCAGGACGTAGATCAGCCCCTGGTTGGCGGCGAGCGCCAGGGATTGCCTGGCCATGGGCAGCTGCACCTTCGTGATCACCTGCCACGGTGTCGAACCGCTGGCGATCGCAGACTCGACGACAGTCGGGGAGATCGCCGCGATTCCATCGGCAGTGATCTTGATGGCAACGGGGGCGGCGTAGATGATGCCCGCGATGATCGCAGTGAACCGTGTGGCTCCGAAGAGGCCAAGGAAGGGCACCAGGTAAACGAAGGAGGGCATGGTCTGGCCCGCGTCGAGCAGGGGCCGCATGAGCTGGTCGACGCGGCTGGACCGGCCCATGGCCACGCCAAAGACGATGCCCAAAACCATCACCACGGCGGTGGCAACGAGCGTTCCGGCGAGGGTAACCATGGCGTCACTCCAGAGCCCGAGGTAGATGATGACCCCCAGGCAGGCAGTGGTTACGGCGGCGAGTTTCCAGCCGCCCAGTGCGTAGGCCACGATGGCGACCACTGCGACGAGGATGAAGAAGGGTGTCTCGGTCAGCAAGGACTGGAACGGGTTGAGGATTGTGCCGGTGACACCTTCACGCAGGGATACCGTAAAGAGCGAGACGTTGGATTGCAGCCAGTGGCTGGCGGTGTTCACTGCCTGCACGATTGCCGGTCCAACATTGAGGTCCTGCGGAAAGGCTGCTGCCCATAGCATGGTCCTGGACAACTGCACCATGACCAGGACCACGGCCAGCGCGATCCCGAGGAGTCCGGCGCGGGTCTTGCGGCCCATGCGGCGTTTGGCGGCTGCGCCCGGCTCCGCCCGGCGGCTGGCCGCTGTGGTCACCCGGTCCAGCACAATGGCCAGCAGGACGATGGAGAGGCCAGCATTGACTGCAGTACCAACGTCCAGGGATTGCAGTGCCCGGACCACCGTCTGGCCAAGGCCCGGAGCTGCGATCAGGGCGGCGATGGTCACCATGGACAGGGCAGCCATGGTCCCCTGGTTGATACCCATCACGATGGTCCGCCGCGCCATGGGCAGCTGCAATGTCAGCAGCCGTTGCAGGCCAGTGGTGCCGAGCGAGTCGGATGCTTCGCGGGTGTTCTCTGGGATGCGGCGGATGCCATGTGCGGTCAGGCGGATAACCGGTGGAGCAGCGTAGATCACCGTGGCGATCACTGCCGACGCCGGTCCGATCAGGAAGACCAGGGCAAGCGGGGCAAGGTACACGAAGGTGGGCAGGGTCTGCATGAAGTCCAGCACGGGGGTGATGACCCCGGCTACCCTGCCGTAGATGCCGGACAGCACGCCGAGCGGGATCCCCACCAGCAGTGTCAGCAGCACGGAAGTCAGAACCAGGGCGAACGTGTAGGTAGCTTCCACGAACAGGCCCTGGAAACCGAAGAAGACAAACACCACAGCCGTGAGGAGGGCCACCCGTACATTGCCGACGGCCAGCGCGATCCAGGTGAGCAGGCCCACCGTTCCCAGCCAGCCGATTTCCGGAAGGCGCAGGCCGGTGGGGGTTGCTGCGAAGGTGGTGGTGAACAGGTTCGCCACTGCATCCACGGCGGTCCGAAGTGGCGTGAAGAAGTAGAGGAAGACCGGGTTGTCAGCACGGTTTGCCGCGACCCAGGCATTGAATTGGTTCAGCGAGCGGTGCAGGTCCGTCAGTTCTGAGGCTGGCAACGCCAGGGTTGCCGTGCCGTTGAGGAGCAGGAATCCCAGGATCCAGATGGCAACGGCGGCCAGCAGGAGGACTGTCCGCCGGCTGGGCCTGCGGCGTGCTTCAAGGACAACGGGGGCAGAAGAAGACTGGACGGCTTTCCGTTTTTCGAGGAGGGCAGACATCAGGCCGCCGCTTCTGCCGTTTGCAGCACCGAAAGAATGCTGTCGCGGTCGATCTGTCCTGTGATCCTGCCGCCGTCTTCGACAAGGACGGGGCAGGAGGAGTGCATCACAGCCGGGATGGCGTCGCGGATGATCATTCTGGAGTTGAGGACTGCTGCATCCCTGGGCGTGGTGTCGGCAAGGGGGCGCGTGATCCACTTGAGGGTCAAGACGTCGGCGCGGGGGACTTCCGAGACGAAGTCCTCGATGTACTTGTCCGCCGGGGATCCCACAAGGTCGTCGCCAGTACCGCACTGGACAGGCTCTCCGTTGCGCATGATCAGGATGCGGTCTCCGAGTTTCAGTGCTTCCGCGAGGTCGTGGGTCACGAACACCATGGTCTTGCCCATCTCCTTGTGGAGCCGGATGACTTCTGCCTGCATGTCACGCCGGATGAGCGGATCCAAGGCTGAAAAGGGCTCATCAAAGAGGATGGTGTCGGGGTCTCCGGCCAGTGCCCGGCCCAAGCCGACCCGCTGCTGCATACCGCCGGAGAGTTGGTCCGGGTAGTGCTGTTCGTAGCCTTTGAGCCCAACCAGTTCAATGATTTCCCGGGCCTTGGTGTGGCGTTCATTCTTCGCTGTTCCGCGTATCTGGAGTCCGTAGGAGACGTTGTCCAGGACCGTGCGGTGCGGCAGCAGCCCGAAGTGCTGGAAAACCATCGACACTTTCCGCCGGCGGAGCTCCCGAAGTTCAGCCACGCCTGCCTGCAGGACATCGTTGCCGTCCACCAGGACCTGTCCCGAGGTTGGTTCGATAAGCCTTGTGAGGCAGCGGATCAGGGTGGATTTTCCCGATCCGGACAGGCCCATGACCACGAAGACTTCGCCTTTTGCGACGTCGAAGCTCAGGTTGCGGACCGCGGCAACACAGCTGGTGCGTTCAAGCAATTCTGCAGAGCTGAGGGCAGATAGTTCCCGGTTTCCTGGGATTTTCTCTCCCCCGGGTCCAAAGACCTTCCAAAGGTCGCGAACTGAGATGGCGGGGTTGTTCATGGCTGTACTCCTGCTTGGGTGGAGGCTGGAACCGCATGCTTGGGTGGGGTAGAGACTTTGCCGGGCGCCGGTGCAGAGGGAATCCGCTGTGGGTCTGGGCCCAATGTCGGGGAACGTTTGAATTGTGCTTGTTGCACGTAGACAAAGCGGGGTAGGGCAGCCAGGCTGCGATCGACTTTCGGCGTTTGGGGTGACCAAGCGAGTTGTGTGAGCAGCAACGCACTTCGTCTTACGCAACAGAGTGATTTACGCCACTCTCTTTGTCAAGGGTTCTTTCTTGAATTCGGGATGTTACGGGCTGCTGGGCCCGTCTCCGGATACTCCTTGACAGGGGTGGTAGCCTCCATCACCCTGTTGCTTATCGCGCCTTTTGTTGCGCCAAGCATCGGAAGGGAAAGAAAGCGTTCTTGAAGGAAAAGTTTGCAGACGCCTGGACGGTTGGTCATGATCGGCAATGAATAGCCGAGGTTCACCACTATTTCCTTGGCCACGGCGCACAGTCCGGTGGGGACATAAGGGCTTCGCAGCGGGCGGATCAGAAGGCCTGGAGGTCAGTCCGGGCGTGGGCGAGGACCGGGGGCGGCGCTCAGCGCAGCGGGGTGAACCGGGTGATCGACGCGGATGACCCCCGGGCCGGGCCCGGGGGTCACCGGTGTCTAACGCTGGGTGTACCCCATATTGGCGCTGACTTTCAGGCCGGCGTCCTTGAGCGAATCAAGCAGCCCTGGAATCTTTTCGGGGTCGAACCGGAATGCCGGCCCCGAGATACTGACGGCACCGATCACTGTGCCTTGGTGGTTGAACACGGGCACTGCCACGGCATTCAGGCCGATCTCGAACTCCTCGCGCACCACCGCGTACCCCTTGGCGACGACGTCGAGCAGCTGTGCGTCGAGCTCCTTGCGGCTGGTGATGGTGCGGGCAGTGCGGGCAGCAAGGCCCGTTTCCTTCAGGATGCGTTCCCGGTCGTCGGCCTCAAGGGCCGCCAGCAGGACCTTGCCGCTGGAGGTCGCGTGCAGCGGGGTCAGGCTGCCCACCCAGTCGTAGGTGGCAAGGGTGGACGGGCCCATGGCCTGGTCCACGTTCACGGCGTAGTTGGAGCGCAGGACCGCCAGGTTGACGGTTTCCTTGAACTCTTCGGCGAGGCTCTCCAGGACGGGCCTTGCCTCGCGGACCAGGCTCAGCCGGCCGGGAATGGAGCTGGCCAGGCGCAGGATCCCGAAGCCCAGCTGGTATTTGCCCCGTTCGCTGTTCTGGTGGACCATCTCGCGGGTGACCAGCGATCCCATCAGCCGCGAGACGGTGGATTTGTGGATCCCCATTTCCTCGGCGATTTCGCTCACGCCCGCATGCCCCTCCCGGGCGAGGATCTCCAGGACGGTCAGGGCGCGCTCCACGGACTGCACGCCTCCGGACTGGCCGCCTTCGGCGTCCGTATCGGATTCAGGGTCTCTATTTGAAGCCATACTTCCTGATCCTATGCCCGAAACTGTGACGCCAGTGACATTGGGGTAACGCGCTTGACGCCCGGGGACCTTAATGCCGTGCTAGCTGCCGCGGTAGGTGGAGTACGCGAACGGGCTCAGGAGCAGGGGCACGTGGTAGTGCTCGGGGCCGGTGACTTCGAAGACCAGGTCCACTTCCGGGAAGAACGTCCGCGTCTGCAAATCCGCGTAGTAGGCGCCCGTGGCGAAGTTCAGTTTGTAGTGGCCGGGTTCCAGCTGCTCCGGCCCCAGGTCCTTGGCCCGGCCGTCAGCGTCGGTGCTGGAGGTCGCCAGCTCACGCCAGGTGCCGGCGTCGTTCTTCGAAAGGACGACGGCGACACCCGCCGCCGGGCGCCCGGCGCCGGTATCAAGGATGTGGGTGGTCACATGTGAGACGCTCATTCGCTGATCACTCCTTCGAGCCGCAGTACGGCGATTTCGCGCAGCTGCTGGGCCACGATGCTGTCTTCTTCTTCCGGGGAGTTGGTGAGCCGCTGGTCCAGTGCCGCCAGGATGTCCTGCACGCTGCGTCCGGCCGCCCGGATCAGGAAGACGCGGCCGAACTTCTCCTCGTACTCCCGGTTCCCGCGTGCCAGGGCGTCGGCGACAGCAGTATCCGCCGGGTCCACCCCGGCCTGCTCGGAACGGGACATGGACGCCTCGGTGCTGGCCGCCGTCGGGCGTTCCCCGATCCGGGGGTGGTGGGCCATGGCGGCTTCCACCTCGGCCGGGGTGAAGGGGCTGGCGGCCTTGGCGGCAAACGCCAGGAGCTCGTCGCGGTCCGCGTAGGGCCGGGCTCCGGCCACCGCCTCCACCCAGCGGCTGACGTCGATGCAGGGCCGGAGGGTGGCGTGGGCGGCGGCCGGGTCCGCGCTGTTGAATTCGGCAAGCTTCATGCTGGTCGTAATCCTTGAAAGTCATGCTGGCATCCATGGTGACGGCTATGCGGATGCCGGACAATCCAGCGCCAGCAGGTTGGATCACCTGCATAGCTTCCGCATCATGGAACTGTTATTTCAGCATACGTAATATTCAAGAGCAGTGGCGGTGCCATGTCAAGCAATGGAGCCCTGTCGGGCAACCGTCCAGGGTTGGGCCAGGGAGCGGTAACGCTTAACCCTGTGAGGACGTCCTGGACAGCACCCAGGTATTGGTGCCGTCCTGCCGCTCGAAGGTCACCGTCGTCACCAGGGCCTCGATCAGCGCCAGGCCGCGTCCCGATTCGGCGTCGTCGTCGGGGGTGGAGGCCTCCATGGGCCCGAACGGCGGCTTGGCGTAGTAGGCGCTGACCCGGGCCTGCAGCAGCGCCGGCTGCACGGTGGTTTCCACCCCGAGCTCCACCTCCTGCTCACCGGCCGGCTCAGCATGCTGGACGATGTTGGACGCCGACTCGATGACCGCCGTCGTGAACGTCATCTGGTCCATGTCGTCGACGAACGGGACGTCGAGCCAGAGGCTGTCGAGGTCGTTGTGGACGGCTTCAATGGCGTCCTCGGCAGCCGCTCCCCGGAAGCTGCGCGAGGCCAGGACCTCAGTCATTGCTGAACGCTGCTTCGGCCGTGGGGTGGGCGGTCAGCACCTTGTCCATGCTGGTCAACTTGAGCACCATGTTCACCTGCGGCTGTACGGCGGCAATCCGGAGGTCGCCCCCCGCCTGGCGCGCGGCTTTGAGGCAGCCGATCAGCGCCCCGAGGCCCGAGGAGTCCATGAAGGCTGTCTTCTCAAGGTTCACCACGATCCGGCTGGAGCCGCCCGCGATCACGTCGGTGACGAATTCACGCAGCTTGGGCGCAGACACCATGTTGAGCCTCCCGTCCGCCTTGACCTCGGCGTACGAGTCTCTGACCTCGTAACTGAACTCCATTAGGATTCCTCTCTGTTTGCAGGTTCTGCGGCCGGTTCGTACCCCTTGTACAGCACGGCACGGACCAGGATGCTCATGACCACCAGGTCAAAGACCACCCATACGACGTTGACCAGGGTGCCCAGCGGTTCCGCCAGTCCCGTGGCCAGGCGGATAATTCCGACGACGGCGGCCAGCGCCAGCAGCACGGACACCACAATCTGGGGCCGGATAAGGCTCCAGCTGGGTCCGCCGCTTTGGCGGGCCTTGGGGGTGACGGCAAACCCGAGGGGACGGCCGAACCAGACGTTGCGGGCCGCCGTCGTGCAGGCCTTGATCCAGGTGGGGAACAGCGCCAGGCTGTACTGCTGGCCGCGCCAGGTGGGGATGCCGCGCCCCGCAACCGCGAACAGCAACTGGTTGACCACCATGAACGGAATGAAGCGGATGAAGAAGTCCCAGCTCAGGCTGCTGACCGGCAGGATGCCCAGCAGCAGGTAGACGATGGGGGCCGCGAAGTAGATGACCGCGGCGAACCCGCTCAGGTAGGTCCACATGGTGGCGAAGTACATCAGGCGCTGGCCCAGCTTGAGTCCCTTCTGCACCAGCGGGTTTTCGCGGAGCAGCACCTGGATGGTGCCCTGCGCCCAGCGGAGGCGCTGGGTGAGCATGGTCTTCAGGTCCTCCGGCGCCAGGCCATAGGCCAGGATCTCGTGGTGGTAGACGCTCTCCCAGCCCATGGCGTGCATGCGCATGGCGGTGGCCATGTCCTCGGTGACGGAGATGGTGGCCAGCGGCATCACGGGCTGTGCCTCGTTGGTGCGTTCCACGGTGAGCGCGTCCAGGACGGCCTGCACGGATTCCAGGGCACCGAGGGGCGACCAGTCACGGGCGGACATGCGCTGGACGGCGTCGTCCGCCACCACCGGGACGCCGGACTCGCCCACGTGGGCCAGTTCCATGGCGGCAATTTCCTCAAGGTCCGCCTGCAGGGCTGCGACGTCGGCCTGGACCAGGGTCTGGACGGCGGCGTCCACGCGGCGGCGGACCCGGTAGGTCACCTCGCTGAGGGGCGTGCCGGTGTCCACTTGCTCCTGCGCTTCGCGGGTGGCTGCCTCCACCTCGTCCAGGACCTCGGCCACCAGCGGCGACTCCAGGTCGGCAGACTTCCGGGCCTGCTTGATGGCGGCCCGCGAGGCGGCCAGGGCGCGGCGGATGCTCTTTTCGGTTTCCTTCACGTAGCCCACCAGGCCGAGCTGCATCAGGGCCTCGCGGCGGAGGATGGCGTTGGAGCCGCAGAAGAAGGCGGCGTTCCAGCCGTCCTTGCCCTGCTGGATGGGGCCGTAGAACAGCGGTGCCTGGCTGCCCAGCGGGTCGCTGTCAGGAACGTTGCTGAAGTACTGGGGTGTCTGGACCAGGGCCACCCGGCGGTTGTTGAAGTAGCCCAGGGTCTTTTCCAGGATGTCCGGCTCGGGGATCTGGTCCGCGTCCAGGATCAGCAGGAACTCGCCATGGGTGACCATGAGGGCGTTGTTGAGGTTGCCCGCTTTGGCGTGCCGGGGAAGGTCCTTGGTCCAGTCGTCGCTGCGGGTCACATACCCCAGGCCGTGCTGTTCGGCGAGCGCCTTGAGCTCAGGCCGCGCGCCGTCGTCGAGGATCCAGGTGCTGTGCGGGTGCCGGATCTTCTGGGCAGCCAGCGCCGTGGTGAGCACCATGTCCAGGTCCTCGTTGTACGTGGTGATGAAGACGTCCACGGTGGCGTCATGGGGCGGCTGCGGCGCGGCCTTGCGGATCTTCAGTTTCCACACGGTCATGCCGAAGAGCATGACGTCGATGAGGCTGTAGGTTTCGGCGACCACCAGGGGGAGGGCGATCCACCAGGCGTCCCAGTTGAGGGACGCCATCCAGCGCCATGCGATGTAGTTCAGGCCAGTGAGGACGGTGAGTACCACCACCACCCGGGTCCAGAACCGTGTCATGCCGCTACGTCCAAGGGAAGGCGGCGCACCACGACCACCGTGACGTCGTCGTCGGCGGTTTCGGCCGGGGCCAGGGCCATGATGGACGTGCTGGCTTCATGCGCGGAACCGGCGGACTGGGTGGCCTGCTGCACAGCGTCCGTGAAGTCCTCCACCGACCCGAAAACGTCCAGGACGCCGTCGCTGACCACCACCAGGGAATCGCCCGGAGCCAGTTCCAGGTGGGCCTGGGGCCACTGCGTCCCCGGCCAGGCGCCCACGGGCGGTCCTCCGGACGGAAGGCGGTTGGCCGGGCCCACGGGCTGGACGTGCAGCGCCAGGCCGTGTCCGGCGTCGACATAACTGACCTTGCCGGACGCCGCATCCAGCCGGGCATGGAACAGCGTGACGAAGGAATTGGAGGAGTCCAGGTCGGCGGCAATGGCCTTGCTGGCTGAGGCGAATCCGGCATCCAGGTCCTGGCGCAGGCCGGTGGAGCGCATTACGGCGCGGACCGTTGCCGCGATCAGCGCCGCGCCCATGCCTTTGCCCATGGCGTCGGCGAACGTCAGGTGGAGCCCGTCGGGCGTCTGGTACCAGTCGTAGAAGTCGCCGCCTACGCTGCGTGACGGGCGGAAGAGGCCGGCCACATCGTAGCCGTCCACCCGGATGTCCTCCTTGGGAAGGAGGCTTTGCTGTACTTCCGTGGCGCGTTCCAGCTCGCCCCGGGCAGCGGATTCCGCGGCGGCTGAAGGCCGGCGGCGGAACAGGGCATTGATGCGCGACTGCAGTTCACGGGGGCTGAATGGCTTGCTGATGTACTCATCGGCGCCGTTGTCCAGGCCGGTGAGCTTGTCGAGTTCGTCGGCGCGGGCCGTGAGCATCACGATGAATGCGTCCGAAAACTCCCGCAGGAGCTTGCACACCTCCAGCCCGTCAAGGTCCGGCAGGTTCAGGTCCAGCGTCACCAGGTGAGGCTTGCGGCGGCGGACCTCCTCCACGCCCGGGAGGCCGGCGCCTGCCTCGGTGACCTCGAAGCCCTGCTTCGCCAGGACGCGGACCAGCAGGCCGCGGATATCGGGGTCATCTTCGATGACAACCGCGCGGCGGGTTTCGGGGGGAGAGACCATGACTCTACTTAACCGTATTAAGCCGCACAGAGCATGTCTTGGCCTTCACAGTTTCAGTGACGTCGCTGACAGGGCTGTTGCCTGTCCTCTCAGGGCCGCGCATGGCGGCCGCACTCGGCAGATCTTGCGGAAATCTTGGCATGCACTTGCCGGGACGTTGAGGAACGCGCGCCACACTCGAAGAACGCAGCAGCGTGCAGGCGAAAGGCCCGACGACGGGCCGGGCCGCGCGCTGCATGGTTTGCGGAAAGCGGGGAAGCAACTGTGGAACACGTTACGAAGAGGGGAGCGGACAAGGCCAGGGCGCTGATTCGCCTCTACTTCCACTCACGAAAGGTGCGTGCCGCCGCCAGGGAGCTGGAACAGGCGCTGGCGGAATCCCGGGAGGTGTCCAGCTGGCCCGGCGACCGGCTCCAGGTGGGTGCCGATATGTCACGCCACGTGGAAAGACTGACCCACCGGCTCAAGCTCGAAACGGAGGCCCACCACCGGCTGGCGGCTCTCTTCAGGGCCGCGGGCGCAAGGCGTTCCCTGCCGGCCCTTTAAGTGCCACACTTAGCAGCAATCGATTGGCTGGGGATAGTCAGGAGATTGCGGTGGGCTTGTTGGCAGGATGGGCATATCTTTTGGCCGGACTGATGACCATGGACGCGCTGCTGTTGGCGTTGTGGGCCATGGAAGTCGACTGGGGCAAGTACTGGCGCCGGAAGTAACTGCCTGCAGAGCAGGACCCATCAGGAACCTCGCCCGACATCATCTCCGATGACGACTTCCGGATGACGACGCCGCACCATCTCGTTAATCCATGCTGGCGCATACGGAGATGTGCAATTCGCGGGGGTGGGGTAGTCCTTGAGTACCTGCAGGCGTTCGCCGATGCTGATGGCCCTGGAGCGGTGCTCCGGATGCTCGATCCCGATCTCTGCCAAGGTGTGGTTCATGGCCGACTGAAGCCTGTCAGGTGCATCTTTCAATTCGGCTTCGATGGTGTCCAATAACCGGGGAAAGTTCAGCCCCTCGGGCGATTTGGCCACCCTCCCGGTGGTGAGTGCCCAGCCGGCGCTGGCCACAACAGGGTCCGGGTCCGCCATCCACGCAACCCGCAGGTCCTCGGCATGCGCACTCTTCCTGACCACATAGCTGACCAGCCAGTCGTGGAGTTTCGGAGCCCGTGACTGACGCAGCATGGCGTCCAGCTCCATCCGGCTGAAGTCCTTGGGCCGGCAGATCAGCAGGGCCAGCAGCCTTGCGGCCGTGTCATCGGTGGCCCACAACGCACAGGCGAGGTCGTGCTGGGTCTTCAACCGCTTGGCAATGGCCCGCAGCTTCGCCAGGTTGACACCGTGGTCATCCCCGCGCTTCTCATTGACTGCGCGCACGGCAGGCTCTTCAAGGGCTGCGAGCTCGGCCAGAACGTCATCCACTGCCTGGGCCATCCCTGCCTCCGCGTCTTTCGGGTTCATGAACTTCAGCTTAGGGCCGCGGCCACCAACGCCTACTGCAGGTCCAGGCGCATGAGCACCCGGGGGAACCCGTTAAGCACCGACGTCGTGTTTGCGGCCTTGGTGAAGCCGGCGTCCTCGAAAAGCTTCCGGGTGCCCACGTAGGCCATGGTGAGGTCCACCCTGCTGCCGCCGTTGTCCACCGGGTACCCCTCAATAGCCGGCGCCCCGTAGGTGCGGGCCAGCGCCACAGCGCCCGCGAGAAGATGATGGGCGATGCCCTGGCCCCGGTGCCCCGGGCGGACCCGGAGGCACCACACCGACCACACGTCCTGGTCGTCCACGTGCGGGATCCTGCGGCTGCGGGCAAAGCCCGTGTCCGCGCGAGGGTGGACCGCTGCCCACCCGACCGGGTCGCCGCCGTCGTAGGCCAAGACGCCGGGCGGGGGATCCTGGCCCAACAGCTGCCTGGCCAACTCCCCGCGTTCACCGCCCCGCAAGGACACGTTCTGCGTGGCAGGGATGCGGTAGCTCAGGCACCAGCAGACGGTGGAATCCGGGCGCTTGGGCCCCACCAGTGTCTTCACGTCGTCGAAGACCGTCGCCGGACGCACCTCAATCACCATCACGCGCTCCTAGTCTTCGGGGATCCGGCCGATGCTCCACGCAGCGATTTGGCGGGCATCAACCCGGGTCGCTGCCAGCGGCACCCTGATACCTCCTGACAGGAGCACGGGCCCCAGGAAATGGATGTACCGGTCCTGGCCCTCACTGGGCGGAGTATCCGGGCCACCTGCGTCCCTGTGTTCCTCAGCCCCGGATTCCCAGGAGTCAAGGACACCGGCGACCGCCCAGCTGCCGATCCGGACCTGGTCGTTTTGCCGCTGCATCCACACCCGCCGGGACACCACCGATCCGGAGACCACCGCGCCGTCAATCACCACGGTGAGCTCCAACGTCGCGTCGGGGCCGGTCCCGAAGACGGAGGACAGCAAAAGCGCCAGGCGCGGATCGGGTCCGTCGTCCGGGCCCTCGATCTCGACGTCGTTGGCCATGCCCGTCCCTTCCGCTTTGCCGTGGAGCCAGATGCCTGCCAGCCCAGTTTCCTCCCTGTTGGCCCCTGGTGCCCAGAACTACACTGGGACCCATGACCGAGCAGGAAGCGGACAAGGCCGCTGCGGCTCCCGATGCTGTCGACCATTCCCTGCGCAGCCCGGTAGAGCGGACCCGCACTTTCACCGGGGTCCTGGTAAACACTGCCTTGGCCAATATCACCACCAGCTTTCTGTGGTTTTCGCTGACGTTCTGGCTGTACCTGGAGACG
The DNA here is from genome assembly GCF_052046035.1 of Paenarthrobacter sp. 22069. NCBI lineage: Bacteria > Bacillati > Actinomycetota > Actinomycetes > Micrococcales > Micrococcaceae > Paenarthrobacter > Paenarthrobacter sp. 22069. Next base: position 56,665 of record NZ_JBQEQF010000021.1, on the reverse strand, counting down.
CGCAACGTGATCGCCACCGGTGTGGTGGGCGGTGCCTACATGCTGCTGATCGCCCTCTCCAGCATCAGCTTCGGGACCTTCGTGGACCGTTACCGCAAGCTGGCAGTCATGCGCTTCGCAGCCGGTTTCACCCTGGTGATGTTCCTGCTGTCCGGGGTAATATTCCTGCTCACCCCTGCCGTGGCCCTGCTGGACCTCAGCCGGCCGTGGTTCTGGATTTTCACGCTGGTCGTCCTGGTAGGCGCTGTGGTGGAGAACCTGCGGAACATCGCCCTGTCCACCACGGTCACCATCCTCATCGAGCCTGAGCGCCGCGCGAATGCCAACGGGCTGGTGGGAATGGTGCAGGGGCTGATGTTCATCGTCACTTCCCTGCTGTCCGGGCTGTCAGTCGGGTTGCTGGGAATGGGCTGGACCATTGCCGTGGCGGTGGTGCTCACGGCGCTGGCGGCCGTGCACCTGCTGACCCTGCGGCTACCTGAGGAGGCACAGGTTGCGGCAACGGATGCCAGCGGCGGGTTTGATCTTCGCGGTTCCCTGGCCGCGGTGCTGGCCATTTCGGGCCTGTTTGCCCTGATTGTGTTCTCCACGTTCAACAATTTCATCGGCGGGGTCTACATGGCACTCATGGATCCATATGGGCTGGAAATGTTCTCCGTGGAAATGTGGGGTGCCGTCTTCGCCATCGGATCCACCGGCTTCATCATCGGCGGTGCCCTGATCGGCAGGTTCGGGCTCGGCGCCAACCCTTTGCGCACCCTTCTGATCACGGTAGCCGCCATGGGCGTGCTAGGCGCGGTTTTCACGCTGCGCGAGTGGGCGTGGCTCTACATTCTGGGGATCTGGCTCTACCTGCTGCTGGTCCCCTTCGCGGAGGCGGCGGAGCAGACAGTTATCCAGCGGATGGTGCCGTTGGAGCGGCAAGGCCGTGTCTTTGGCTTCGCGATGGCGTTTGAGTCGGCGGCGGCCCCCGTCACGGCGTTCCTCATCGCCCCGATCGCGCAATTTTGGATCATCCCTTACGCGCGCTCCACCGACGGGGCGGCTTACCTGGCGCCGCTGCTGGGCGAGGGCACCTCCCGCGGTATCGCCCTGGTGTTCCTGGTAGCCGGGATCATGATGATTGCGGCCGCGCTGCTGGCTTTCCTTAACCCGGTCTACCGACGGGTCTCCGATTCGTATGCGCAGGCGGCGGCAGACGGTTAAATGACTGGACGCTCCCGCGGGAATGCGGAAGCGTCCAGTTGTGAGTTACCGCGGACTACAGTCCCAGGGCTTCTTTCAGCCGTGCGACGTGGCCGTCGGCCTGCACCTGGTACTGGGCCAGGGCGACGTTCCCTTCGGGGTCCACCACCACGGTGGAGCGGACAATGCCTTCGTGGATTTCGCCGTTGACCAGCTTCTCGCCCCAGGCGCCGTAGGCCAGGGCAACCGCGTGGTCGGGGTCGGAGAGCAGGGGGAAGGTCAGGGAGAAGTCGCCGCTGAACCCGGCCAGGGCTTCCTGGGCGTCGGGGGAGATGCCGACAACTTCGTAGCCCTTGCCCTGGAGGGAGGCAAGGCTGTCGCGGAAGTCGCAGGCCTCGGTGGTGCAGCCGGGGGTGGCGGCCTTCGGGTAGAAGTACACGATGACGTTCTTGCCACGGTAGTCGGCCAAGGAGGACTCCCGGCCCTGGGCGTCCCGGAGGGTGAATTCAGGAGCCGGGGTGCCGGGCTGAAGCTTGGTGGTCAGGGTGGGGCTCATGGCGTTCCTTTGTAAGACTCGGTCAGTGATGGCCAAACATCAAGTGAAGCGGGTTGGCGCTTAGTGATACAAACCAGCGCGTCATATGCAGTATTCCGCCGGTCCCCGAACAGCGGCGTGCGGACCCGGAACAAACTGGTATCCGCCGCCGCGGACAGTGGCCACGGCGTAGCGCGCATTGCCCAGTTTCTTGCGGATCCTGCCCACGTACACGTCGATGGAGCGGGCCGTGGCGCCGGGGAAATCCAGGGACTCCAGGAAGCCCTGCAGTTCCTCGCGGCCCACCGTCCGGGACAGGTGGGTCACCAGGTACCGCAGCACCTTGTATTCGACGCCGGTCAGTGACACCGGCCTGCCATCCAGCAGGACAGTGTCGGCGGCGAGGTCCACGGCCACCCTGCTGACGGGGCCGGCCGACGGCGGCAGGCGGGGGCCGTCGTCGGCATCAGTTTTGCCGGGGTTCTCCGCCGCGGAAGGAACGCGAGAGGAGTCGGCTGCGGCTCCTTCCATGCTGGCGGAGGCCCCGGACGTGGGGGCTCCGGCGGCAGGCCAGTGGACTTCCGCCTCCGGAGCAGTTTCGAGGGCCCGGGCAAGGACCATGTTGGCGGCGTGGCGCAGGAGTTCCGGGCTGGTTCCTTCAGCCGGAACCACCCACACGGCGAGGCCACGGGCGGCGGCCTTCCGTGAAGCAAATCCTGGCCGTGCCCCCGCCCCCGGGTAGTGCGCTTCCACTGCCATGGCGCGTCCTTATACGCCGCCGCGGCGGATCAGCCTGCCCGTAGGGGTCTGGCCGTCCACTGCGGTGCCGCGGAGGTAGGTCCTGCGCACCACGCCGGACAGGGCTTTGCCGTCGTAGGGCGTGATCGGGTTCTTGTGCTTGAGCTTTGACACGTCCACCACGAAGGCCTCGTCCGGGGCGAAGACGGCGAAGTCGGCGTCGTAGCCCAAGGCCAGCTGGCCCTTGTTGGTCAGGCGCGCCAGGTTGGCGGGCTTCTCGGCCATCCAGGACACCACCTGCTCCAGCGGGATGCCGCGGTGCCGTGCCTCGGTCCAGATCAGGGACAGCCCCAGCTGGAGGGACGAGACACCCCCCCAGGCGACGGCGAAGTCGCCGTTTTCCAGGTCTTTCAGGTCCAGCGTGGAGGGGGAGTGGTCCGAGACGATGCAGTCGATGGTGCCGTCCAGCAGGCCCTGCCAGAGCAGCTCGCGGTTGGACGCCTCGCGGATGGGCGGGCAGCACTTGTAGGCAGTGGCGCCGTCCGGGATTTCCTCCGCCATCAGCGTCAGGTAGTGCGGGCACGTCTCCACGGTGAGCTTGACGCCGTCGCGCTTGGCGGAAGCGATCATGGGCAGCGCGTCCGACGACGACAGGTGCAGGATGTGCGCCCGCGCACCGGTCCAGCGGGCCCGTTCGATGACCTCGGCGATGGCCTTGTTCTCGGCGCCGCGGGGGCGGGAGGCCAGGAACGTGGAGTAGTGGTCGCCGCCGGGGTGGGGTGCGCGGTCGATGGCGTGCGAGTCCTCGGCATGGACGATCATGAGCGAGTCGAAGGACTTCAGCTCGGCCATGTCCTCCTCCATCTCGTCCGCGTCCAGGTGCGGGAACTCGTCCACGCCGGAGTGCAGGAGGAAGCATTTGAAGCCGAAGACGCCTTCGTCGTGCAGGGGCCGGAGGTCTGCCTTGTTGCCGGGGATGGCGCCGCCCCAGAATCCGACGTCGATGAACGCCTGGTCCTCGGCCACCTCGCGCTTGAGCTTGAGGTTTTCAACCGTGGTGGTGGGCGGAACGGAGTTCAGCGGCATGTCGATGATGGTGGTTACGCCGCCGGCTGCGGCTGCGCGCGTGGCGGAGGCAAAGCCCTCCCACTCGGTGCGGCCGGGTTCGTTGACGTGGACGTGGGTGTCCACCAGGCCGGGCAGCAGGGTCTCGTCATCGGCAAGCTCGATCACTTCGGCGCCGGCCAGGCCGTTGCCCAGCGGCTCGATGGCCACGATCTTGCCGTTGCGGACGCCCACCTCACGCGGGGCGATGCCGGCGGTGGTCAGGATGCGCCGGCCCCGGATGACGAGGTCGAAACGTTCTTCAGACACGGAGGTCCTCCTTGGTATCGGCGGTGACGGGCCTGTTGGCCGCCAGCCCCGCACTGATCTGGGTGCCCAGCTGCTCCAGCAGCGGCCCTGCCTCTGCTATGCACCTGTTTACATCGGTTTCCAGCGCCGTCAAAGCGTGGATGTCCGCGAACCCGGCGGCAGCGGCCTGCGCATGGTCCAGGGTGGTCCGCCCACAGACTGCGACGGCGGGAACGCCCTGGGCAGCGGCGGCGCGCGCAACGCCCATGGGCGTCTTGCCCAGCAGGCTTTGCTCGTCCAGGCTGCCTTCGCCCGTAATCACCAGATCGGCGCCGGCAAGCCGGTCCGCCAGCCCGGTGAATTCCAGGACGACGTCGATTCCCGGCCGCCGCGTCGCGGCCAGGACGGCGATGGCGGCGTAGCCCACGCCGCCGGCTGCCCCGGCTCCGGGGGCCTCGGCGGCTTTCACCGCACGGAATCCGATTTCCCTGGCCAGGACTTCGACAAACCTGGCCAGGGCGGCGTCGAGCATGCCGACGTCTTGTGGTGTGGCACCCTTTTGCGGGCCGAAAACGGCTGCAGCGCCCTGGGCGCCGAGCAGCGGGTTGTCGACGTCGGATGCCAGCACAAACCGTGTGTCCACCAGGCGGGGCTCGAAATCCGTGAAGTCGATGCTGTGCAGGTTGGCCAGCGCCGCCCCGCCCGGGGGAAGTTCGTTGTTCCTGTTGTCCAGGAACCGGGCGCCGAGCCCCTGCAGGACTCCGGCGCCGCCGTCGGTGTTGGCGCTGCCGCCGACGCCGAGGACAATCCTCCGGCAGCCTGCGTCCAGGGCGGCGCGGATCAGTTGGCCGGTGCCCAGGCTGGTGGCCATGGTGGCGGCAGCAGAATCGGGCTGCCCATTGCCGGCCTTGGGGACCAGGGCGAGCCCGGACGCCGTGGCCATTTCGATGACGGCCTCGTGCCCGCGGACCGCGAAGTCCGCTTCCACCGCTTGGCCCTGCGGACCGGTGACCGTTGCCGTGCGGCGGGTGAAGCCGGAGCCGACGGCGGCGTCGAGGGTGCCCTCGCCGCCGTCGGCCACCGGAATCCGGACGATGTCCAAAGGACTGACCGCTGCTGCCGCCGCACCGCGCTGCAGGCCCTTTTCCAGGTGGCTGCACACCTCCGGGGCGGACAGCGAACCCTTGAATTTGTCCGGGGCAATGACCACGCGCATGGGTTATGCCTGCAGTGCCAGGATGGCGGTGGGGGCGTCCGCGGCGGTTTCGGCCAGTTCCTCGAACTCGTTCACGGCGTTGATTTCTACGCCCATGGAGATGTTGGTGACCTTTTCCAGGATCACTTCCACCACCACGGGTACCCGGAACTCGCCCATCAGGGCCTTGGCCTTGTCGAAAGCCGAGGCGAGATCGCTGGGATCCTCCACGCGGACGGCCTTGCAGCCCAGGCCCTCGGCCACCTTGAGGTGGTCCACGCCGTAGCCGCGGGTGTCCTCGGACAGGTGCGCGCTGTTGATGTTCTCAAAGGCCAGGGACACGTTCTGTTCCATGTTGAAGCCGCGCTGCGACTGCCGGATCAGGCCCAGGTAGGAGTTGTTCACCACCACGTGGATGTACGGGAGGTTGAACTGGGCTCCCACGGCCAGTTCCTCGATCATGAACTGGAAGTCGTAGTCGCCGGACAGGGCCACGACGGTCTGGTCCGGGTTGGAGCGGGCGACGCCGAGGGCTGCCGGTGCGGTCCACCCCAGGGGGCCTGCCTGGCCGGCGTTGATCCACTTGCGCGGGCCGAACACGTGCAGCATCTGGGCTCCGGCGATCTGCGACAGGCCGATGGTGGACACGTAGGTGGTGTCCCGGCCGAAGGACTTGTTCATCTCCTCGTACACGCGCTGCGGCTTGATGGGGATGTTCTCGAAGTGCGTCTTGCGGTGCAGGGAGGCCTTGCGGTCCTGGCACTCGGCAACCCAGGCGCTGTAGTCCGGCAGGGACCCTGCAGCCGCCCGTTCCTTGGCGAGCTCAACAAGCCCTGCCAGCGCCGCACCGGCGTCGGACGCGATGCCCAGGTCCGGCGAGAACACGCGGCCGATCTGGGTGGGCTCAATATCGATGTGCACGAACGTGCGGCCGGCGGTGTAGGTTTCCAGGCCGCCGGTGTGGCGGTTGGCCCAGCGGTTGCCGATGCCGATCACGAAGTCGCTCTTCAGGTAGTTCTCGTTGCCGTAGCGGTGCGAGGTCTGCAGGCCCACCATGCCGGCCATGAGCTGGTGGTCGTCCGGGATGGTGCCCCAGCCCATCAGGGTGGGGATGACCGGAACGTTCAGGGTCTCGGCCAGTTCCACCAGCTGGGCGGAGGCGCCGGCGTTGATGATGCCGCCGCCGGCCACGATCAGCGGGTGCTTGGCGGACAGGAGCATGTCCAGGGCCTTTTCCAGCTGCTTGCGGGAGGCCTTGGGCTTTTCGACGGGGAGCGGCTCGTAGGTGTCGATATCGAATTCGATTTCAGCCATCTGGACGTCGATGGGCAGGTCCAGCAGCACGGGGCCGGGGCGGCCGGAGCGCATCAGCTGGAACGCCTTCTGGAAAGCGCCGGGAACCTGGCCGGGTTCCAGGATGGTCATGGCCATCTTGGTGACGGGCTCGGCGATGGACTCGATGTCCACGGCCTGGAAGTCCTCCTTGTGCAGCTTGGCCACCGGTGCCTGGCCGGTGATGCAGAGCATGGGGATGGAGTCGGCCCAGGCGGCGTAGAGGCCGGTGATCATGTCTGTGCCGGCGGGGCCGGAGGTGCCGATGCAGATGCCGATGTTTCCGTCCTTGGCACGGCTGAAGCCGTCGGCCATGTGGCTTGCGCCTTCAACGTGGCGGGCCAGGGTGTGGCGGATGCCGCCGTGGGCGCGCATTGCGGAGTAGAAGGGGTTGATTGCGGCGCCTGGCAGGCCGAACGCCTCGATGGCGCCTTCCTTTTCCAGGATGGCCACCGCTGCATCAACGGTACGCATCTTGCTCATGGGGTGCTCCTTGAAAGCTTGAAAGTCTGTTTTTGGGTGTGGTGAGGGAACCGCCGTCGTTTTGATGGACGACGGCGGGTTCCCTGCTTGTGTTGCCTGGTGCCCTAAAGGGCCTTGGGTTATTTCCTGCCGCTGAGCTGGAGGACCTGCTTGAAGAGTCCGGAGTGGTCCAGTGCGCCGTCGCCCTGGTTGACGGTGGCGGCGACGAGCTGGGCGACGACGGCGCCGAGCGGGATGGCGACGTTGGCTTCGCGGGCGGCGGAGGTGACGATGCCCAGGTCCTTGTGGTGCAGGGCCAGGCGGAAGCCGGGGTCGAAGTTGCGGTCCAGCATCTTCCGGCCCTTCTGGTCCAGGACCTTGGAGCCGGCGAGGCCGCCGCCGAGGACCTTGAGGGCGGCGTCGGTGTCCACGCCGTAGGCCTCGAGGAAGGCGATGGCTTCGCCGAGGACCTCGATGTTGACGGCGACGATCAGCTGGTTGGCAGCTTTGACGGTCTGGCCGGAGCCGGAGGGGCCCACGTGGACGATGGTCTTGCCGACCGCGTTCAGGACGTCCTGGGCATCCTCGAAGTCCTGCTTGTCGCCGCCAACCATGATGGAGAGCACGGCGTCGATGGCGCCCTGTTCGCCGCCGGAAACGGGTGCATCCAGGGGGCGGATGCCTGCTTCCTTTGCCTCTGCCGCGAGCCGAACTGCGACGTCGGGGCGGATGCTGGAGGCATCGATCCACAAGGTTCCCTGCCTGGCGTTGGCGAAGACGCCGTCCTTGCCGCTGACCACGCCCTCGACGTCGGGGGAGTCCGGCACCATGGTGATGACGACGTCGGCGTCCTGGGCGGCGTCCGCGATGCTGGAGGCGCCCTTGCCGCCTTCGGAGACCAGCTTGTCGATCTTGTCCTGGCTGCGGTTGAAGCCGGTGACGGTGTGGCCGGCCTTGACCAGGTTGATGGCCATGGGCAGGCCCATGATTCCGAGTCCGATGACTGCAACGTTGCTCATGATGGTTCTCTTTCTAAAGTCTGTGCGTGTGTTCCCAACTGACTCGCATTTGTTGTCGTTTTGAGGGCTCATAACGACAACTACTGCGAGTCAGTTGGGCGGGGGGAATTACCGGGAGGCGTGTTCGCGGATGGCCCAGCTGAAGGCCGTTTCCTGCGGTTCCTTGTACTCGAGGCCGATGTAGCCCTGGTAGCCGAGTTCACGGCTGCGGGCGATCCATTCGCCGAGGGGCAGGGTGCCGGTGCCGGGGGCGCCGCGGCCGGGGTTGTCGGCGATCTGGATGTGGCCGAAGTCCTTGGCGTGGTTCTCGATCACGAACGCGACGTCATCGCCATTGACTGCCACGTGGTAGAAGTCGGCGAGGAGCTTGACGTTGGTGGCGCCGGTTTCCTCCTTGACGCGGGCGATGACCTTGAGCGCGTCGTCGGCGGTGAGGAGCGGGTACCTGGGTGCGCCGCTGACCGGTTCCAGGAGGACGGTGCCGCCGATGCGGGCCACACCTTCAGCTGCCGCCGCCAGGTTCTTGACGGCGAGTTCGTCCTGCTCTTCCGGAGTGTACTCGTCCTGCCGGTTCCCGTAGAGGGCGTTGAAGGCCTTGCAGCCCAGGCGCTCCCCAATGCCAGCCACGACGTCGATGTTGTCCTTGAACTCGGAGCACCGGCCCTTCCAGGAAACCAGGCCGCGGTCGCCGCCCGGCATGTTTCCGGCATTGAAGTTCAGCCCTGTGAGCTGCACGCCGGCGTCCGTGATGGCGTTCTCGAACTTGGCAACCTCGCTGTCCGCCGGGACCGAGGTTTCGAAGGGCCACCAGAACTCAACGGCGTCGAAGCCCGCTGCCTTGGCCGCGGCGGGGCGCTCAAGCAGGGGCAGCTCCGTGAGCAGGATGGAGCAGTTCACTGTGTACGTCATCGTAGGTCCTTCCGGGGAGGGCGTTGATCTATCTTCCCTTGCGTCCGGCGCCTTCACCGTTTCCGCTTTGTGGAATTTAGATTCTGCTTTATGAAAAGTGTAGGGAAGATGGGGCGGGGTAGTCAAGGGGAAGCCCGGGCAGGAGACTGGTATGGAACAACCCGCTTGGCAGGAACAGTTGGGAGTGATCGTGGCCGGCAGCCGTCTGCGCCTTGTGGCCTGGCTCCTTGCCCTGGCCGGATTCCTCTCTGCCTGCACCCAGGCTGCCGGTCTGGAGCAGTCCGTAAGCGCTCCGCCGTCCCAAACGGCCACAGCCGAAGGCGCGGCCGGCCCGCAGCAGGGAGCGCCCGGCGCCGCCCTGGCTCCGCCGGAGGCTGCCATTCAGACTGGTGCACCTGCACCTGCTCCCGCACGGGTGCCGGTCCCGGCTCCAGCCCAACCGCCGGTTCCCGCCCCTGTCCCGCAGCCGTTCGCCCTCAATCTGTACCGGGAGGGTGACTTTGTTCCGCAGTACACCTTCGACTGGTGCGTGGCGGCGAGTATCCAGATGGCCCACAACCTGATCGATGACACGGGCGGTGGTACGTGGGCGGACTCGGTGCAGCAGGGCCAATTGTGGGAGATGGCGCGCGTCCGCTCGTCCGACTCCTTCAATGGTGCCAGCCCCTTCGGCTGGGCGCAGGTCCTGACGGAATCGGGGATGGGGCCGTACCGGGTGGTGAGCATTGCCGACTATGGCGAGGCAGTCCGGACGGCGGCACGCGCCATCGCGGAAACCGGCAGGCCGGTGGGACTGGTGATGTGGAGCGGACGCCACGCCTGGGTGATGAGCGGGTTCGAGTCCCTGGGCGACCCGCGGCAGTTCGCTGATTTTTCTGTGACCGGCGTCCATGTGCTGGATCCCCTGTATCCGTACGGCAGCGGGCAGTGGGGTCCGTCGCCCGTCCCCAACAGCCTGTTGACCCCGGAAGAACTGGCAACCCAGTTCGTGGTGCGGGAGCCGCGCCGCTGGAGCAGTGGCCTGCCGGCGGGGTATCTCCTGGTGCTGCCGGTCGCTGCCTGATGCAAGGAGCGGGCTAAATGCCCTGTTCTCCTGCTTTAGGGCGTTCCTGCTGGGTACCTCCAGGGCAGCGAGCTTTTCGCCAGCGAAAGGAACCCGGCATGATCGTCCCCAACGTGGCAGACGGCGTTCATATGATGACCCACGCCAACGTCAACTGCTACGTGATCGAGGACGACCATGGGCTGACCCTGGTGGACGCGGGGCTGCCCACCATGTGGCCCATGCTCACGCAGCTTCTCGAGGAGCGGAACCGGCGCCCGCAGGACGTCAGGGCCCTGGTCCTCACGCACGGCCACTTTGACCACGTCGGGTTCGCCCTGCGGGCCCACCGGCAGTGGGGGATTCCAGTGCTGGTGCACCAGGGGGACGCCCGCCTGGCGGCGCACCCCTACCGGTACAAGCCGCAGCGGAACAGGTTCCTCTACCCGTTTACGCATTCCAAGTCCCTCCCGCGGTTGGGCCGGATGGCGGCGGCAGGCGCCCTTGCCGTGAAGGGCATCCCCGACACCCGGCAACTCGGCACCGGCGTGGCCGACGCACTGACCGGACGTCCCGCCGTCGTCCATACCCCGGGCCACACGGACGGCCACTGCATCCTGCACCTGCCGGACCGGGGCGTGGTCCTCACCGGCGACGCCCTGGTGACCCTGGATCCCTACACCGGCAAGACCGGCGCGCAGATCGTTGCCTCGGCCGCCACCAAAGACACCGGCCAGGCCCTGGCATCGCTGGACGCGATTGCCGCAACGGGTGCCACCACGCTGTTGCCGGGGCATGGCGAGCCCTGGAGGGCGGGCGCCGAAGCCGCGGTGAAGGAGGCGCTGAGGATCGGCGCACACTGACGGCGGCGGCCGCAGCAACAAACGCGAAAGGTCCCCGGCGCGCTGGACTGCGCCGGGAACCTTTCTGCCGATGGGATGCCTAGTGCGTCAGGTCCTTGCCCTTGGTTTCGGGGATGGTGAACACGAAGGCGGCACTGACCACCAGCAGCAGCACGGCGTAGATGTTGAACACCTGCGGTGCCCCGAGGGAGGAACCCAGCCACTGCTGCAGGTAAGGTGCCGTGCCGCCGAACACTGCCACGCAGATGGAGTAGGGCACGCCCACGCCCACGGTGCGGATGGACGTCGGGAACAGCTCGGCGTACACGGCGGGGACGATGGCTGCGCTCGCGGCGATGAACACGAGCATCACGGACATGCTGACCGCCAGCTGCCAGGCAGAGTCCTTCAGCAGCCAGGTCATGGGGAAGTGGAACACCGCGGAACCGATCTCACCGGCCCACAGGACCTTCTTGCGGCCGATCCTGTCCGAAAGCTTGCCCCACACCGGCAGGGCTGCGATGAAGACGATGTTGCCGACGACCCCGGCCCACAGTGCCTCGCCCCGGTCGATCTTCAGGGCCGTGGTGGCGTAGCTCGGTGCCACGACGCCCCAGATGTAATAGATCACCGTCAGGCCTACGGTCAGTCCGATTACCTGCAGCGCCTGCTTGCGGTAGCGGACGATCTGGGGCCAGATCGGTGCACGCCGCTGGGAAGTGGCTTCACCTTCGAAGGCTTCGGTTTCATGAAGGCGCGAGCGCATGACCAGTGCGTAGAGGCCCATCGCGGCGCCGATCAGGAACGGGATCCGCCAGCCCCACGCGTTCATCGCCTCGGTGCTGAGTGCCATGTTCAGGACTGCGCCCAGCAGGGTGCCGAACAGGATGCCCACCGTGCCGGACGTGTAGATCAGGGTTGCCCAGAAACCGCGGTGCTCCTTGGGTGCCATTTCTGAGAGATAGGTTTGCGACGACGGCAGCTCACCGCCGTGCGCCAGGCCCTGCACCAGCCGGGCCACCAGGAGCAGCAGGGAGGCGAAGGCACCCACGCTGGCAAAGGTGGGGGCGATGCCGATCACCAGGCTGCCCAGTGACGCGAGGCCGACCGCCAGGGTCATGGAAACCTTCCGGCCCACCCGGTCACCGATCCAGCCAAACAGGAAGCCGCCGAAAGGCCGTGCCACGAAGCCGACGGCGAAGATCGCCAGGGTGGACAGTACCGCCGACGCCGGGTCCGCCTTGCTGAAGAGCTGGCTGGCAATGAACGGCGTGAAGGTGGCATAGATAGCCCAGTCGTACCATTCAACGGCGTTGCCGATGCCGGTGCCGACGATGGTCTTGGCAGTGGACATGCGTCCAGTCTGGGGCTTGGTTACTGCAACGGACATGATCTTCTTCCTGCTGGGTGGGGTGGAGGGTGGCAGCGGCGCTGCTGCCGTTGACGGAGGGGGCGCCTAGGCGGCCCGGCACAGCGTGGCCAGCCGCGACATGGCGAGTTCGGCGTAGAGGGCTGCACCGTCAGCCAGCACGCCGTCGTCGAAGGTTGCATACGGCGAGTGGTTGAAGGGCGACTCGTCAGGGTCGCCGCCGGGGGCAACGGCGCTGAGTCCCACGAAGGTCCCGGGCACCTCGGCGAGCACGCGGGAGAAGTCCTCCGAGCCGCTCAGCGGGGTGGCCCAGCGCGAGAGGCGGCGCTCGCCGAAGAGTTCCGTGATGACCTTTTCGGCGGTATGGGTTTCGTCCTCGCTGGTGATGGTGAGCGGGTACTCCTGGAGGTAGTCGACGGCGGCCTCCACCCCGTGTGCCGCCGCGATGCCTTTGAGCAGGCGCGGAACGGCGTCCATCATCTTCAGGCGCGACGCCTCGGAGAACGTCCGGATGGTGGCCTCGATGCGGGCTGATTCGGGGATGACATTCCGCTTGGTGCCGGCATGGAGCACTCCGACGGAGAGGACAACGGGATCGAACATGTTGAACTGCCGGGTGACCATCACCTGCAGTGCCGTGACCATTTCCGCGGCCACGGTGACGGGGTCCTTTGCCGAGTGCGGGGCCGATCCGTGGCCGCCGGCGCCGAGTACCGTGACTTCCAGCCCGTCTGAGGCGCTGAGCATGACGCCGGACTTGGTGCAGAACGTGCCGTGCGGCTCCAGGGACGAGAACACGTGCATGCCGTAGGCCGCCTGGACGCGGGGACCGGCGGCGTCCAGCACGCCTTCACGGAGCATGTAGCTGGCACCGTCGAAGCCTTCCTCGCCGGGCTGGAACATGAGGACGACGTCCCCCTGCAGCAGGTGCCTCTTCTCGGCCAGCAGGGTGGCGGCTCCGGCGAGCATGGACGTGTGCAGGTCGTGGCCGCAGGCGTGCATGGCGCCGTCGGCCCGGGAGGTGAAGTCCACGCCGGTCTTTTCCTGCACCGGCAGCCCGTCCATGTCGGCGCGGAGCAGGACGACGGGGCGTTCGCCGGCTGCCTTGCCGCTGTTGTTGACTGCGGCGTGGTTTCCTGCGCCGTTCCCGGCAGCGGGCCGGCCTCCGCGCAGGACTGCGGTGACCGACGTCGTGTCCTTGCCCAGCGTGATCTCGTACGGAAGCCCGTCCAGCGCCTGGAGGACCTTTTCCTGGGTGCGGGGAAGGTGGAGCCCGATTTCCGGCTGCCGGTGGAGGTCGTGGCGAAGCCGGGCCAGGTCGTCCTGCAGGTCTTTTGCGTCGTCGGTAATGGGCACGTACTGCTCCTTGGAAAGTCGGTGGCGGGGCTTGTGGACTATTCTGAAGTGGCGCAGTTCACATGCCTTGAAAGCGCTGGAATTATTCCTGAAAGTGGCCATTGGAGCAGGATTCATGCAAAACGATTCGTTGATGGAGCTCAGCGAGGAAGACCTTGCCCTGATCCAGGTCCTGCAGGCCGCTCCCCGGATTGGCTGGGCGGACGCAGCCAAGGTGCTGGGCGTGCACGCCACCACACTGGCGGCACGGTGGGAACGCCTCACTTCGAGCGGGGCGGCATGGGCCACAGCGCACTTGGCGGGCGACCCGAAGCAGATGCTGCTGGCCTATGTGGCGGTGGACTGCGAGATGAACCGCCGGGACAGCGTAACGGCGGAGCTGGCCGCCATCCCCGAAATCGTCACCGTGGAGGAAGCAGCCAGCAACCGCGACCTGATGCTGACTGTCATCACGCGCTCCCTGGAGGAATTCAGCGAAAAGATCATCTCCCGGCTCAAGTCCGTGGAAGGGCTGACGAAATACCAGGTGGCCCTCTGCACCCGGCTGCACAGCAGCGGCGACGACTGGCGCCTCAACGTCCTGAGCCGGTCACAGGTGGCGCTGCTCCGAACCCTCGCCTCCCCGGCAGTTCCGGAATCCCTGCAGGCGGCCCAACTGCCGCAGAACCACCTGGACCTGCTGCCCTTCCTCGCCCGGGACGGCCGGGCCACGGCGGCCGAAATTGCCCGCTCCCTAGGCCGTCACCCGGCCACCGTCCAGCGCCAGCTGAACCGGGTGCTGGCTAGCGGCATCCTGTCGTTCCGGTGCGAAATCGCCCAGCGATACTCGTCCTTCCCCGTGACCTGCCAGTGGTTCGTCAATGTTCCGGCGGGCCAGCACGAAGCCGCGGCCGCGGAGATCCGCACCATCAGCAATGTACGGCTCAGTGCCTCCACCACAGGGCCAACCAACTTCGTGATCATCATGTGGCTGCACACGCTGGCCGACGTCCTGTCCGCCGAGCTCGCGCTGCAGCAGAAGGTCCCCGGAATTGAGATCGTGGAGAGCGTGGTGATGCTGCGGACAGTCAAGCGGGTGGGCTGGATGCTGAAGGAAGACACGACGGCGAGTGGCGCTGTCGTGCACGGCGGCGGCCTGGGTGCTGCGGAGTGAAGGCTTAGGACTGAAGGCGCAGGACTAAGGTGAGGCTCCGCCGTCGTGTCCTGTTACGTCGCTGTTGTCCTGGTGTACGGCACACTGTCCCTATGACGTTTGCCAATGTTGGACTGCTCGGAACCAAGCCCGGCCAGCGGGACGCCCTGGTGGCCATCCTGCTTCGGCCAAAGCCCGGGATGAAGGAAGCCGGCTGCCTGCTTTACGAAGTAGGGGTCAACGATGACGCTCCGGACACCGTGTTCGTCTCCGAGCTGTGGGAATCCGCCGAGGCGCACCAGGCCTCGCTGCAGCTCGACAGCACCCGTGCAGCGATTGCCGAAGCCATGCCTTTGCTGTCCGGGGAAATGGGAGGCCACCGGTTCACTGTCCTCGGATCCCCCCTGCGGTGACGCCAGGACCGCAGAGGCCGGCTCCGGGCATTGCGCCTGCCCAAAAACGAAGGTGTTCCGTGCTGAGTGTCCTGCTGCGATTGGGGTAAGGGAAGACACATGAAACCCTTGCCCGCACTTGAGCTTGTAACCCGTCTCGAGGATGCCGAATGGCTTGACCCGCTGGCCAAGAGCGTACGCAAAGCCGTCAAAAAGGTCATCAAACCGCGGTGGGCCCGCGATATCCTGCACGGCGTTCCCATTGGCCACCCTGTCCATCCCCTGGCGGTCCAGGTTCCGATCGGCGCCTGGCTTTCGGCCGGTGTCCTTGATGCCGTTCCAGGAGCAGAGAAGGCCGCGCGGTTGCTGATCGGGGTGGGTGCACTCAGCGTGGTCCCGTCCGCGCTTGCGGGTTTCACGGACTGGTCCCAGCTCCATCCGCAGCAGCAGAGGGTGGGCCTGGTACACGCAGCGGCCAATGTCACCGCGACCGGCCTCTACGCCGCGTCCCTGGTCCAGCGGGCCAGGGGCAGCCAGGGCAGCGGCAAGGTCCTGGCCTACCTGGGGCTCGCGACGGTCAGTGCAGGCGGGTTCCTGGGCGGCCACCTGTCGTACCGGCAGGCCGCAGGCGTCAATCACAGCGAGGAAATCCCGCACCGCTTCCCGTCCGGCTGGCACCCGCTCGCACCGCTTGTTGAGCTGCCGGAGGGTGGCCTCCACAAACGCGAGGTAGCCGGAATACCCCTGCTGGTTCACCGTGAGGGCGACACCGTCAACGTCCTGTCCAACGTCTGCAGCCACCTTTCCGGGCCGCTGAACGAAGGCAAGATCAAGGACGACGGCGGGGAGGCCTGCGTCGTCTGCCCGTGGCACCGAAGCACCTTCTCCCTCCGCACCGGAGAAGTGAAGGCCGGCCCCGCCACTTCCAGGCAACCGGTGTTCCAGACGCGTGTGACCGGGGAAGTGGTGGAAGTGTGCCTGCCCGGAGCCGACGGGTAGAGAGGCCGTTAGCCCCTACTGGGTGAGGTTCAGCAGCGGAAGACTGGGTCCGTGAAGGGGGCCAGGGGAGTGCACGCCAGGTGAGCAATCTTCGCGGGGATATTTCGGTCCTTTACAAGGGGCGGAAGGGGTCGGTGGATTTCGTCGACGTTCCGTCCTTGCTCTTCGCCGTGGTGCGGGGCCAGGGTGATCCGGAGGCGCCGGACTTCGCCGCGGCGCTCCAAGCGCTTTTCACCGTGAGCTATGCCGCGCATTTCGGGCTCAAGAAGCAGACTGGCGAGGTCACTAAGGTCATGCCGCTGGAAGCACTGTGGTGGTTTGATATGCCCGGACAGCCGGAGGGCATGGAGGGCGTGGCCGCGGGATTCAGCGGTCTTGCGGGAATCGGCAGGGAGTCCTGGCAATGGCAGGCCATGATGGTGCAGCCCGAACCCATCGATGAAGGAGTGCTTGACCGGGCCCGGGAGCAGTCCCGGGCGAAGGGACTTCTGGCGTTGGACCTCCTGCGGTTCGAACGGTGGGAAGAGGGCCGGTGCGCGCAAACGCTTCATGTTGGGCCTTACGCTGACGAGGGTCCAACAATTGCCCTGCTTGATTCGGCGGTTACGGCAGCTGGTTTGAAGGTCCGCGGCAGGCACCACGAAATCTACTTGGGCGATCCCCGGCGGAGCGCACCTGAAAAGCTGCGCACGTTGATCCGCCACCCCGTGGTGTGAGGGCATGGCAATGCGCGTTACGGAACCACGGGAAATTGCCGATGGCGTCGTGCTCATCACCGCCGGCAAGGGGCCGATGGCCTCAAACCTCTACCTTGTCCGCTCGGGGCCCGCATGGGCGATGGTTGACTGCGGCTGGGCCGGCAGCGCCGAACCGGTCCGGCGGGCAGCGGAGGAAGTCGTAGGGCGTGGGAAACCGCCTGACGCCATCCTGCTGACGCATATCCATCCCGACCACTCCGGCGCGGCCGGTGCCCTGGCCCGGGGGTGGAAGGTGCCCGTATATGTCCACCACGCCGAAATGCCTATGGCGGCGGGGCGATACGTACCAGGCTTTTCGATGCCGCTGGACCGCTGGCTGGTAGCTCCGTTCCTGTGGGCCTTGCCGGGCCGGGCTCGCCGGAAGATTGAAGCGGCGGGGGACATCACAGACGTCGTCCGCAGCCTGCCCACATCCGGAGAGGTACCAGGTCTTCCGGGGTGGGCAGTAATCGCCACCCCCGGCCACACCCCCGGGCACGTTGCCTACTGGCGCTCCCGGGATGGCGTCCTGGTCACGGGTGATGCAGTGACCACGGTGAACCTGAATTCCGTCAGCGGAATCCTGCTGGCAGCGCCCGACCTCTCCGGGCCGCCCCGGTACACCACCTGGAACTGGAAGCAGTCCATGGACTCAGTGTCGCGGCTGGCCGAACTGGGTCCCAGGTTGATCGCGCCAGGCCATGGGCAACCACTCGCTCTTGGAGCTGTTCCGCGGCTCCGCGCCCTGGCCAGGCGGGAGCGGGCGCAACGGATGACCCGTCGCCGCCGCCTCGCCGGAGCACCCAGACCGATCTGACGAGGGCTTCCCGGGCAAGCCTGTTTGACCATGGCCGGTTATGGGCAAGGCAGTCACGGCGAGAGGGCGAAGGGCTGTGCGAGGGATAAGGCCTGTGTGAGGAATTCTGCCCAGAGGGGGTCGTCGGGTGGGAGGTCGTCGAGGTCGATGAGGGTGTCGTCGTCTGGTTCCCACGGTGGCAGGTCTTCGACACAGGCGTCTTCGCCGTGGAAGCAGGCAGGCAGCGCAGCACTACTTAGCGGCAGGATGCCTTGTGGCCAGACGGTTGGTTCGGGGGTGGGGGGTTCGGGTTTGTAGTGCCGGCCGGTGGGTGAGGTCCAGCCGGGTGGCTCATGCGGGGTTGCCGCATCCGGGGTCCAGTGGCTGTTGTGTTTGAGCCGGTGGTGTTTGGGGCAGAGCTGGGCCAGGTTGTTGATTCCGGTGCTTCCGCCGTGGTGCCAGGCGGTGAGGTGGTCGGTGTCGTTGTCCGGGGTGTGGTTAGTGCAGCCGGGGAAGGTGCATTTGCCGTCGCGCATCCTGATCCATTGTTTGATGGTCTCTGGGAGCCGGTAGCGGGTGCGGCCGATCTCCAAAGGTGCACCGTCGCGGGGGTCGACCAGCACCCGGTAAAACGAATCCGCCCCGTCCGCTACGAGTTTCCGCGCCATTGACGCGGGGATGGGACCGAAGCCGTCCAGTTCCGCGGGTTCATCGGTGAGTCCGAGTAGAGCGAACAACGGAACCGTGACCAGGACGTCGGCGCGCGGGGTGGGGACCTTTCCAAGCTCAGCCGTGTTTGCGTCAGTTTCGCCCCCAGCGGTGCCGGCGCCCAGGAGCAGGCTGGCGGCGATGTCGGGGCGGAGTTGGGTGAGGGTGCGGGTTTCGTCGGGGCTTTGGAGTCCGCGGGCGGTGGCGGTGGTGCGGTTCCAGATCGCCGACGCGGCGTGGCCGGGCAGGTAGAGGGAGAGCCAGGCCGTGCCGTCCCGGTCGGGGGTGTATTCCATCCGCCGGTCCGCGACCCCTTTGGCGTGGCGCTTGTCGAGGGTTTCGGGGTGGTGGCGTTCCCGCCACGCACGAACGTTGGCCCGGAACCGGGACGGGATGAGGTCGCCGGGGGTGTCGCCGCGGGCCGGGCTGGGTGCCTCGGGGTCGAAGAAGTGCGCCACCAAACCCGCGGCGCCGGCAGGGGTGAGGCCCTCGGTTTCGTCCGCAACGATGCGGGCGTGCTGCCAGGACACGGCACCCGCCGACAGGGCGTCCATCACCGGCGGCAGGGTGCAGATCCGGCGGGACTGGTCCTCCAGGGCGGCGGCAGCTCGGGAGCTGATGGCCAGGATCCCGGCGATCTCTTCCACGGCCGACATCTCCGCATAGGTCCGCTCCTGCAAAGCGGCCTCCGGGGCAAGCAACGCGTGCTGGATCTCAACGGCGCCGGCAACATCGCGGGCCTTGACGGCGGCAAGCGGACCCTCAAGCCGCTTCACCACCTCCAGCCGTTCCAGCCGCGGTTCATACCGCCGCTGCAACACGTCAACATCAGCACCAACAGCAGCGTCCGATGCCAAAGCAGCATCTTCAAGGCCCAGCGCATCAAGGGCAGCAACAGAGGCAGAGATACCCTCCGTCACTGCCCCACCACCACCCCTGTTTGCCATACCCACATCATCCAACGAGGGTCCGACAATGAGGCCCTGACATTAACGTCCCGGGCCGCCACGGGCTTGGGACCCCGCCCACGGGACCCGCCTCATGCACAGACGCAGGAAGTTCGGCGCCCAGGCGGCGGCTGAACAGCGGCGATGCCGCAAAGATTTCGCTCGGGTATTTTCGTCACCTCCCCTCACCCCTTACAGTGGAAACACTAAGCATGCTGTCTATTTTTGGAGGGTGAACTTGATGCGAAAAGTATCTGCGCTTGGAGTGGTGACTGCTGCAATGCTTGCGTTGGCCGGCTGCTCGGGAGGCGGCAGCGGCACTGCCAGTCCGTCAGGGACGACGTCCGCCTCGGCCTCTGCCAGCCCGACGGCCAGCGCCAAGGCGTACTCGGAAGATGAGCTCCGCAACCTCATTTCGGGCATGAAGGACGCCGACGGCAACGAACTGAAGCTCTACTCCAAGGAGCAGGTTGACCAAGGCGGGAACATTGCCAACCTGCTGATGAGTACCGCAACCATCGATCCCAAGGACTGTAAGGACATCGCCACCGCCGGCCTGCTGGACAAAGTGGAAAGCGGCGATGTGGCCGTGGCGCTGTCAGAGGGCAACCAGCCCCGCACATTGTCCGCCCAGTCCGGCAGTGAAGGCCCGGACGCCGTCAAGACGCTGAACGATATCAGCGGCAAAATGGACCAGTGCGCCAAGTTCACCGTCTCTGCGCTCGGGCAGAAGTACGAAGTTTCCAGCCAGGAACTTCAGGCGGACACTGATGCGGATAAGACCTTCGCCACCGTCAGCACCCGCAGCGGTGACAACCAGCAGAAGCTGATGCAGGTTTCGGCCGCGCAGGGACGTCTCCTGGTGGTTGCCACCAAGAGCGGAACCGATGTGGGCGACCAGGACAAGAAGGAACTTGAGGACCTGATCAACGCTGTGCTGAAGAAGGCTGAAAGCGGCGGTGCAACGTCCAGCGCTTCGGCCTCCAGTTCCTCCAGCTCATCGGGCATGGCCTCGCCGAGCGGTTCGGCGTCGTCAAGTGCATCGTCAACTTCCACCTCTTCGGCAACGATGTCCTCGGGCACCGGCGCCTCGTCGTCGGCCTCTCCGAGCACCTCGCGCTAGCGGCCACTACTCAACAAAGGGGTGGG
>NZ_JBQEQF010000021.1:8600-36449 GCF_052046035.1 Paenarthrobacter sp. 22069 | reverse complement strand
CCCACCCCTTTGTTGCATTGAATGGCCGCCTACTTGGCCTTGCTGCCCAGCCCGACCGGGCCGGTGCTGTCGGCCGGAAGCTCTGCAACAACGTCCCGGGTGGGTGCGCCGCTGAACCGCGGCGACGGATCCTGTCCCTCGGAAAGCCGCTTCAATTCCTGACCCTCAAAAACCTCCTCCTGGCCCAGCAGGATCGCGGAGTCATGGTTGGTGATTTCGCCGTTGAAGGCACGCAGCATGACGCTGCGGTCGAACTGTCCTTCCCACTTGGATACCAGGAAGGTGGCGACGCAATTGCCGAGCAGATTGACCACCACACGCATGGAGTCCATGAGCCGGTCGGCGCCGAGGAGGAGTGCGACGCCGGCAACCGGGAAGATGCCCAGTGCGGCAGCCGTTGCCGAGAGGGCAAGGAACGACGACCCCGGAACCCCTGCCATGCCCTTTGACGTCAGGAGCAGCACGCCGAGTGCAGCCAGCTGCTGGCCGAGGTCAAGATGGTGGCCGAAGGCCTGCGCCAGGAACAGGAGGGAGATCGAAAGGTAGATCGCGGCTCCGTCAAGGTTGAAGGAGTAGCCGGTGGGGACCACCAGGCCGGTAGTGGCGCGGGAGCAGCCGGCATTTGTCAGCTTGGTCATGATCCTGGGCATCACCGCTTCGGTGGACGCCGTGCCCAGCGCCAGGAGGAATTCCTCCCGGGTGTATTTCAGGAACTGCCAAAGCGGCACCCGGGCAAATACCCACGCCACGATGAACAGCAGGCCGATGAAGACCAACGCGGCGCCGTAACAGGCCGCAATCAGGACCGCGTAGGTGCTCAAGGTATCCAGTCCGTACTGGCCGATGATGAACGCCATGGCACCCAAGGCGCCCAGCGGGGCTACCTTCATGATCCAGGCCATGATCTTGAAGATCAGTTCCAGGACCGTTTCCATGACATTGATGACCGGCAGGCATTTCTCGCGTCCGATCACCACGATTGCAGCGCCGAAGAAGACGGAGAAGCAGAGAACCTGAAGGAGGCTGTTGCTGGCAAAAGCCCCGATGACGCTGGACGGAATGATGTCCAGGATGAATGATGCGGCATCCTTAGGGGCTGCTGATCCGGTCTTTGCATCCAGGTCTGCCTGGGAGAGGGTTGCGGGGTCGATATTGAGGCCGGCCCCTGGCTGGACGATGTTTCCGACGATCAACCCGAAGACCAGGGCGAACAGTGTTGCTGCCGTGAAGTAGAGCAGGGCCTTGACCCCAACCCTTCCGACCGCCTTGACGTCGCCAACGGCCGAAATTCCGGTAACGATCACCAGGAAGATCAGCGGCGCGATGATCATCTTGATGAGTTTGATGAAGCCATCACCGAGCGGCCTCAGTTGTGCTCCGAGGTCCGGCCAGAAATGCCCGATGAGAACACCTGCCACGACGGCGATCAGAATCTGGAAGAAGAGCGACTTGTACAGTGGCTTCCTCTTCGCGGGCACCGAACTCGCCTTCAGTGCCTCAGGGTTTGGGATCTTCATTGACCTTTGCCTATCAATTGGGTACCGCCCGTTTTCGGGGCTGTTTCCAAAGTAATCCTCGTCACAGTTATTCCGCAAGAGGAAAACCAAATTTCGCATTGTGGAATGCTTTTGGCGCTTTGTGACTGACGACGGGCTCAGGTGCCGGGGTGTAGGAAGGTGTCGAAGGACAGCAGGGGAAACGCAGGGTTACATGATGCCGGTGGGCACCAGCAGCGCCCATGCCAGCGCCGGAGCCACCAGAACTACGCCGCCGGCGTAGAACATCAGCTGCTTGTAGACGCGCTGCCGGTCGTCTTCGCGGGCATTGGCCACCACAAGGGCGCCGTCCGTGGAGAACGGGGAAACGTCGACGACGGTGGCTGCGATGGCCAGTGCGGCCACCGTTCCGGAGGCGCTGAGGGAGCTGGTGGCCAGCACGGGGCCGGCCATCGGGATGAAGGCGGTCAGCAACGCCGTCGAGGAGGCGAAGGCGGAACCGACGCCGATCACGTAGCAGAGGACGAGTGCGATCAGCAGCGGCGCACCCAGGGCCAAGGCCTGCTGGGCAAGGGTGTCGATGACGCCCACGTGCTGCAGCAGGGAGACGTAGGTGATCATGCCGGCAACCAGCAGGACAGTGGACCAGGAGATGCCCCCGATGAAGGTCTTGTGTTCCTTGATGTTGATAAAGGCGAGAAGAAGGCCGGCGGACAGGGCCACGAAGCCGATGGGCATGTGGAAACCGAGGGTGCATACCAGAATCACCGCGATCAGGGCCAGGGTCATAACCTGCTGGCCGTGGGGGCGCCCCGTGGAGGAGGTGTCAAGGTCAACGTACTGGCCGGAAGCGCCGTCACGCACCTTGCCGATCAGGGCGAACACGACGACGGTCAGTACCGAGAGGATGAGGTTCAGGGCGAAGCTGGCGATAAACAGGCCGCCCTGTGAGATTGGAAAATCGTTCTTCAGCGCGATGTCATGCACCAGCACGCCGGCAACGGACAGCGGCGAAAACCCGCCGGCGTGGGCGCCGTTGATGATGAACGCACCCATGAGCACCGGATGGATGCGCGATTCGTAAGCGAACCCGATAGCTGCGGGAGCGAGCAGTGCTATGGCCGCGGGCGAGAAGGTTCCCAGCGACGTCAGTGCGGCGGCGACCAGGAAGAATACCCACGGCAGCAGCAGCGTCTTGCCGCGGACCAGCCGCACACACGCCCTGACGATGATGTCGATAGTGCCGTTCCGCTGCGCCATGCTGAAGAAGTAGGTGACGCCGATGATGGTCAGGACGATGCTGGCCGGGAACTCGTCGAGGATCTGCTTGTCCGACATCCCCAGCATGAAATAGCCGACGCCGAAGGACGCCACCAGCCCCATCACGCCGATGTTCAGCGGCCACTTTGTGGCGACGACGAACATCACCACCAGTATTACCAGCGGAATGATCTGGACAGCGGTCATGGCAGGCTCCGGTCTCGTGGCGGCTGCCTGGTTGAACATGCCACCGGTCACGGGGGCAAGCGCACCCAGGATGGCCACGCCGGCCACCGTCCACAGCAGGATACGACGCCGCGGGGAGGAGCGTGCACGGCCCCGACCGGCGTTTCCATCGGCGGGCGCTGCAGTTTCCACTCGACCCTGCTGGAAATAGCGCGGGAACGGGCCGGCGACAATCTCTACCCTTAGGCTGGAAGCCGGCGGGCCCTATTCCGGCCGTGCCCAGCAGTTCCCAGGTGAAAGGCAGGACCATGACCGTATCCAGCGACGATCCCCAGAACACCGCAGACCTCCGCGGGCCCGGCGACCCGGGTGAGGCCGCGGACCAGGCCGCCAAGGCGCCCCAGTCCGGCCAGCACCCGGAACAGCACGGCGCAGCAAATATCCGCGAGGAACAGCAGGCCCATGCCGCTGGCACGGTGCCAGCCTCGTACGTGGGAGGCGGGGACGGTGCCCCGGAGCACAAACCGGAAGAGGCGCTTGAGGAGCCCGGCACCTGGGACGACGAAGTCTGAGCATGATCACACGGGATGATGTCGGCCAGGCGGCACGCAGGACGGCGGGACTGATCCGCCGGACACCGGTTATGGAGGCAGATGCCAACAGCTTCCCGGGCAAAGTGTGGTTCAAATGCGAATTCATGCAGCACACCGGCACGTTCAAGGCCCGGGGCGCCCTCAACCGCATCCTGGCCAGTAAGGAGCGCGGGGAACTCCGTGCGGATGTGGGTGTGGTGGTGGCATCAGGCGGGAACGCAGGCCTGGCCAACGCCTATGCTGCCGCCCAGCTCGGCGTGCCGGCCACGGTCTTCGTTCCCGAAGCCGCGCCCGCCGTCAAAGTCGCCAAGCTGAAGGCCATCGGCGCCTCCGTGGTCCAGGGCGGGGCCGAATATGCGGCCGCCTACAAGGCCGCCGTTGCCCGCGCGGAAGAAACCGGTGCGGTTTACTGCCACGCCTATGACCAGCCGGAAATTGCCGCCGGGGCAGGAACAATTGGAACGGAGCTGCTCGAACAGGTGCCGGACGTGGACACGATCCTGGTGGCCGTGGGCGGTGGCGGGCTGATGGCCGGAGTGGCCGCCGCCGTCGAAGGCTCTGCCAAAGTGGTGGCCGTGGAACCGGCAACGGCGCCCACCCTGCATGCCGCTTTGGCAGCCGGGGAACCGGTGGACGTGGCTGTCTCCGGCGTCGCGGCAGACTCGCTGGGTGCCCGCCGCATAGGTGACATCGGATTCTCGGTGGCGCTCCGCTGCGGCGTCGAAAGCGTCCTGGTGACCGACGAACAGATCGTTGCGGCACGCTCCGCGCTGTGGAACGAATACCGGATTCTGGTGGAGCACGGCGCCGCGGCAGCCTATGCTGCCCTGGCCTCGGGCGCGTACGTGCCGAGGATGGATGAACGCGTCGCCGTCATTTTATGCGGCGCCAACACCGATCCGGCCACACTCTAGGCCAAAAGGAGGGCCGGCCGCCTTGCCCGCAGGCGGCCGGTCACTCCCAGGCCTGTCTAGCCGCCGGCCTGGCCGCAGAACTTGCTGTAGGTGCTGCCGGCCTCCTGGTAGCCCGACTGAAGGTCAGCCAGCTTGTCCTTGTCCGGGTTTTCCTTGGCCTGCTCGTCCGTGTAAGCGAGGATCGAGGCGAGAGCGGGCTTGAGGTCGTCCGAGGCCACCGCGTGGATGGGCCGGATCTGGTTGGCGAGGTTGTTCATGCCCGTCTTGCCGGCGTTGTTGGCGGGGTTCGACACAACGGCCTGGATCCGCTCGCAGGTTTCGGCGGTGGACAGTTGGTGCGTGGCGGAGCAGGCCGTGGCGGAAGCTACGAGGCCGGCGGCAAACAGGGCTGTGGCGAATTTCTTCATGGGTCCCTCGGTAGTGGTCAGAGGTTTCGATTGTAAGCAGATTGGGTACCCCCTTGCCTTCGCAAGCGTCCCACCTGCGCTTAAACTGGCAGCACCAATCGTGCGGAGCTTCCGCAGATGGCCCCGCGCGCAGCAACCAGACTAAGGAACCAGCATGCGCCAAACAGTGTGCCGCCGTGCCGTGGCAGGGCTTGCAGCCTCTTTTTCCCTGCTTCTTCCTACGGCCCTACCGGCTGGAGCCGAGCCGCCTTCAGGGGAGATAGTGCTCGACGGCGCCACCTCCGCCGAGGGCATCGCGGCAGGGGAGGGCAAGACGTTCTATGCAGGTGAACTCACCTCCGGCGACATCTTCCGCGGCGACATCAGTAAGGACACTGCAACCCGCTTCATCGACGCACCGGCGGGCCGCGCCGCGGCCGGAATGAAGGCCGACACCTGCCACCACCTGCTGTTTGTGGCCGGAGCCGCCACAGGAAAGGCCTTCGTCTACAACACGGACACCGGCAAGCCGGTGGCCGACTTCGACCTCGCCGCGGGATTCATCAATGACGTCACGCTGACCAGTGACGGCGCCTGGTTCACCAACTCGGCCGCCGCGGAACTCTACTTCCTGCCGGTGGGTGAACACGGCGAACTGGGCAAGGTGAAGACCCTCAAACTCCACGGTCCGGCCGCTGACCTCAAGGAGGGGTTCAACCTAAACGGGATTGCCGCGTCCGAGGACGGCAAGGTCCTCATCGTGGCCCACACCGCCAACGGGGCCCTGTATACCGTAAATCCGAAGAACGGCAAGAGCGCTGAGATCAGGGGCGCCAAGGTTCCGTTTGTGGATGGCGTCCTGGTGCGGGGCGACAACGTCTGGGCGGTCCAGAACCAGCTGAACCAGATAACGCGCCTTGATCTTTCCACGGACTTGTCCTCCGCCGTGGTCCGGAACACCATCAAGAGCGACGCCTTCAATATCCCCACTACCGTGGCCCTGTTCGGGGAAGACACTCTCGCTGCGGTCAATGCACAGTTCAATCAGCCGCCCAGCCCGTTCGAAGTGGTGCTGGTACCGGCCTGGAAGTAAGGGCGGACACAAAACCGGCCGGCAGGTTCCCCTGCCGGCCGGCGTCGTGCGCACAACCAGATAGTTGGGAAAGGCAGGCGCCTAGATGGTCCTCGGTGCCTTGGCCAGGTTGTCCTTCAGCTCCGCGGCAGTTTGCCGGGCAACGTAGGCCGGGCGGTCCCGCTCCACGCGCCAGCTCTCTGAGAGCAGCCCAACGTTGACGGTGTCAAAACCGAATTCGTCGTACAGGCGGGTGACCAGTTCGGCGGCTTCCGGGTAGTCGCTGGCGGTGGCCAACGCGCGGCGGTTCTCCGTGCCGGCGGGAGTCCCGTCGGTGGTGATGTCCTTGGCCATGATGTGGTTGAAGCCCTTGGCAACCTTTGACTCGGGAAGGTGTTCCTGCAGCAGCCCTGAGGTGGTGGCCAGCCCTTGGTCCAGGGCGGGAACCCGGCCGTCCCGTTCCCAGTAGTAGTTGTTGGTATCGATCACAACCTTGCCGGCCAACGGCTCCACCGGGATGTCCTTATAGTTCTTCAGCGGAACGGTGACCACGGCGAAGTCGCCGGCCGCTGCCGCTTCGGTTGCCGTGGCTGCCCGCGCCTTCGGGCCCAGCTCCGCCACCAGGTCCTGCAGGGTTTCCGGTCCCCGCGAGTTGCTGATGACCACGTCGTATCCCAGCTCCACGGCCTTCCGTGCAACCTGGCTTCCAATATGTCCTGCACCGATGATTCCGATTGTTGTCATATGGGCGGCAACAGCAGTCCCGGTGCAGATATTTCAGCCGGTCCCCGGGAATAAACTGGCTGGTCCGGGCCAACTTGCTGAGCCTACATCCCCAGGTACCGGCCGGGCCGGTGGTTCAGTGCCAGCACCAGGTTCAGGAGGGTGGCGCCGGCCGCGGACAGCAGCACCATCAGCGGCGGTACAAGGGCCAGTGACACGAGCACGATGGCCACGTCCAGCACCATCTGCACATACCCCGCACGCCATCCCAGTTTCTCCTGCAGCAGCAGGGCCATGATGTTGAAGCCGCCCAGGCTCGACTGGTGCCGGAACAGGATCAGGAGCCCGACGCCGGCGAGCAGGTTTCCGCCGAGTACGCCGTAGACGGGGTCGATGTGCAGCGTTCCCAGCGCGGCGGGATGGAGGCTCGCCATCACCGAGACAAGGGCAATCGCGGCCCCGGTGCGGAGCGCAAAGTTCCAGCCTTTTTTCCACACGGCCAGGGCGAAGAACGGCAGGTTGACGGCAAAGAAGATGACCCCGAACGGCAGTGCCACCGAGTAGCTGACGAGCAGCGCCAGCCCGGCGGTGCCGCCGGTGACGGCCCCGCTCGACTTGAGCAGGAACAGCCCCAGCGAGGCCGCGAAGGTGCCGGTCAGAATGCCCAGGACGTCCTCAAGCGCTGAATGACGGACGGCCGACCGCGGCACGGCGGGCGCCGCCGTCGGCCTTTCCCCGTGCGTGGCTGGGACGGCGGCAGGAATTTCTGTGCAGGTACTCACCGGGCCGTACCCGCTTCAGGTACAAAGCGCCCGCGGTCGGCCAGGACGGCAAGGACGCGGTCGTTGGTCGGGGCGTCGGCCAGGGTGATGCGGACTCCGTCCGCCGCGTAGCCGCGGGCCAGGATGTCGGCGCCGGCCAAGGCGTCAAGCAGTTGGGTGCGCAGCGCGTCGGAGGCGCGGATCCAGTAGAAGTTCGCTTGGCTGTCCGGAATGGTCCAGCCGCAGCCACGAAGCGCCCGGATCACGCGGGTGCGCTCCCGGGCCACCTCTTCGGTGCGCTCGAGGACTTCTTCCCCGGCGGCCATCGAGGCGACCGCGGCTGCCTGCGCCATCCTGTTGACGCCGAAGGGAACGGCGGTGCGGCGCAGGCCCTCGGCGATGTCCGGGCGGGCAATGGCGTAACCAACGCGCAGGCCGGCAAGTCCATACGCCTTGGAAAAGGTCCGCAGGATGCAGAGGTTGGGGTAGCGGCGGTAGAAGTCGAGTGAATCAATGCCGGCACCGCGCTGGAATTCGATGTAGGCCTCATCCAGGACCACCAGCACCCGCGGCGGCACCGCATCGAGGAAGCCTTCCAGCGCCTCCTCGCTGATGGACACCCCGGTGGGATTGTTGGGTGAGCAGAGGATCACCAGGCGGGTGCGTTCGGTGATGGCTGCGGCCATGGAGTCCAGGTCGTGGTGTTCAGAGGGGAGCAGCGGCACGGGCACCGAAACGGCTCCGGCCACCGCCACCAGGATGGGGTAGGCCTCGAAGGACCGCCACGCGTACACCACTTCGTCACCGTGGGCGCAGACGGCGGAAATGATCTGCTGCAGCACCCCGGAGCTCCCGGGGCCGGCGGCAACTTCTTCCGGGCTGACGCCGAAGTGGCGGGCGATGGCGGTCCGTGCCTCCACCGCGCCCATGCTGGGGTAGCGGTGGATCCGGTCCGCTTCGGCTGAGATCGCAGTGACCACGGAGGGCAGCGGAGCGAAGTGGCTTTCGTTCGACGCCAGTGCGGCTGTCAGCTCAGACTGTGCGCTCTTGCCGGCCACGTAGGCGGGGAGTTGTGCGACGGCGGCGCGGACCTGGGGTGCCGCGGCTTCGGAAAGGGTGCTGGTCATGGACAGCATCGTGCGGCAGGACAGGACAGCTGCGCAACAGAGCGGCTCCCAGTAGGACAGATCCGGGAGCTGGGACCTCCCACCGTGGCAAAATGCTCAGTATGCACCTCATTGATGCCCTCGACGCGGAGATCCTCCTCACACTCGACCGGGACCCGCAGGCCACCGTCCTGTCCCTCTCCCGGACCCTGGGTGTGGCCCGGAATACCGTTCACGCCCGGCTGCGCCGCCTGGCGGGGGACGGAAGCCTTGCTCCGTTCAGCCAGCGGGTGCGGACCGAAGCCCTGGGCCTGCCGCTCATCGCCTTCATCTCCATCTCCATCAGCCAGAGTGTCAGTGACAAGGCCGTAGCCGCGCTGCAGAACATCCCCGAAATCATCGAGATGCATGCCACCACCGGTGATGCCGACCTGCTGGCAAAAGTGGCCGCGAAGGACCCGGCCGACCTGCACCGGGTCACCAACGCAATGCTGGCGATTGACGGCGTCGTACGTACCAGCACAGCCATGTCACTGGTGGAAGTCATGCCCACCCGCACCCTGCCGCTGCTCCAGGCGGCGGCCCGAAAGTAGGGGGCTTAGGCAACCGACGTCCGGCTGCGGGTGCTGATGCACGCCCCGGCCATGCCGTCGGTCTTCTGCGCAGGCAAGGCCAAGTAATAACCAGGACAGCAAAGCGCCGCCCGCCTCGGGGNAGGCGGGCGGCGCTTTGCTTGGGTGCAGGGCCGCTCAGTGGCCGCCGAGGTTGCCGCCGACGGGCGGCAGTCCGCCGTCGTCCCGGCGGTCGTCCGCACGCCGTTCACCGGCGCTCAGGTTTTCACCCTCGAGAGTGTCGTCTGACTCGCCCGTGGTGTCCACCAGGCCGTTGGTCTGGTCGAACGGGTGCCCGATCCTGCCGTCATCAAGGTCCGCAACGGAACCGGAGGACCCGGCGCCCGACGTCGTGCCCGAGGTCATTCCTGCTGCGTTCATCCCGGTCCCGGCGTCCGCCGAGCCGGCGGTGGAACCGGTGGTGAGGGGCTCCGCGGGAACAACCGGCTCCGCAGGAACCACGGGGGTTGTGTCGGTCACCGTTGTGTCCTTGTCCTTGTTCGCGTTGGCAGCCATCGCCGCCGCTGCGCCCGCGGCCGCCGCGATGCCTACGCCGGCAGCAACCTTGCCGGAGACGCCAGCCTTGCCGGAGTCACCGCGGGAAGCACCCGCATGCTCAACGCCGGGGGTGCCCACGGCAGAGCCGGTGTTAACGGAGCCGCGCCAAGCGCCGCTGGCATATCCTTCGTCCTCGATAAATTCCTTGAACCGCTGCAGGTCAGCCTCGGCCTGCCGGTCCACTACGTTCAATTTGTCCCCCACCTTCTCGACCAGCCCCTCGGGCTCGTATTCCAGGGTCAGCTGAATGGAGGTCTGGCCGCCCCCAACGTCCTCGAACTCCACCGCACCGGCATTCGTGGCACCCTCGGTGGCGGCCCAGGCAACCTTGCGGTCGGGGACCTGCTCAAGGATCCGAGCTTCCCACTGGCGGCGGACCCCGCCGATTTCAGCAACCCACTCCAGCCGGTCATCGCTGAGCTGCGTCACGCTCTTGACGCCGCCCATGAAGTGCGGGAACTCCTCGAACTGGGTCCACTGGTTATAAGCGGTGCTCACCGGTACGTTCACCAGAATGCGTTTTTCGACCTTCGTGCTCATAACGTCTCCTTCGCTTTGCTGCCGGAAGCTGATGCGTCGGCAATAATCATCAGCATGCTTACCAATGTACCTTCTGGTCCGGCAGGATTCCAGAGTCCAACCAAGTAGCGCCAACTGCCGTTCTGGAGGTCCAGAACGGCAGCCCGCGCTTCTTGGTCTGGGTGGGACGGGAGTCCTAGGGAAGATACGGGCCCACCAGTGCCAGGTTCTGGATCACCGCAAGCCCGAACTGCGCGGTGTCGTTGGTGGAAACGGTGGGTGCCTCGTCCACCGGCAGCAGCACCTGGGGCGGTGTGACCTTCCGGAGCGTGAATGCTGATCCGTGGTTGAGGTGTTCGCCGCCTTCGGCGAAGCTCTCCCACGCCCGCGCTGCCAGGGCCTCGTCGCCCAGCCGGGCCGCCGCATACGCCGTGAGCCGGCTGTGGGCCTGGGTGAGGTGGATGCCCTCCAGCGGCTGGCCAACAGCCTCCACCTGCTCCTCCTTCGTGGCAAGGAAGAGGCGGCAGTACTGCAGCCAGGCCCGCTCGAATCCGGGGTCGTCAACCAGGTCCACCAGTTCACTGCAGATCTCCACCAGCCCGAACACGGCGCTGAGGTGCGACACCTGGATCTGCTCCCGCCCGGTGTCGAACCGGCCCCTGTCCAGGTCGTACAACGCCTC
This sequence comes from Paenarthrobacter sp. 22069, assembly GCF_052046035.1. Classification (NCBI taxonomy): domain Bacteria; kingdom Bacillati; phylum Actinomycetota; class Actinomycetes; order Micrococcales; family Micrococcaceae; genus Paenarthrobacter; species Paenarthrobacter sp. 22069. Next base: position 25,582 of record NZ_JBQEQF010000021.1, on the reverse strand, counting down.
GCCGGTGAGGAAGCCGTACTTGAGGGCGCCGATGTCCGCCATGGTGCCCAGCAGCCGGTCCCGGGACCGGGGATTGCCGGTGCGTTCCCAGTCCGTGAGCCACGTGGCCGCGAGTGAGCCCCAGTCCGTGCCGAGGCCTACGCCCAAGGCCCCGCGGTTGGGCCGGTAAGTGGCGGCGTCCGGACGGACCTTGCGGACCGGATCCAGGCCCAGGAAGTTCTGGTCGCTGTCCACCAGTTCGGTGAGCAGGTCCCCGGTGCGCTCGTCCGCCGTGAGGTAGTAGTAGAAGCGGCGGTAGGCAGGGGTGCTGATCCGCAGTTGCTTGGCGCTGCAGCCCCAGTGCTGCACGTTGTGCCGGGAGCCCAGGCCCTTCCACGGCCCAAGATGGTAAACGTCCACCTCGCCTGTATGCCGGGTCATGGCCTCGGCGAAGCGGAAGATGTCCGCACGGCCGGAGCGCAGGTAGGAGTACCAGAGCCACAAATCCGGGGAGAGTTCCGAGTTGTCCCACGCGTAACCGCCCACGTCATAGCGCCACACGTGCCGGTCGAAATCGTACGTGTGCATGACGTCGCCGTAGTTCCAGAACCCGTACCACCGGCGCTGTTCCACCTGGTCCGCGTAGAAGTCGAACAGGAAGTCCAGCCGGTCCTCCAGCCGCGCACGTGCCGGAGTGCTGCGGTCCACGGGATCCCAGTCACCGAAAACGCCCGCGGAATGCAGGTATTCCGGGGTTGCCTGCAGGAGGGCCGGGGCGCAGGCCCAGGCTGCGTCGGCCGCGAGGCTTTCGGTGGAGGGCGTAGCGTCATAGGCGAACAAGGTCAGCTCATGGGTGCGGGCAATTCCGGTGGGGTTGCCGAACCCCGGTTCATAGTCCTCGTACGTGATCTCCAGTCCCTCAAGCTGATCTTCGAAGGTGTCCTGGCCCAGGCCGTCATGGTAGAACCGCAGGTCCATCGGCTGGGCCTCGGGGGAGTACAGCCATGCCGTCAGGGATGCTTCAGCACCCGCGGCGCCCCGGATGTCCAACTGCCCGGGATGGGACTGCCAGAAGTCCTTGATACCCACGCCCAGGCCGCCCCGCGGATCGCTGAGCGAGCAGAAGCCGGCCGACCGTGTGCCGCCGGAGATGCCCACCCAGCCGTGGCCGCGGGCTGTCCGCTTCCGCAGTTCAAAGCCGTCAGCGCTGAGCTGGGTGAGGGTGTAATCTCCCCAGCCGGGGATGAGGTGCAGGCGCTCCGACACCTCCGTATTCCACGTTTCAGGAGCAGGTGTGGCGCGTCCGGCCACCTGTGCTTCCCGCACCTCCGCGCCGGGGTCCCGGCGGAGCCCGGTGAGCCCGCGGACTGCTTCGGCGAGGAAGCCGCCGTCCGTTCCCGCGATCCGGACATGGCGGTTGTGCAGTTCGTCTTCCAGCGGCACCGTGAAGCGCACCCCCAGTCCGGCCAGGAAGTCCCGTTCCGCGTCCCCGTCCCAGATGAAGGAATGCACCATGCGCACGCTGCGGGCATTGGCGTAGAAGTAGAACCGCACCACAAACGGAAGCCAATCCTGCTTCTCGCTTCCCGTGGTGTCCGGCCGGTGGGTCCCTTCCAGCCGCACCACCGCGCGGACGGGCCCGCTTTGTTCCACTGCGACGGCGGTCACTTCGCCGGTGAAGGCCTCCCGGCGCACGCTTTGTGCGCCTTCGGAAAGGCCGTCCTGCAGCAGGCTGACCAGTTGGGCATTCCGGGCCACTTCCCGCCCGTCCCGGGAGAGGCTGCTGAACAAGGTGGCCCCCGCGCGGTTGAGCACCATGGTCAGGGCTCCGGTATCGATGGTGAGGGCGTCGTCACCTTCGGCGACCGTGACCGAGGCAGTGCCCGACGGCGGCCGGCCGGGGGCGGTGGCGGCGTCGCCGTCGGTGGTCACGTGATAGGCGTCCGACGGCGCGTCTGTGGCCGGCAGGGCGATCCCTGCCCACTTCAGGGAGCCGTCCGGCCAGGTGGCCAGGGGCCAGGCCTGGCTGGCGACGCGGGTGCCGGCAGCGTCCTGTACGGCCAGGGCGTCCACGCCGGGCACGGTACCGCGTGGGAACGGCATGCCCCATGTGATTCCGCTGCTGATTCCTGTAGGGGCCTGGCCGTCGATCCACCTGATGAGGGTGTTGTCCGTCATGTCATCCAATTCCGCTGCTGATGAGGCGCTCCGAAGACCCGCATAGGAAGCGGAAAGCGCTTTCTTGATCGAACTACAACGTAATAGACCATCCGCGGGCATGCAAGGGGTTTCGCCAGGCGGGACAGCTGCCAGGACGGAAAAGGGATTAGCGGTAACTGCTCAAAACGGCGCGGGCAGATCGCGGCGGGACGCTACTTACCGGCGGCACCCTGGTTCGCGGCGCCGTCATCGTCCGCACCTTCGGCGGGGTCCTGGGAGTGGACGCGGACATCGGTGGGATCCGCGTCCGGATCACCTTCCGCGGGCGCCTGGTTGTGGACCCGGTCGTCGTCGTCCTTTGCTGGATTGTTGGTCATGGCTGCTCTTTGTTGTTGAAGTGACGGGTTCGTTGAGGCGTGCGGGTTTGATGAAGTGGTGGGCGCTGGTCCGCGGTACCCCTCATTCAGCCCCCAGCACCCGGAGCTGTCAAGGACTTCCCGGCACTCTGGCCGCCGCCGTGCTTCTGTGCTGGACTGGTGGGGCAGTGGGCACCAACCGCCGTTCCCGGCCTCCGCCGCGGGGGTATGGCACCATTCAGCCACAGTCAGCCAGCATGGCCGCGGCCGGCCCTTGGGAAGGATTACTCATGGCACAGTACAAGATCGGGTATTTCGTAGGCAGTCTGGCCAGCGGCTCCATCAACCGGGTCCTGGCCAAAGCCTTGATCAAACTCGCGCCGGAGGAACTGGAATTCTCCGAAATCCCCATCAAGGACCTCCCGCTCTACAGTTACGACTACGACGCCGATTTTCCGCCGGAGGGCCGTGCCCTCAAGGAAGCTATCGAAGCCGCGGACGGGATCCTCTTCGTGTCCCCCGAATACAACCGCTCCATCCCGGGCGCCCTCAAGAACGCCATTGACTGGGGATCCCGCCCCTGGGGCACCAACTCGTTTGCCCGTAAGCCCACCGGCATCATCGGCGCCTCGCCGGGCAGCATCGGGACGGCCGTGATGCAATCCTCCATGCGGGCCGTTTTGAGCTTCCTGGACGCGCCGCAGCTCAACGCCCCGGAGGCGTACGTCAAGTACGACCCCGCCGTTTTCGCTGACGACGGCGAGGTCAAGGACGAATCCACCGCCAAGTTCCTGCGCCACTACATGGACGAGTACGCGGCGTTCGTAGCCAGGGTCCTGGCTGCCAATGCACCCGGCCACATCGGTGACCTGGAGCCGGACAGCGCCAAGCTCTCCCGCTGATTTTCCGGTTCTCCGCCCGGCATACGGATGCCCGCCGTCCCAGCGACGGCGGGCATCCGGGTTCTTGGTCCGCCATGCAGTCCAGCGGTTGGGCCCAGTCCAGCGGTTCAGTCCAGCGGCAGGGTCACTGTCACGCTGGTGCCGCGGCCGGGTGTGGAGCTGATGTCCACGGCCCCGCCGGCTTCCTGCACAGCAACGGCCATCAGGCGCAGCCCGTACCCGTGGTTCCGCCCGCAGCTGGCGAGGCTGCTGTCAAAGCCCGTGCCGTCGTCGGCCACCACAAGGCGGATCCCGTGGTCAACGGCCGCAAGCTGGATGTTCAGGCTGGACGCGGACGAGAACTTGAATGCGTTGCTCAAGGCCTCGCGGGCGGACTGGTACAGGAGGGACGCGCAGTCCGCCGGGATCTCGATGCCCCAGTGCGGAGTATCCCAGTGGACCGCGGTCCCGCGCTGGCGCAGGGGAGCCGTCAACCGGTCGATGCAACCGGCCAGGCCCAGCGTGTGGAAGTCCAGCGGCTGTTTGTCCGTCAGCACGCCCCCCACGGTTGTGACTTCGGTTTCCAACGCTGCTTTGCTTCCCATGACGTCCTGCTCCCCACAAGCTGGTTTGGTCTAATGGCTTCAGCGTGGACCTGGAAGTTCTAGGGATCGCAAGGATTGACTCAAGATCCCATCAATTCTCAGCGCGCTGCCTGACGCGAGCCGTAAACGGGGTTGACCCAGCTGCCGCCCGGCCATCGCCGGCTTTGTTTCATATCCAGCGGGCTGGGGACGGAAGACGTATGCCTACTTGGTTGATGTCACTTGTCTGGGGCACCGGTGCCGGTGCCGCCCTGGTTCTGGGCGCTGTCGTTTCCTGGCGGTGGTCCATTCCGTCCAAAGTCGTCTCCACGATCATGGCCTTCGGAGCCGGCGTGCTGATCTCGGCCCTTGCCTTTGAGCTGGTGGACGAGGCCGTCAAGGGCGGCGGCCTGTGGCCCACTGCCGCAGGGTTCCTCGCCGGTGCCGTGGTGTACGTGGGTGCCAACATGCTCCTGGCCCGGGCCGGAGCCAAGCACCGCAAACGGTCAGGGGACCAGCAGCCCTCCGAAAAGGACGATCCGGGCAGCGGCACGGCCATCGCCGTCGGCGCGCTGCTGGACGGTGTCCCGGAGTCCGTGGTGCTGGGCGTCGGCCTGTTGGCCGGGGGAGCGGTCAGTCCCGCCATGCTGGCGGCGGTCTTTATCTCCAACGTGCCGGAAGGGCTCTCCGGAACGGCCGGCATGAAGAAGGCAGGCCGGAGCAGCGGCTACGTGTTCGGGCTGTGGGGCGGCATTGCGGTCCTCAGCGGGCTGGCCGCACTGCTGGGGTACGTGGCGCTGGAGAATGCACCCGACGAGCTGGTGGCATTCATAACCGCCGTCGCCGCCGGCGGCATCCTGGCGATGCTGGCTGACACCATGATCCCGGAGGCCTTCGAGGAGCACCACAGCCTGACCGGGCTGACCGCGTCCGTGGGGTTCCTGACGGCCTTCAGCGTGCACCACATGGGGTGACGGAGCGGAGGACCCCTGCAGCCGGTGCCGCACTGACACGGTGCCAAAGACCACGCACCGTGCCCGCTGCATGTAGCGTGCAGGGAGATCAATAGCCTGAGGGGGCAGAGCTTTGAATTTCACCTATTACGGGCAGCGGCCGCCGCAACCGTTGACGTTGTTCTGGAAGCTCGTCATCACGTTCGCCGCCATCGTTGGCGTTTCCACATGCGCGGTCCTCGGGCTCATTTACGTGCACTTCTTCGTGGGAACCCCGGCGACTGTGGACGTGCTGGAGCGGCAGTTGACCAAGCAGGATGCCATCCCCGCCATCCAGGATGAGGAAGGCGACGCGAAAATCGGCGAGGCCCGCTTCCTGGCCTCGTACGAGGACATCTCCTACTACGCGGCGCCCGGCATGATTTCGGGGGTGGCGTGCCTGGTGGGAAAGTCGCCCTGGGACGACTACTGGTCCTACTGGGAAGCGTGCAGCGAGATCCGTGATGGCCGGGACGTCCTGGTGCAAGTGCAGGACCCCGACTCCAGGGGGATTATGTTCGTTCCCGACCAGTTCGACCATAGCCCGCTGGAACGGGAGGGCTGGGTCACCCTGCACCGCAACCTGCTGATCCTGCCCCTGTCTGACACGCCGCAGCCGGACGGCCCCCCGCAACCTGCCGGGCCGCCGCAGCCGGCTGGGCCGCCTCAACCGGGGGAACGGGTGACCAGCAACGCCCTGGAGTTGGAGACACGGGTCCAGGAAACGTTGGAGTAAACCGGGCACGCGCCAAGCAGACTGCCGCCGGCCTCAAGGGGCCCTGCTCCCGGTCCTTGCTAAAGGTGGACGCCACTGCGCCCCAGGGAAGCATCTGCCCTACACGAGCACGGGCGCCGTGAGCCTGCCATCCCGCATGGTGGCCACCGCATCCGTCAGCGGCACGAACTCCGTGTCATGGGTGACCATCACCGTTGCCACCGAAAATTCCGTGGTCACCTGGCGCAGCAGGCCGATGATCGAGGCGCTCCGCTCGTGGTCCAGCGCGGCCGTCGGCTCATCCACCAGCAGCACCTTGGGGCTGCCCATGAGCGCCCGGGCAATGTTCACCCGCTGCCGCTGCCCGCCGGAGAGCTGGTGCGGCAGCTTCCCGNCCCCACGACGTCCAGCAAGGCAGCTGCCTTGGCCCGGGCCGCCCGGACCGGCCGGCCGCGCAGGTGGTCGCCGATGATGAGCTGTTCGACGGCGGTGAGCGAGGGGAGCAGGTTGGGCTGCTGGAAGATGATGCCCACCTTGCTCCGGCGCAGGGCGGTGAGCTCCCTGTCCCTGAGGCCGGTGGTGTCGGTCCCGTCAATGATGACCTTCCCGCGGGTGGGGCGGACCAGGGTGGCTGCGGCAGCCAGGAGGCTGGACTTGCCCGAGCCGGAGGGTCCCACGAGCGAGACCAGCTGCCCGGCGTGCGCGGTGAGGCTGACCGCGTCCAGGGCGGTGGTGGTTCCACTGCCGTCGGGATATTCGAGGGTGACATCGAGCATTGACAGGGGAGCGGGTATGGAGGAAGGCATGGGTTTTCCTTTCGGGAAGCGGGAGGGTCTAGTTGCCGCCGAGGGCCAGCAGCGGATCGACTGTGGTGGCGCGCCGGACGGCGAGGGCGGCGCCGGCCAGGCCCAGGGCGACGATCCCGACGACGGGCACCACCGTGGTGCCTGGGCCCAGCAGGAAGGGGGCAGCCTTGGCTGCGAGTGATCCGGCGGCGACGCCCGCGGCTCCACCTACGCCCGCACCTGCCACCAGGACGATCGCGGCCTGGGCCATCGCGTCCCGGAGGATGTAGGAACCGGGAGCGCCCATGGCCTTCAGGACTGCGATATCGCGGGTCCGCTGGATGGTCCAGACGGTCAGGAACGCCACGATCACCAGGGCCGAGATCCCGTACAGGAACGCCTGCATCAGGGTCAGGGAGCCGTTCTCGCTCTTAAAGGAGCCCAGCGCCTGGAAGGAACCGGTGCGGGACTGGCTGACGGTGGCCGCCGCAGCATCCGCCGCGGCCTCGTCCACCGCCGCCCCGCCGGCGTAGGTGACGGCGACCACGGTGGCCAACTGCCCGCCGTCGGACATGTGCGCCGTCTTGGCCCACGCCGGGAGCGCCGTCCACACCACGCTGGTGTGCGCGTACCACTGGTCCGGCACCACGGCGGCAACGGAGAGGTCAACACCGCCCAGGGAAACCGTGTCCCCCTGGCCAACGGACAGTGCCTCCGCGATCGAACTGCCCATTACGGCTGTGCCGGCGGTGATTCCTGCCGGCGCCAGCGAACTCCCCGGAGTGACGCCGAAAACAGCTACGTTCGCCGTGGCCGAACCGCTGGCCGTTTGCGCCCGGGTCTGGGTGATGCCGAGCGGCTCGGCGGACCGGACCCCGGGCTGGTTCCGCCAGAGGTCAACCTGGGCTGCGCTCACGGAGCTGTCCGTGTAGGACGCTTTGGGTTCGGCTTGCCCCGGCGCCCCGAAAGCGATGGTGTCCACCGGCCGGGCGGAGGACGCGCCCAGCTTGTCGATGGCCGAGGTGGATTGCTCTGCGAGCCCAGCCGTCAGGCCGGACAGCATGACCAACAGCAGGGTGATCAGGGCTACGACGCCGCCCATCATGGCGAACCGGCCTTTGGCGAAGCGGATGTCGCGGATTGCCAGGAACACGTTGTTTCTTCTCTCATCAGGGTGGATTCTTCTGTCCTTCCACTCTTCCGGCGGCAGCCCCGGGCGGCATCGCGGGGACGGTTGATCCGCCGTCATGGAATGGTTGAACCCGGAGTCAACCTTTCGGTTGATCCCGCTCAGGCTTCCGCGGCATAAGCTGATGAAATGCCTGCCACGCCCCTGCTCCCATCACACGCGGAGTCTGCCGGCATCCCGGCGAAGGGGCCCCTGAATGCCCTGGAAAATGCGTCATCCACGGCCATCCTCCGGGTCCTGCGAGTCACCCTCCACACGGGTTTTGCGGTGCTGCTGGCCGTGGCCCTGGTCCGGGTGTTCGTGGCCGGAGGTTCGCTGCGCTGGCTGTGGGCGGCCGCCGGCGTGGTCCTTGCCGCTGTTTACCTGGCCGGGACGGTCCTCGAAAAGCGGCATGCCGAGGCCAGGGCCGGGTTCAACCCGCGCCGCTATGGCCTGCTGTGGCTGGGGCTCGTTACAGCTTTGTGGGCGTTCCTGCTTGCCGGCAGTGCCGACTTTGCCTGGCTGGCCTTCCCGATCTTCTTCCTGCACCTTCATCTGCTGCCCCGCCGCGCCGCACTGCCGGCGATCACGCTGATGACCCTGGCGGTGATTGCCTCCCAGTGGGCTGCGAGCGGCGCCCCGGTCCCACATGCTGCCGCCGTCGTCGGGCCAGTGCTGGGGGCTGTCTTCTCCGTGATCACCGGCCTTGCCTACGCCGCCCTGTACCGGGAAGCCGAGAACCAGCGGCGAGCGGCGGACGAGTTGCGCCGCACCCGGGAGGAACTGGCCAGGTCGCAGCATGAAGCGGGCATGCTGGCGGAGCGCGAGCGGCTGGCCCGGGAAATCCACGACACCCTGGCGCAGGGCCTGTCCAGCATCGTGCTCCTTGGACGGGCAGCCGGGCAGTCACTGGATGAGGGTGATGCCGCCACGGCTTCGGCCCGCCTGGCATTGGTGCAGCAAACCGCGGCGGACAACCTTGCCGAGGCGCGCAGCTTCGTCCGCGGCCTGGCGTCGCCGCAGCTGGAGGGGGCCACGCTGGTTGAAGCCCTGCAGCGGCTGTGCGGCCGGACTGAGACTGACGCCGCGGCGTCGGGAGTGGCACTGCGCTGCCGGCTGGAAGTGGACGGTGAGCCGCGGGAACTGCCCCAGCCCGTGCGCGTGACCCTGCTGCGGGCGGCACAGGCAAGCCTCGCCAACGTCCGCGAACACGCGCGGGCCGCGACCGCCGTCGTCAGCCTGGCCTTCCTGGGCAACGAGGTGACCATGGACATTTACGACGACGGCACGGGCTTTGACCCGATGGCTGCGGCAGCTGCCGCGAACGCCGCCGACGGCAGCGGGTTCGGGCTGCGCTCGCTGGCGGAACGCGTCACGGCCCTGGACGGGTCGGTGGCCGTGGAGTCAGCACCGGGTGAAGGCACGGTGGTGGGCATCCGGCTTCCGCTGGAGGGCGGAAGCGATGGGTGAGGTGCGCGTCCTGCTGGTGGACGACCACCCTGTGGTCCGCGCCGGGCTCAGGGCCGTGCTTACCGGCGTCGAAGGGATTTCAATCGCCGCGGAAGCCGCCGACGGAAGGGCCGCGCTGCATGAGCTGGCGCGGCTGACCGCGCTGGGTGAGGCACCGGATGTTGTGCTCATGGACCTGCAGATGGGGGAGGGGATGGACGGCGTCTCGGCCACCGCTGAAATCCGGAAGCTCCTGGGCGCGCCGCCGGTGCTCATCCTCACCACGTATGACACCGACGCAGATATCCTCGCCGCGGTGGAGGCGGGGGCCGGCGGCTACATGCTGAAGGACGCGCCGCCCGAACAGCTGCGCCAGGCGGTCCTGCAGGCGGCGGCGGGCGGCACGGTCCTGGCGCCCCGGGCAGCGGCGCTGCTGATGGACCGGATCAGCAACCCCGGCACCTCGCTCACTCCGCGGGAGGTGCAGCTGCTGGAACTGCTGGCCACCGGCCTGTCCAACCGCGCAATCGCCAAGCAGGTCTTCATCTCGGAGGCCACGGTCAAGACGCACCTGGTGCACATCTACGGCAAGCTCGGCGTGGACAACCGGACCGCCGCCATCGCCGTGGCCACCCAACGGCGGATCATCCGGCCGGCGGGTGCCAAGGGCTGACTTTCGCTGGAGCGCGGCAGCGGTACCGTGCAGTAGGTTTATTCCACTGCCCCGAGGCCACGTTGTTCAAAGGAGAATGCATGTCCCGTCCGGTTCCAGCCGTTGATGCCCTTCTTGCCACCTACGGTGCGGCCGACGCGTGCGCGGCGGACCTGCTGTGTGACAACCACGATCCCGACGCCGTTGCCTTCACTGTGGTGGCAGCCGACCTCTCCTCAGAGGACATCACCTACGGCGGGCTCCGGGAGCGATCGGAACGGGGAGCCGCCGCCCTGGCGGAGCTGGGCATCGGGCCCGGAGACGCCGTCGCCACCCTGATGGGGAAATCCGCAGACCTTGTAGTCATGCTCCTGGCCATTTGGCGGCGCGGGGCCGTCCATGTGCCGCTGTTCACGGCCTTTGCGTGGCCGGCCATCGAGCTTCGCCTCACGGCCTCCGGTGCCAAGGCTGTGATCACCGACGCCGACCAGCGGGTGAAGATCCAGGAAACCGGAGCCGTCGTCGTGGTTGCCGGTGCAGAAGCCGCCCGGCCGGACCTGGCCCTTGCGCCGCTGCTGGCCAGGCAGCAGCCGGGGATCGCTTCCGAAGCCGTAGGCGGTGACGGCGCCCTGGTACTGATCTTCACGTCCGGAACCACCGGCGCCCCCAAGGGTGTGCCGGTGCCGGTCCGGGCGCTGGCCGCCTTCCGCCAGTACGTGGAACTGGGCTTGGACGTCAGTGAAGAGGACGTCTTCTGGAACGCCGCAGACCCAGGCTGGGCATACGGCCTGTACTACGGCATCCTCGGACCCATGGCGGCGGGACGGCGGAACCTCCTGCTGCGCCCAGGGTTCTCACCCGAACTCAGCTTCAAGGTGCTGGAGGCATTCTCCGTCACCAACTTCGCCGCTGCTCCCACCGTCTACCGCACCATGCGCGCGAAAACCGACGCCGGAACCGGACCCTTCCAGCTTCGACGCGCGTCATCGGCCGGCGAACCGCTGACGCCGGAGGTGATCAGCTGGGCGCGGGAAGTGCTGGGCGTTCCGGTGCGGGACCACTACGGGCAGACTGAACACGGGATGATGATCATCAACGCCTGGCATGACGACGTCAGGACGGAACTGAGGCCGGGTTCCATGGGCCGGCCCCTGCCGGGGTGGAGCTGCGCGGTCCTTAAGGACAACGCCGACGAGCCTGCCGCCCCGGGGGAACTGGGCCGTGTTGCCGTCAACGTGGCAGGCAGTCCGATGATGTGGTTCAGGGGGTACCAGGACGCGCCGGAGAAGACCGCCGAACGCTTCAGCGCGGACGCGCAGTGGTACCTGACCGGCGACGCGGGCATGGTGGATGATGACGGCTTCTACTTCTTTTCCTCCCGCGATGACGACGTGATCATCATGGCCGGCTACAGGATTGGGCCGTTCGAAGTGGAGAGCGTCCTGTCCACCCATCCGGCCGTGCTGGAGAGTGCCGTGGTGGGCGCCCCCGACGAACTGCGCGGAGAGGTCCTCGAGGCCTATGTTGTCCTGGCGGACGGGACCACCGGCAGCGACGCTTTGGTGGCCGAACTCCAGGCGATGGTCAAGACGCAGTTTGCGGCCCACGCCTATCCGCGCCGCATTCACTTTGTAAAGGACCTGCCAAAGACGCCCTCGGGGAAGCTGCAGCGCTACATCCTGAGGCAGCAGCGGGCGGCGGAACCCGGGAGGTAGCAGGACTGATTCTTGCCTGAAAAATCCAACGCCTTGTCTGGAGCCTTTTCTGCCGGGGCCTGTTAGCTTGGAGGCCCAGCCAATGAAGGAGGAGCGATGTCCATCAATTCACCTGACTCACTGCCCGAAGAAGATCCGCAGGACGCGGCCGCCAAGCCCGGGACCGGCGCCGGCAAGGGCAAAGCCGACGGCGGGATCCCCGGAGGCAAGGACGGCGTCGGCAAGGGCAAAGCCGACGGCGGGATCCCCGGAGGCAAGGACGGCGTCGGCATCTCCGACGGTGCTGAGCCGAACACCTTTGAACCCGAGGAGGACCCGGACGCTGCGGCAGGCGCAGCGGACGACTGAACGCTCCGGCGTACCTGGGCCACTGCTCAAGGTTCGCTCAAGATTGCCCCAAGCCCGTGGTTTTGGACGTTCTGCCTGGCTACCGGCCGGTAATTTTAAAGCGCTTCCAGTCAGTTCCCCGGCAGGAAGCATTGGAAGCCCCTGCGCTGGAGCTTGACTCGCGCGGGGGCTTCCCCCCACGTCAGGGCTGTCTCACCGGGCGCAAGGGCCACGGGCTGGAAGTGCTCGACCACCGGAAATGGCTTATAGAAGTGGTGCAGCAGCGCCCGGTGATCACCGCCCCATTTTCGCAGGTCAACCTTGAACCCGGCATGCCGGTCACCGGATTCCGTTGATGCCGTGGCAGGGCCTGTACGATCTCCGGGGGACCCTTTGCGGTCGGAAAGGGGACGGGAATTGGCCGGCATTCATTTCACGGGGACGGCTCTCAGGGACGCAGCGGACCGTGACGAAGTACTGCAGGAATATGGCCTGCCGTCCTCCACCGCAGAGGCACACCGCCACCCCGCTGTGGAACTCTCCCTTGAACCCCTCCAGAACCTGGTAGAGCTGGCCGCCAAGCTCTGCGGTGTCCCTTTCGGCGTCATCAACGTGGTCACATCGGATGAGCAACGCCAAGTGGCAGCCGTCGGTTTCGAAGCCGCCGTGTGCGCCCGGGAAGACTCCATGTGTGCACAGGTCTTCCTCTCGGGGAAGACAACCGTTGTACCCGACGCTTCCCTGGACCCCCGGGTTGTATCGAATCCTTTCGTGACCGGGGAGATCGCTGCTGTTCGGTTTTACGCCTCAGTGCCGCTGGAGACGTCGTCGGGGTTCGTGCTCGGATCGCTGTGCGTCTTCTCCAATACAACTGGCATGCCGGACCAGGACCAGCTGGACATGCTGGAGATCCTGGCCCGCCAGGCAGTGCAGCTCCTGGAACTCCAGCGGCGCACCCTCCAGCTGAACACAGCCCTGGAGGAAGTCCGGGAAAGCAACGCAAAGCTGGCAGAGTTCGCGGGCCGCGTCAGCCATGACCTGCGTGGACCCCTGACCACCATGCTGGGCTACGTGGAGCTGGCCGGGGACGAGGTGGACGGCGACCATCCCGCGGCCGAGTACCTCCAGTTCGTTGGCTCCAGCGGACATAGGATGCTTCGAATGCTCGAGGATGTCCTGACCTATTCACGGATGGGCGGAGGCATCCAGCGCCGGCACACGTCACTCCACGCTGTGGCATCGGAGGTGGCCAGGGACCTGGGCCTGTCGTTCGGCCCCGGCTCTGTCCTGGACAGCGAGGACATGACGCTCCATGTGGACCGCGGCCAGCTGCGCACCCTGCTGCAAAACCTGGTGGCCAATGCGGTGAACTACCAAAGTCCTGAGCGGGACCTGGCGGTGCGGATCAGCGGCATCTCGAATTATCACGGATCCACCGTCGTGGTGGCCGACAACGGCAAGGGGATAGCGCCGGAGGACCGGCAGCGCGTTTTGGAGCCACTGGTCCGGCTGCACCGGGAGGGTGACGGGCAGGGCTCGGGGCTGGGCCTGGCCATTTGCCGCCGGATCGCTGAAGCGCACGGAGGCGAGCTGAGCCTCAAGGAGAGTCCAGGCGGAGGAACCACGGCCGTGATCAGTTTCCCCGCCGGCACGTAAGCGAACCTTCGGAAGAACAGGGACGGGGCCGGCTNGCAGCCGGCCCCGTCCCTGTTCAGTCCATGGGTGGGGTCAGTCCAGGTCGAACCGGTCCAGCTCCATGACCTTAGTCCAGGCGGCCACGAAGTCGTTGACGAACTTCTCCTTGGCATCGTCGCTGGCGTAGACCTCGGCGAGGGCCCGCAGCTGCGAGTTGGAGCCGAAGACCAGGTCCACCGGCGTGGCCGTCCACTTCAGTTCGCCGGTGGCAACGTCGGTGATTTCGTAGACGTTCTCCCCGGACTCTGACGCCTTCCACTTGGTGCCGGGCGAGAGCAGGTTGACGAAGAAGTCGTTCGTCAGGACCTGCGGCTTGTCCGTCAGGACGCCGTGGCTGGAACCCCCCACGTTGGTCCCCAGGGCGCGCATGCCGCCCACCAGCGCCGTCATTTCCGGAGCAGTAAGGTCCAGCATGTACGCCTTGTCCAGCAGCAGCGTTTCCGGCTGCAGCTTCTGCCCGGGGCGCAGGTAGTTCCGGAACCCGTCCGCCCGCGGCTGCAGGTACTGGAAGGACTCGACGTCGGTCTGGTCCTGTGAAGCGTCCGTGCGGCCGGCGCGGAACGGCACGGTGATGGGGAACCCGGCGTCGGCTGCTGCCTTTTCGACGGCGGCCGCTCCGCCCAGGACGATCAGGTCTGCCAGCGAGACCTTCTTGCCGCCGGTCTGGGCTGAGTTGAACTCCTCCTGCACCTTTTCGAGGACCGGAAGAACGGTTGCCAGCTGCTCCGGTTCGGAGGCTTCCCAGCTGCGCTGCGGTTCCAGCCGGATCCGGGCACCGTTGGCGCCGCCGCGCCGGTCCGTCTTGCGGTAGGTGGCGGCGGAGGCCCAGGCTGTGCCTGCCAGCTGCGGAATGGTCAGACCGGAATCCAGCAGTTTGGCCTTCAGGGAGGCGATGTCCTGGTCGTCGATCAGTTCATGGTCGACGGCGGGAACGGGATCCTGCCACAGCTGTGCTTCCGGAACCCAGGGGCCCAGCATGTGGGGTCCCACGGGTCCCATGTCACGGTGCAGCAGCTTGTACCAGGCTTTGCCGAATGCCAGGGCGAACTCGTCCGGGTTCTTCAGGAAGCGGCGCCCGATCTCCTCGTAGACGGGGTCGAAGCGCAGCGACAGGTCCGTGGTGAGCATCGTGGGGCGGTGCTTCTTGTTGGGGTCGTGGGCATCCGGGATGATCTCCGGGGCGTCCTTGGCGACCCACTGGTGCGCGCCGCCGGGGCTCTTGACCAGTTCCCACTCGTACTCGAACAGGATCTCCAGGAAGCGGTTGCTCCACTGGGTGGGCTTGTCCGTCCAGGTGACCTCGAGGCCGGAGGTGATGGTGTCGGCGCCCTTGCCGGAACCGTAGTTGCTGAGCCAGCCCAGGCCCTGCGCCTCCAGGTCTGCGCCTTCCGGCTCGGGGCCCACGTGTGCATCGGCGGGGCCGGCGCCGTGGGTCTTGCCGAACGTGTGGCCACCGGCGATCAGGGCGAAGGTCTCTTCATCGTTCATCGCCATCCGCTTGAACGTTTCGCGGATGAAAGCGGCTGCCGCCACCGGGTCCGGGTTGCCCATTGGACCTTCGGGGTTGACGTAGATCAGGCCCATTTCGGTGGAACCGACGTCCTCGGCCATCTGGCCCTCGCCGATGTAGCGCTCGTCGCCCAGCCAGGCGTCCTCGGGGCCCCAGAAGATCTCTTCAGGCTCCCACACGTCCTCGCGTCCGAAGGCGAAGCCGAACGTTTCGAATCCCATGGACTCCAGGGCCACGTTGCCCGCCAGGACCAGGAGGTCAGCCCAGGAGACTTTCTGGCCGTACTTCTGCTTGACCGGCCACAGCAGCCGCCGGGCCTTGTCCAGGTTGGCGTTGTCCGGCCAGCTGTTCAGCGGCGCGAACCGCTGGCCGCCGTCGCCCGCTCCGCCGCGGCCGTCATGGACGCGGTAGGTGCCGGCCGCGTGCCAGCTCATGCGGATCATCAGGCCGCCGTAGTGGCCGAAGTCCGCCGGCCACCAGTCCTGGGAGGTGGTCAGGACGTCGGTGATGTCGCGCTTGAGGGCCTCGACGTCGAGCTTCTGGAATTCCTCGCGGTAGCTGAAGGAGGGGTTCAGGGGGTTGCTCGCACGGCCGTGTGCATGCAGCACGGAAAGGTCCAGCTGGTTGGGCCACCAGTCCTGGAGGGTCCGGGGCCGGTGCCCCTTCGGCTGCGGCGAATCAATCGCCGGGTTTTCACTTTCGCTGCCCTGGGCTGTGGCGCTGCCGTGGGCCACCGGGCACCCGCCCTCAGCCTTCTGGTCCAGGCCCTGCGCGCTGCCCGGCGTCGGGACCGGGGGATGGTCTTGGGGTTCGGTCATGTGCTTATTCCTTCCGTTGAGCCGAGGCCGCGGTTGGACTCGGGCAGCCGGTGCAACCCTCCTATTTGAACATGGACGCGGGGGCGGTGGAGACCCCTCCTTCGACGCCGGTTTCCGTCGCTTGAGTTAGCGGTTCGTAACAGTTGGTCAACCGGTTGTGGGACTTCCGCCGCCTTATTTCATAATCGAAAGTGCGGATCCCGGGGGCAGATCCGCGCGCCAACCATCCCGTCCCACCCTTGCGTGGCGACCTTCAAAGTTTCAGGAAACAACTTCATGGACGGTTCAAGCCTTGTCGCCCTCTTCCTCGCACGGAGCGACGATACTGCCACCAGCGCCCTGCCGCGCGCGCCGAAGAAGGTCCGGGCAAAGAAGCCCGGCCTATCCCGGCGGGAAGCCCTCCGGGGCCGGCTGGCAAGTGCCCTGCACCGCCTTGCCTGGGCAATTGAACCTGACGCGAACGGCACGTACTAAGCGCACTTTTAGTGCGTTGAGCCCAATTCGATCAGCAGGACGCCGCCGATAATGAGGCCGAGTCCCAGCATCATGACGGCCGTGATGGTCTCCTTGAAGAAGATACGGCTGGCTACGGCAGTCAGCGCCACGCCTGCTGCTGCCCAAATGCCGTAGGCAACGCCGAGGGCCATCCCTTGGTCGAGCGTCAGCGTCAGAAGCGTGAAGGCGACGACGTAGCCGACCGCGACCGGTACGTACCAGCGCCGCTTTCCGCCGGAGGCCACGCGCAGGAACAGGGTGGCGGTCACCTCCGTCAGGATCGCACCCGCCAGCAACAGCCACATCATGGGCTGACCATTTCCTTCGCCGGCTCCTCGGTGGGCACCTTGTGTGAGCCGAGTTCAACGCACAGGACCCCACCGATCACCATGGCGACGCCGACCATCATCAGTGGAGTCAGTGCCTCGCCGAAAATGAGGGCCGCCAGCAGCACGGTGAGGGTCACGCCCAGGGCGGCCCAGACACCGTAGGCAACGCCAAGGCCCAGTCCTTTGCGGAGGACTGCGGCGAGGAAAGCGAAGGAGGCGGCGTACCCGAGGACAACCACGGCGAAGAGGGCAGGATTATCGAGGGCGGCCTTCAATGAGAGGGACGCCGTCACCTCACTCAGAATCGCCCCGGCGAGAAAAATCCACTTCATCCATCAGTCCTTGCAAAGTTGTGGCGGGGCTGCCGCTGCT
>NZ_JBQEQF010000021.1:0-8569 GCF_052046035.1 Paenarthrobacter sp. 22069 | reverse complement strand
CCCCGCGGGTACGCCATCAGGCGTGAACGCCGCAGATGGACTCGTCCATGGTCGCACGACCGTCCGGAAGCCCGTTTGGAGACACAATCCACCCCGCCTTGATGACGGTGCGGTTCCGGCTCTCGTCCCACAGCACCGAGGGCTCGTCGAAAGGATCGCCATCCAGTATCACCAGGTCCGCGCAGGCCCCCTCCGCAATGCGGCCCAGGTCTTCGCGCCGGAGCAGTGCCGCGTTCGTTGAGGTCGCAGAACGAAGTGCGTCGTAAACGCCGAGCACTTCGCACTGCAGGCGAAGCCCGGCCAGCTGTTCATCCTCAAGCTCACCCATGAGATCGCTGCCGAAGCCAATCCGGACACCGGCGTCGCGCGCCAGCGCGACGGCGTTCTTGCCGGCGGCCAGTACTTCCTGGTTCTTGGCGGCGCCCACCTCGGTAAGTCCGATTTCCGCTCCACGGCGGCCCATGGCGTCGTACGTCACCAACGTTGGCACGAGGTAGACATCATGCTCCGCCATGAGGCGCGCGGTTTCAGCATCCAGTAGGTTGCCGTGTTCAATGCAGCGCACTCCGTTGAGGACTGAGTGCGTGATGGCTTCCGGTGAGTAGGCGTGGGCGGTGGCGTAGCTGCCCCGCCGCGATGCCTCTTCGGTGACCACGCGGATTTCCGCCGCGCTGTACTGGGGCACACGGATCGGATCCACCGGAGAAATCACTCCTCCCGAGGTCATGAGCTTGATGGCCGTTGCACCGGTCCGGAACCGGTGGCGCACCGCCAGCAGCAGGTCCTCGACGCCGTCCACCACCTCGCACATGTGGCCGCCATGGAAGCAGCTTCCATCGTTCGCGGCGCGGATGTCGCCGTGGCCGCCGGTCTGGCTCAGCGCCGGACCGGTAAAGAAATACCGGGGACCGGGGTACAGTCCTTCCTCGATGGCAGTTGCCAGGCCTACGTCACCCCCGGCCACATCCCGCACTGAGGTGAAGCCCCGGCCGAGCGCGGCCTCAAGCCTGCGGGCACCGGCCAGAGCTGAGTAGCTCAACGGCCCGGTTTCGTTTGTCGCCGACGTCAGGCTGAGCGCATAGGCATGGAAGTGGGCATCGATGAGGCCGGGAATCACCACCCGGCCGCCGGCGTCCAGTACGACACTGCTATCTTCCACCTCCCGGCCTATGCTCGTGATCCGGCCATCCCGGATGCTGATAGAGCCCTCAACCAGGTCTGGTGATTCACCGTCGAAGATTAGGGCGTTCCGAATTGTCAGGATTCCCGAAATGGTCACGTGTGGTTCCTTTGTGTTGGCCTTCGCGGGCGGGCCCCCAATTGATGCCCGCCCGCGAAGGAACTAGTTGGCGCTGGTAAGGGCTTCTTCGAGCAGATGCACAGACCGCCCTGCGACGTCCACGGCTGCGTCCACCGAACTCTGGTCGTAGCTGCCTTCAGGGCCGAGGAAATTCATGGATCCGATGGTCTGGCCGTTGCTTACGACCGGAACGTTTACGATCGCCCCGCAGCCCAATGACTCGATGGTTGCCGAGTCAAAGAAGAACGCGCGGACCGCCTCCTTATCCGCCCCCAGGAACGGCTGCTGGCCGATGAGGACCTGCTCCAACCACACGGGGTTGGTGTCTCCCGCGAGGGTCTTCTTTCCGCCCACCGGGTAGACCTCGGGGTGGGTTGTGTAGATGCGCGCCATGCTGGTTCCTTCGTCGGCGATGACGGAGGCGGTAAAGAGCGTGACACCGACTGCTTCCTGGGCGTGAGCGTACACGTCCTCGAAGGATTCAAATTGGGTACTCATGGAGTCCTTTCTTTTCTTGATGGGAACCCATCCGTTGGTGCTCAATAGCCGTAGGCGGTCTTGGCGTAGTCTTCGGTGATGAAACCGTTGACGATGTCATAGGCGATGGCCTCGCGGGAGCGTTTGGAGACTTCTCCGAAGCCGCCGCCCCCTCCCACGGCGAGGCGGACGACGTCGCCGGCCTTGACCTTGTGGGCGTTCGCCTTCAGCGTGCGGATCTCATCAGTGCAGCCGGGGTTGATCACAACTTCCGGCCCTTGGGCGTCTGATCCGCCGAAGAGCCCCCAGGCAGGGGTTTTCGACCGCTCGAACCAGAGCCCGACCACGCAGTCAGCCAGGAATTCATATTCGCGCACCACGCCGTTGCCGCCACGGTACTGCCCGGGGCCTCCGGAGTTGGGGCGGATGGAGTACTCGTTGATCCGGAACGGGTAGCGGGTCTCCAGCATCTCGATGGGTAAGTCCTTGAGCGAGCCGTTGACGTTGTTGATCATGGCTGATTCACCATCCGTACCCTGCCAGGCACCCCAGCCGCCCAGGGTTGCTTCCATGGTGACGAAGTTCCGGCCGAAACGGGCGTCGAAACCGGCGGCAGTGATGATCATTGAGTCACCGTGGCTGGCGCTGGCGACGCGTTCGGGCATGGCAGGGGCCATTGCCTTGGAGACGAGGTCGATCAGCAGCCCCAGGTGGGAGAAGTACCACTGGCACGGGGCCGGTGTAACGGCGCCGAGCACTGAGCCGGACCGAACCTGGGTAGTCATTGGCCGGAATGAACCGCCGTTGGAGTTGGACTCCGGGCTGACTAGAAGTTTGTAGCCTACCCGCAGTGCCGAGACGGCCTGGGCGGCACCACAATTGACCGGGCCCAGGGTCTGGTCCGCCGATTCGGTGACATCGAAGTCAACGGTGTCGCCGGCCACAGTGATCCGCAGCTTGATCGGAATGGGAGTGTCCAAATTGATGCCGTCGTTGTCCAGGAAGCCCTCGGCTTCGTAGACCCCGTCCGGGATGTTGCGCACGGTCGCACGCTCAATTTCCTCCGTTTGGCGGAAGATCTCATCGCGGGCGGCATCCAACTGCTCCATCCCGTACCTACCCACCAGTTCCTTCATTCGGGTGGTCCCCATCCGGAGGGCTGCGATCATTGCATGCATGTCACCAATGGTCTGGTAGGGGAAACGCACATTGGTCCGGATCAGGTCAACAACAGAAGTCTCAATTCCGGCTTCGACCAGCTTCACCGGCCCCATCCTGAAGCCCTCCTGGAAGATGTCCGTCGAGTCCATTGAGCCGCCGACATCCTTGGACCCCATGTCCATCCAGTGCGCACGGGTGGCCGCGAATCCCACCACCGCGCCTTCGTCGAAGATCGGAGCAAAAAGGGTCACATCATTTAGGTGAGTGCCGCCCAAGTAAGAGTCATTGAGGATCCAAATGTCTCCTTCCTGCCAGACCTCGCGGCCGTACATCTCCTCTACAGCGATCGAACAGGTTTCGAGGTTGCCGAGGAACAGCGGCAGGCCGGCGGACTGTCCGAGCACGCGGTGTTCGATGTCGAGGAGGGCCACGACGCAGTCCCCGCCCTCATAGAGGATGGGTGAGTAAGCGGAGCGAATCAGGGTGGCGTTCATGTCATCCGCGGCGCTGGTGAGAGCGTTGCGGATTATTTCCACGGTGACGGGATCAAGGGTTTTGACTGTTGCAATTGTCATTTTTGGTACCTCAGTTTCCTTCGACGTCTTCAGAGCGGATGACCAGGGAGCCGAACTCGTCGACCTTGACTTTGAACCCGGGGGGAACCACGGTGGTGGCGGTCTGCTCCACGATGATGGCGGGTCCTTCGAATGTGTGGCCAGCCGCGAGATCATCCCGGCGGACTACGGTGGTGTCGTGCTCGACGTGGTCAAAGACCACGCGGCGGATTTCGTGCTTGAACCCCGGGTCCTGTGCGGTGACGTGACTGGGAGCTTCAAGTCGTCCCAGGTCGCCAACGGCCTGGGTGCGCAGTGTGACGATTTCGATCGGGGCGCCGAGGTTGGAGTGGCCGTAGCGCTCGTGGTACATCGCGGAAAAGCGGACAGCGAGGTTGGCAATGAAGTCGGGAGACCCCGGTTCGTCAGCGGACATTAGTGGAACGTTCAGGGAGAACTCCTGCGATTGGTAGCGGACGTCCACGGACGCCGTCGTGGCGCGGCTTTCCTCCGGGACTCCTTCCGAGACCAGAGACGACAAGCCTTCAACTTCCATCGAGCGCAGGACGCCGGCCATGTCTGCCACATCGATATCTTCGTCGAGGTAGAAGTAGGGTTCGGAGAAGTCCTTACGGATGTTGGTTTGCAGCATGCCCCAGGCGGAGAAGGCGCCGGGAAAGCGTGGAACGACAGTTTCCGGGATGCCAAGTTCTTTAGCAAGGAAGACGGCGTGCATGGGTCCGGCTCCGCCGAAGGCTACGAGCGAGAAATCGCGGGGTTCGATGCCCCGGGAGATGGTGATGGTCCGGATGGCCTGTGCCATCTGCGAGTTGGCGACGTCGCAGATGCCTTCGGCCATAGCGATGGGGTCCAGCCCGAGCTGGTCACCTACTGTTTTCAGGGCTGTTATCGCGGCTTCACGATCCAAGGCGACCTGTCCGCCGGCGAACCAGTCGGGGTCGACACGGCCGAGCACCAGGTTGGCGTCGGTAACGGTGGGTTCCGTCCCGCCGCGGCCGTAGCAGGCAGGCCCGGGATTGGCTCCTGCGGAACGCGGTCCGACCCGGAGGCCACCGGCTTCGAGCCAAGCGATGGAGCCGCCGCCAGCGCCCACGGTGTGGATGTTGACAACGCTCATGAGCATCGGCAGACCTTCAAGGTGGGCCTCCGTGGAGACGTCAGGCTTGCCGTCAACCACCAAGGAAACATCAAAGGATGTGCCGCCCATGTCCACACCGATGAGGTTGCGGTTTCCCGAGACACCCGCCAGTTCGACATCGCCCATGGCACCGCCGACGGGGCCGGAAAGTAGCGTTTGCAGCGGCCGCTTACGGGCGGACTCGGCGGTAAGGACACCGCCGGAAGACTGCATGATATGCAGCGGGGCTTCCACGCCTCGGTCGGTGAGTTTCTCTTCCAGGTCCGAGAGGTAGTTGCGTACTACAGGCCCCGTATAGGCTTCCACGACGGCGGAGGACGTGCGCTCGTATTCGCGCCATTCCTTGGCTGCTTCGTGCGAAAGGGAGACTGTGAACTCTTCCCCGAGTTCCTCGATCAGAATGTCGCGGGCCCTAAGTTCGTGCGCGGGGTTCTTGTAGCTGAACAGGAACGCAACGGCGACGGCGCCATACCCCTCATCCACTGCCCTGCGCGCTGCCTGGCGGACTGCCAGTTCATCCAAGGGCACGAGTTCCTGGCCTTGACTGTCCAACCTGCCACCGACGCCGATGACGTCCTTGCGCTCGACCAGCGGGGCAGGCTTGCGGTACTGGGCATTGTAGAGCTCAAGTCGGGGGCCGCGGGCAATGTGATATGTATCTTCTATGCCCGCCGTGGCCAGCAGCAGCACGGGAACCCCACGACGCTCAAGGAACGCATTCAGGCCCTGGGTGGTGCCGTGGACCAGGAAATCGATGTCCGAGAGATCATCAACTATCGATTCGAGGCCTGCGATGACCCCGGCACTCAGGTTCCCCGGCGTAGTGGACGCTTTGGTAGCGGCGTAGGTGCCAGCGTCCTGATCGTACGCCACGATGTCTGTAAAGGTTCCGCCGATATCCATCGACACCCTGTAGTTCGGCATGTGTATCTCCTCATGGTTGCGGAATCGAAATGGTTCCGGAATGGAACTTCCCGTGTGGGAGATCACGGTACAAATGGGGCTGACCAAGATGCTGGGCATACTGCATGAATCGGCTACGGCTGGGCAGGCAGAGTGCATAAAAGTGCCGTGCGCGCACCGAAACTACCGGGGCCGGTGGGCTCCGCAGAATGAGCCGGAGGTTTTACTTATTTGGCCCTTGCCTCTCGCCGGGCGGCGAGAAAGTCGCTTCCGGTGGGCGTAGTGGCACGGCCATTCGCGCCCGGCAGCCGCAGGTGCTGGAGATGAACCCGGCTCTTACCCCTTTGACGATTCCTGGTACCCCATGTGCCAGTGGCGGTGGGCTTGGCAGCGGTGGGTCGAGAACGGCCCAATATTTCCAAAGCCACTAAAGTCCTTTGACCTGCGTAGAGGGTTGCGCATTTAGAAGCGCAGTGCTTTACGCCCAAACAGACAACTCAAAAAAGTGCAGAGTGAACACTGTTGGAGCGGCCATGGTTTGTAGTGTGATCGCAATCACTCGGCGGAGGGCTAGGCCCATCTACTCCGGGTGGAGGCTTGGATGAGCTGTTCCGAGGTGAATTCTTGATATCCGGACTGTTCTCCGTGCACAGAAAAACTACCCGTACTTCGTATCCTGTCCAAAATATCGGAGGTCAAGACATGTCCAGTATCGACCCACTCATTTCAGGGCAAGCGCCCGGGACGGCGAGCCCACCTCGCTCGATGGCCGTCGGGCACGCGTTCCGCGACATGCCTTTCGGGTCCATCCACTTTAAAATCTGCGCCATACTCTTCTTCGCTTTCGCAATCGAAGCCTGGGAAATGCTCATGCTCACCTACGTTGCTGGTGATTTGGCTACCAGCCTGCAGGTCGGCATGACGCAGGTAGGAATCGCCATCTCGGCGCTCTTCCTGGGCATGATCCCCGGGTCACTAATTTGGGGGCCCATCTCTGACCGGATCGGCAGGAAAGCCACGTGTGCATGGAGCTTCGCCGGTTATGGCGTCTTTACGCTCCTGAGTTGCTTCGCACCGAACTTTGAGACCCTCTCGGTGGCTCGCTTCCTCTCCGGGCTGTTGTTCTCCGGAGTCTTCACCGTGACTTTCCCCTATTTTGAAGAACTGCTCCCGGTTAAGGTCCGCGGAAAGGCCACGGTCTATCTTGCCGCAGGGTGGCCGATTGGTATCCTGGCCGCCCTCGGCACCGCTGCTCTGATCGGCGGCCACGGCTGGCGCTGGGTCATTGCTGTTAGCGCACTTGCCAGCTTGTGGGGCATCGTTCTGTACAAGGTCGTTCCGGAATCCCCGTACTGGCTCGCGAGGCGGGGGCGGAACGAAGAGGCGCACGATGTCCTCGACCATCTGGGAGCACGGGGCATCTCCCGTGGCACCATTTTCACCGTGTCGGAGGACGAGAAGCAGTCCATCTGGAGCCTCTTCAAGGGGAGGATGGGCCGGATCACGGTCATTCAAGTCCTCATCAACTTCACCTTCTCCTGGGGCTACTGGGGACTTCAATCGTGGATGCCAACATTGCTTGAAGGGCGAGGACTGAGCGCCTCATCAAGCTTTTCCTTCATCGCCCTGAGCGCGGTCCTCATGATCCCCGGGTACATGACGGCCTCCTACCTGACCGGACGCTTTGGCCGCAAATGGATATTCACGATCTACGTCCTCGCCGCCGCAGGCGGCGGTTTCTTCTTCGGTACAGCCGCAACCGAGACCGAGATGTATATCGGCATGTTCGCTCTGGCCTTTTTCGCCCTGGGAGCCTGGGGTGTCTGGGACACGTGGATGGGCGAGCTCTATCCCTCGGCCATGCGTGGCTCCGGTTACGGGTTCGGGGTTTTTGGTCAGCGCGTCGCAAATACAGTCGCACCGAGTCTTGTCGGTTTCCTCCTAGCCTCCGCCGCCGGAGCCACCTCGACAATTCTGTTTATCAACATGTTCTTGTTTGTCACGGTCATCCTTGGCCTGTTCTTGCCCGAAACCGAAGGAAGTGAATTGGAATGATCACGAACAATCTCGACGCTCGTGCAGAGAACGCCCGAATCCTATGGATCAACCCGCTCTACACCGATGTTTACAACCGCACTATGGCCGATTCCTTCCGACACATAGTCCGTCCCGGCACCGAAGTTGATGTCGTCTCCCTTGACGGAGAGGGCCCCTCCCATGTGGAATACAACGCCTTCGAAGCACTCATGCTTCCACAGCTGTTGCGCACCGTGCGGTGGGCGGAAGAAGAAGGCTATGACGCCGCCGTCATCGGGTGTTTTTATGACCCCGCGCTGCGGGCGGCACGCGAAATCACCGATCGGATGGTGGTTGTAGGGCCGGCGCACTCGGCGCTGAGCATCGCCGGCAGCCTGGGTGAGCGGTTCTCCATCCTCGTTGGACGGAATAAGTGGATTCCCGAGATGGCGGAGAACGTCCATCGCTGCGGCGCATCAGAGCGTCTTGCCTCATGGCGCGTGCTCGAGATGGGCGTCGATGACTTCCAAGAGGATCCGGCACTTACGGAAAAGCGGATCATGACCGAAGCCCGCGAGGCTGTGGAGCAGGACGGCGCAGACGTCGTCATCCTCGGGTGCACGGCTGAATTCGGATTCTTCCGAACGGTTCAAGAGGAAATTGGCGTACCCGTGATCGACGCGACTGTGGCCCCCCTCAAACACGCCGAGCAGCTCATCGACTCGGTCCGTCGGTTCGGTTGGACGCACAGCAAGCGCCTGGGCTACGACGGGCCGACTTCCCAGGAACGCCAGCGGTTCTTCCCGGCACTCGAGCCAAAGCACATGGTTTCAATGACCAGAGTGTTCGGGTAAATACGCCCCGCTTGTCAGGCTGGCTGATTGCGCTGTAAGCGGCCATGAAAAACTGCCCATAGGCGGCCACGAAATTGCCCACTGACGGCCAGTAGAACTGCCCACTGGTGGCCATGAGATCTGCCCACTTCCTCAACTGTTCCTG
>NZ_JBQEQF010000020.1:0-99456 GCF_052046035.1 Paenarthrobacter sp. 22069 | reverse complement strand
GGCGATGTGCCGGTGTAGCCGTCGCGGGTTTCGGCGATTTGGCGGATGCGGGTGCGGCAGGCGTACCAGCCGGCGACCATGAGGATGCAGGCGATGGCGGTGACGAGCATGGTCAGGGGTGAGTCGATGAAGACCATGATGAGGACCCCTACCAGGAAGAGCAGGGAGAGGTAGCCGGTGTAGGGGGCGCCGAACATGCGGAAGGAGGGGCGTTGGACCCAGCCTTTGTCGGCCCAGCGCTTGAGCTGGATCTGGCAGAGCACGATGGTGGCCCAGGTCATGATGATGCCCACGGAGGCGATGTTCAGCACGATTTCGAAGGCGTCGGCCGGGACCAGGTAGTTCAGCGGAACCCCGAGGAGGGACACGACGGCGGTGATGGCGATGCCGCCGTAGGGGACGCCTGCCTTGTTCATGCGGGAGGCGAACTTGGGGGCCGAGCCGTTGACGGACATGGAGCGCAGGATCCGGCCGGTGGAGTAGAGCCCGGCGTTCAGCGAGGACAGGGCCGCGGTGAGGACGACGAGGTTCATGATGACGTCCACGCCCTGGACGCCGATGGAGCCGAAGAACGTCACGAAGGGGCTGACGCCTTTTTGGTAGGAGGTGAAGGGCAGCAGCAGGGCCAGCAGGATCACGGAGCCGACGTAGAACACGGCGATGCGGAAGACCACGGAGTTGATGGCCTTGGGCATGATTTTTTCGGGGTTTTCGGTTTCGCCGGCGGCGGTTCCGACGAGTTCGATGGAGGCGTAGGCGAACAGGACGCCCTGCATGAGGATGATCATGGGCAGCAGGCCGTTGGGGAAGATCCCGCCGTTATCGGACAGGAGGCTGATGCCCACCGGCTGGCCGGAGACGGGGGTGCCGAAGATGACGAAGTAGGTGCCGATGATCAGGAACGCGACCAGGGCTGCGACCTTGATCAGGGCGAACCAGAATTCCATTTCGCCGAAGACTTTCACGGAGACCAGGTTCAGTGCCAGGACCACGATGAGGGCGGTCAGTGCCCAGGCCCACTGCGGGACGTCGGCCATCCAGGGGATGTAGTTGCCGAAGAAGTGCATGTAGAGGGCGGCGGCGGTGATGTCCACGATGGTGGTGGTGGCCCAGTTGATCCAGTAGAACCAGCCGGAGACGAACGCGGCTTTTTCGCCGAAGAATTCACGGGCGTAGGAAACGAACGAGCCCGAGGAAGGCCGGTGCAGGACCAGTTCGCCCAGGGCGCGCAGGATCAGGAACGCGAAGAACCCGCACACCGCGTACGCGATGACCAGGGACGGGCCCGCGGCGTTGAGCCGGCCGCCGGCACCCAGGAACAGGCCGGTACCGATCGCACCGCCGATCGCGATCATCTGGATCTGCCGCGGCTTGAGGTTCTTGTGGTAACCCTTGTCCTCGGCGTGCAGGGAGGTCTCGGACGCATGCGCATGACCACCATCAATCAAGTGGTCGAATTCAACCTCGTCATTGGGGTTGTTGGGCATGGGTATTCCTTTCGATCCGGGGAAGATCTTGCTGGATGGGGAAAATTAGAAAACTGACCAGCCGGTGCGGTCGGAGAGGTCGGCAAGGGCGGCGGTGCCGGCAAGGGAGTTGCCCTTGGCATCAAGGCGCGGGCTCCAGACGCAGATGGCGCACTGTCCCGGGACGATGACCAGGATGCCTCCGCCCACACCGCTCTTTCCGGGCAGGCCCACCCGGTACGCGAATTCGCCGGCGGCGTCGTACATGCCGCAGGTCAGCATGATGGATCCGATCCGCTTGGCCTCGCTCGGGCTCAACACCCTGCCGGAGGTTCCCTGGCCGTCATTGGCGAGGAACAGGCCGGCCTTGGCCAGCTGGACGCAGCTCATCATGATGGAGCACTGGCGGACATAGTTCTCCACCACCGATTCCGCGGGCTGGGTGAGGTTGCCGAAGTCCTTCAGGAAATGCGCCAGCGCCAGGTTGCGGCTGCTGCCCGCCAGTTCGCCCGCAGCGGCGGCTTCGTCGATCGACGGGCCGTGGCTTGCTGTCCCTTCCTCCGCGCCCGCTTGTTTGGTGAGGAACTGCAGGAGCTGCGTGGCGGCGTCGGGCGTCTCTTCCATCAGGTGGTCGGTGACCACCAGGGCGCCGGCGTTGATGAAGGGATTGCGGGGGATGCCGTGCTCGGCTTCGAGCTGGACCAGCGAATTGAAGGCCGTTCCGGAAGGTTCGCGCAGCACCCGCGACCACAGGCGGGCGGAGCGGCTTCCCTGCAGCGCCATGGCCAGGGTGAACACCTTGGAGATGCTTTGGATGGAGAAGGGAACGTTGGCATCGCCGGAACTGAAGACTTCACCGGAGGTGGTGGCGACGGCGATACCGAAGCGGTCGAAGGGGACCGTGGCCAGGAAAGGGATGTTTCCCGGAACGGTTCCTTCTTTTTTCTGCGGGCGGTGACGCCGGACGATGTCCCCGAGGAGGAGGCCAAGGGGTGGTGCGCTGAGTGTGGTGCTCATTTCCTGCCTGGATTGTCGTTGGAGGCGGCCCATTCCTGGAGATGGAGCAGGGCCACCAGGGAGTCGCGGGGGTTGCCGAAGTCCAGGCCGGTGACCCGGACAGCCTTGGCAACGCGGTAGTACACCGTGTTTTTGTGCAGCTTCATCCGTTTGGCGCATTCGGCGACGTCGAAAGAGGCATCGAAATACGCCTGCAGTGTTGTTGCCAGTTCGGCGTCGTCGAGGAGCAGCGCCGCCAGGCTGCGGTGGCGGAAAGGCGCATCGTGGAAGTTGCGCACCGCCTGGCGGTAGAGGATTTCGGCTTCGAAGTCGTCAACGGTGGCCACTGACCCGGCCTCCGCGCTGCGCACGCAGGCCAGAAGCGCCTCGGTGATTCCGGTGGCGGTGTGGATGGACAGCAGGTCCGGGGCCAGCGGCCCCACCGCGGCGGACGGGGTAATGCCAAGGTGTTTGGCGGCGTCCCTCACGATCGCTTCTGCGAGGGCCCGCAGCCCTGCTTCCGCGGTGCCGGAATGCAGGTCAGGCATGATGATGGCGGTGTCACCGTTGAACTGCCCGACGACGGCGGATGCCTTGTAGGCAGCGGCGTGGATGGAGGCAAGGTTGGCAAGCTCCCCGTGCTTGAGTGCCGCGTCTTCAGCCCGGGAGTCGGCGTCGGACATGCCGATCAGGAGGAGTGCTGCGGGACGCTCCGACGGGATCTTGCCGCTGTGTGCACTGGCGGCGGCTTCTGCCGGGCCTGAGAGGATCCGTGCAATCCGGTCCTCCCGCATGTGGACGGACTGCTGGTTGCGGTAGCGGATGAGTTCGGCGGATACCCGCGCCGCGGACCCGGTGAGCACGTATTCGACGTCGGGACCGAAGCCGTCGCCGGTTTCCTGCAGCCAGATGTACCCCATGATCCGTTCGCCGGCGAAGAGCGCGATTGCCACCCTTTCCCGGAGGCCGTCCTGGGGCCTGGCAGGTACACGCACGGGCTGGCGGGTGCGGTGGAGCTCGCGGTAGGCGCCCAGGTCCTTGAGCAGCAGTTCATACTTCCTCGGACCGCGCCGGGACAGGATGGATGCTTTCCGGAGTTCATCGATGTCGTTGGTGACGGTGGAGTAGGCAAGGACCTTGTTGGCCGCATCCTCGACCAGGACGTGGCTGGAGGTCAGCCGGGCGGTTGTCTGGGCGATGGCGAACAGGTCTTCCTCAAGGAGGGTGAGTACCTCGCGTTCGTAGCTGCGGGGCTGGATCCGGTCCTTGGCAATGGAGAGCAGGCGGTCCCAGTCAGCGGCCGGGTCCACCAGGAGGAGCCCGGAACCGGCGGCGCTGAGGAGTTCCTCGGCCTCGGCGGCATCTTCCCGGTTGCCCTTCACCGCCACCACGGGCGGCGGATTGTCCAGGAGGCGCCGGATGGCAGGCAGCGCAGAGCGGCCGCGGACGCCGATGAGCAGCACAAATGCCCCGCCGGCTTGGACGCCCTCATCGTCGGCGTCGACGATCAGGAACCGTTCGATGTCCGGCGCTGAAGACGCGGGCCGGAGGATGAGGCTGGCGAAGCCAAGGGGAAGATCCGAGAGGATGTCATCCACCGTAACCGCGGCCATGGGTTGTCCTTTTGCATTGGTCCTGCCGGACGGCTCTGTCCGGATACCTCATGCTATCCAGCCTTGTGGGGCGGGATTATGGAATCTGTTCCAACTCCCATGGAGCATTTTTGGTTTCCAGTCCGAGGCGGCGGCCCGGCCCAGGAAAAAGGGCGCGGCAGCAACGCCAATGGCGGGCCAGCCGTGCTGGCCCGCCATTGGGCACGGAATGGTGCGCCCGTCGTCAGATCCAGGCCGGTGCCCGGGGCACCGGGGTGATGGAGCCGCCGTCGTGCTGTGCCCTGGTTCCGTCCGTGCCCCGTCCGGTGGCCCACTGGGCAATGGCGGCCAGGGAACCGGACACCACGGTGGGCGAGGCGGCCGCGGTGTCGCCGAAGACCATGCCGGTGCCGTCCACCATGATGAGGAGCCCGTTGTCGGTGCCGCGGGCGTTCCAGGCGCTGGTGATGTCCTTGAGGAGGCGGGCCAGGACGGTTTCAGGGATGTCCTTGAAGGTTGCCCCGTTGTCCAGGTCGATGGCGTGGACCCATACTTCACGGGTGCGCATCCAGACGGTTTCCTCGGCGGGGACGGTCCTGCCTTGGACGGTCTTGACCTTGTGGTGCCAGGAATCTGCGGGCAGGTCCCGCCACTCGACGTTCAGGTGCACGGCGGAGTGGTCGAACAGGTTCCGCAGCGCGATGGGGGAGAGGGTGGCGCCGAAGTCGATCTCGTGGTTGCGGACCTCAACGGAAGGGTACATCGGTGTTTCCACGCCGGTGGCTGCCCATTCGACCAGCCGTGCGACGGCCCGGGCGTTGTAGCCCACGTGGGCTACGACGTGGCGGCGGGTCCAGCCCGGCAGCAGCGAGTCCCCGTCCAGGTCCCCGTCGGTGAGCTCGTTGAGCTTGCGGGCGAAGAACGCGGTGCCGCGCCGGGCCTGCAGGAGCCCGTCGAGCAGGACAGGATCGGTGGTCTGGTCGTGCCGGGCAACCATCAGGCTTCCTTGACCACGCGGTTGGTCAGCTGGCCCAGGCCCTCGATGGTGGTCACCAGGACCTGGCCTTCCTGCAGGTAGCGCTTGGGATCCTGGGCGTGGCCCACGCCGCCTGGGGTGCCGGTGGCGATGACGTCGCCCGGGTTCAGGGTGATGATGGTGGAGATGTAGGAGACCAGGAACTCCGGGGTGAACACCAGGTCCGAGGTGGGGGTGGACTGCTGGACGTCGCCGTCCACGGCCGAGGTCATCAGCGGGCCGGGCGTGAACTCGTCCTTGGTGACCAGGGCCGGGCCGAACGGGGTGGACTTCTCCCAGGTCTTGCCCTGCAGCCACTGGATGGTGCGGAACTGGTAGTCGCGCATCGAGATATCGTTCAGCACCGCGTACCCGGCGATATGATCTGCGGCCCGGGCCTCGGGGATGCGGCGGCCGGCCTTGCCGATCACGATGGCGAGTTCGGCTTCCCAGTCCACGGTGTCCGATTCCTGAGGCAGGGCCAGGTCGTCGTTGGGGCCGATCAGGGATTCGGCGTACTTGGCGAACAGGGTGGGGTGCTCCGGAACCTCGCGGCCCATCTCCTTGATGTGGTTGCGGTAGTTGTGGCCCACGCAAATGATCTTGCCCGGGGCGGGCACGACGGCGGCAAGGTCGGCACCGTCCAGGGCGTGCGTTGCGCCGTTGGCCGCCTTCGCCGTGGTTTCCCAGGCGGGGTCCTTCAGCAGGGCCCCGACGTCGGAGAAGCCCGGGATCTCGGTGAGGGTATCGCCGTCCTGGCGGACCGCCGTCGTGCTGGTGCCGTTGCCTGTGCCTTCGGAGTTCAGGCGGAGGGTGAGGAGTTTCATTACTTGGTGCGTCCTTCGATGTAGGTGCGGTTGAAGTTCAGGCGCTCAAAGATGGGGGCGTCGCTGAACCGGAACAGGTCAAACTCCGTTTGTGAGCCGGCTTCGGCCTGCAGGGACCAGGCTGCCCAGGACGGGACTACGAACAGGTCGCCCTTCGCCAGGACCCTGGCTTCGCCGTTGAGGGTCACGGTGCCGGTGCCTTCGAAGACCTGCCAGACGCTGGAGCCCACCTCGCGGACGGTCTCGGTCCAGGCGCCGGCCCGGAGGCGGTGGAACTCGGCCCGGATGGTGGGCATGACGTCCCCGCCGGTGGTGGGGTTGGTGTAGCGGATGGCGGCGTGGCCCTGGGAGACGGTGGCCGGGTGGCCCTCGTCTTCGAGGAGCAGCTGCTCGCGCAGCGCGGCGTCGGTGTACTTCCACCGGTAGGCGGCGATGGGGGAGTTGGTGGTGTCCTCCAGGCCGGAGAGCGGGCGCAGGCCGGGGTGGACCCAAAGCCGCTCGGAACGGGAGATGTCCGGGGTGGCCTCGTCGGTGACGCGCTCGGTGCCGAACTCGAAAAACCCGGCGTCGGCGTAGTGTACGAACGGGATGTCCAGGCCGTCGATCCAGGCCATCGGTTCATCGGTGTCGTTGTGGTGGCCGTGGAAGTTCCAGCCCGGGGTGAGCAGGAAGTCGCCGCGGGACATGCGGACGGGATCGCCGTTCACTACCGTCCACACGCCCTCGCCTTCGACGACGAAGCGGAACGCGTTCTGGGAGTGGCGGTGTTCCGGGGCGGTCTCGTGGCCGCCCAGGTACTGGATCGCGGCCCAGAGGGTGGGGGTGGCATACGGGGTGCCGGCCAAGCCCGGGTTCGCCAGGGCGATCGCACGGCGTTCCCCGCCGCGGCCCACCGGCACCAGGTCGCCGGCGCGGGCAGCCAGCGGGTACAGATCATCCCACCGCCACACGTGCGGCACTGCCTTGGGCGACGGGACCATGGGCATCAGGTCCGCGATCTCCGTCCACAGCGGAACCAGGTTTTCCTTATCGAAATCCTTGTACAGCTGCTCGAGCTGGGCGGCTTCCTCGGGGGTGGGCTCCGGAACATGGTGTTCCTGTGCCACGGATTCGTGGGTTTGGTTTTCAGCGCTGATCGACACTGGCCTTCTCCTTGCGTGCGGACTGACTGCGGCGTGGATTCGACCTTAGGGAAGGATGCACTGTGACCTCCAGCATATTCTGGCAGCCAGAATTCACGTGCCGCCGCGGGGTCAGCTGCCTGCTGCTCCGTCCGCCGGGTGGGCCGCGATGTCAATTTCCAGCTGGCGCTTGGTTTCCATCATGACGCCCACCAATCCGGCATCGAACAAGGGCCGGAACCGGGCCACCGGAGTAGCCACGCTCAAGGCTCCTACCACCATGCCCCGGCCGTTGTGCAGTGCCATGCCGAAAGCGCTGATGCCCTCCTCGGTGCCTTCGAAATTTGCGGCGAAACCGTTGGCGCGCACGGACTCAAGCTCGCGCAGGAAGGCCGGGTACTCGGCGTCGGGAATGTAGTCGCCCGCCAGCTCCGCGTTGGGGCTGCGGAACAACTGCTCCAGCACGCCCTGGTCCAGTTCCGCGAGGATCGCCTTTCCGCCCGACGCTCTGTGTGCCGGCAGCAGGGTGCCTTGCCGGTCCCCAACACGCAGGATGTTGGTGCTCTCCACCGTGTCCAGGAAGCGGACTTTGGTACCCACCCGGATCATCAGGTTCACCGTCTCGTTGGTGCGCGCGCAGAGCAGTTCCATGTGCGGGCGGGAGATGTCCCGCAGCTGCCGCGTCCAGCTGAATCCAGCTGGACCTGCGCCCATGGCCGGGCCGGGAACGTACCGGCGGGTTTCGTCCTGGACGGCGAAACCCCGGTAGACCAGCATGGCCAGGAGTCGGTGCGCGGTGGACGGGGCCACCCCCAGCTCGGCCGCGGCGTCCTTGAGGCGCAGGCTGCCCACGTCCCGCAGGAGTTGGAGGAGCTGCAGGGCGTTGTCCACCGCTTCAATGGAATAAGTGGGCTTACGCCGGGCAGGAAGATTCTGCATGACAGAATGTTATGTGCCTACGGGCTTGCCTGCCAGCACAGTGGTGGGATGAATCACACAACTTCCGCTGCAGCGCCGCAGCGCACGGCCGCCCCCGCCACGGGTGGAGGCTTTTCCGGGTTTCCCCGGCGTTCCATGCTCGCCGTCCTGGTGTGCTGGCTGCTGGTCGTTTTCGACGGCTATGACCTGATCGTCTACGGCACGGTCCAGGGCTCCCTCATCAACAACACCGGTTGGGGCCTGACCAAGGCCACCGCCGGCACCATCGGGTCGATGGCCTTCGTCGGCATGATGATCGGAGCGGTCTTCGCCGGCCGCATGTCCGATACCTGGGGCCGGCGGCGCACCATCATCGGCTGCGCCATCGTGTTCTCCGTCTTCACCATCTTCTGCGCTTTTGCCCCCAACGCGCCGGTCTTCGGCGGCCTCCGCCTCCTGGCGGGCATCGGCCTGGGCGGCCTGGTGCCTTCCGCCAACGCCCTGGTGGCCGAGCTCGTCCCGGAAAAATGGCGCTCGACCATTGCCACGCTCATGATGTCCGGTGTTCCCATCGGCGGCTCCATCGCAGCGTTGGTGGGCATCCCGCTGA
Organism: Paenarthrobacter sp. 22069; assembly: GCF_052046035.1. Classification (NCBI taxonomy): domain Bacteria; kingdom Bacillati; phylum Actinomycetota; class Actinomycetes; order Micrococcales; family Micrococcaceae; genus Paenarthrobacter; species Paenarthrobacter sp. 22069. Next base: position 90,911 of record NZ_JBQEQF010000020.1, on the reverse strand, counting down.
TCCCTGCCTTCGGCTGGCCAGTTATGTTCCTGGTGGCCGTCGTTGCCCTGCTGGTGGTCATCCCGCTGGGCATCCGCTACCTGCCGGAGACGCTGGCGCCCGGCCCCAAGGGCGCAGCCCAGGGCAGCACCGCCAAGGACGCCGTCGGGTTCGGGTCCCTGCTTCGGGCGCCTTACCTCGGCACCAGCCTGCTGTTCGCCATCGGCACCCTGGTGACCCTCTTCGCCTGGTACGGCCTGGGCACCTGGCTGCCCAACCTCATGCAGCTGGCCGGGTACAACCTTGGGTCCGCCCTGACGTTCGCGCTGGCCCTCAACCTGGGCGCAGTGGCGGGCTCGGTGCTGACCGCCTGGGCAGGCACCAGGTTCGGGCCCGTCCCCACCGCAATTGCGGCAGCCGCTGTGGCCGCCGCCGCCCTGGTGGTCCTGGTGACCGGGCCGCCGGTCGCCGTCGTCTACCTCATGCTGGTCCTCGCCGGCGTGGGAACACACGGCACGCAGTGCCTGATCATCGCCGCCGTGGCCAGCCACTACCCGGCGCACCTCCGCGGCACAGCCCTCGGCTGGGCGCTGGGCGTGGGGCGGATCGGAGCAGTTGCAGCTCCCCAGGCCGGCGGGCTCCTGCTCGCAGCGGGTCTGGGCGTCAACTCGAACTTCCTGGCATTTGCCGGAGCAGCCGCAGCAGCAGCAGTCCTGCTCGCAGCCGTCGGTACCAAAATCAAGAAATCAACAGCAGTAGGAGTTTCCAATGTCTAACGTCAAAGCGTCCACCGACGTCCTGGTAGTGGGCGGCGGCATGGCCGGGCTTGCCGGAGCGCTGGCGCTGCGCGAAAACGGCGCCGACGTCACCCTCGTAGAAGTGGCACCTGCCTTCGGCGAAGTCGGGGCCGGCCTCCAGATGGCCCCCAACGCCTCCCGCGTCCTCAAGCGCTGGGGCCTGCTGGAAAAGGCGCTCGAAATCGGCGTCCAGCCCAAGCACCTGGTGTTCCGCGATGCCATCACCGGCGAGGAACTCACCCGACAGAGCCTGGGCGGCGAGTTCGAGGAACGCTACGGCGCCCCCTACGTCGTCATCCACCGCAGCGACCTTCACCGGATCCTGCTCGAGGCATGCCAGGCCGCCGGCGTCACCCTGGTGAACGACGTCCTGGTGCAGAAGGTGGAGACCGACGGCGACCGCGCCCGCGCCCACACCGCCAAGGGTGAGGTGTTCGAGGCCGACGCCATCCTGGCTGCAGACGGGCTCAAGTCCACCCTCCGGGCTACCGTTGCCAACGACGGCCCCGTCAACTCCGCCTACGTGGCGTACCGCGGAACCGTACCCATCACCGAGGAAACTCCCGCCGCGGACCTGGAGGACGTCATCGTCTACCTCGGCCCGAACTGCCACCTTGTCCAGTACCCGCTCCGCAAGGGCCAGCTGCTCAACACAGTGGCCGTGTTCAAGTCCCCGTCGTTCGAACGCGGCGAAGAGCAGTACGGCGGCGTGGACGAACTCCAGGCAGCCTACAAGGACTGCGTCCCCGCCGTGCAGGAAGCCCTGAAGAACCTGGCCACCGGCATCCGCTGGCCCATGTATGACCGCAACCCGATCGAGAACTGGGTTTCCGGCAGGATGGCCCTCATCGGCGATGCCGCCCATCCGATGCTGCAGTACCTGGCCCAGGGTGCCTGCCAGGCGCTGGAGGACGCAGCTGTCCTGCAGGACGTGTCCCGCGACAAGGTCTTCACAGCTAAGGGCATCGACGCCGGTGCCTGGGAAGCTGCGTTCGGCGAATTCAATGAGGCCCGCGCCAGCCGGACAGCCCGCGTGCAGCGGACCGCGCGGATTTGGGGCGAGTCCTGGCACGTGGGCGGTGTGGCCAGGGTCCTGCGGAACATGCTGTTCAAGAGCCGGGGTGACAACAACTTCCAGTACAACGACTGGCTGTACGGCCGCGGCGAGCCCGGCGTTCCGGCAGAGGTTCCCACCGGGGCCGTGCTGGCGGAAGCGTAAGCGCCGCGTTCCAAAGGCGGGCGTACGACGGCGGCTGGTTCCCGCCGTGCACGCCCGCCCCGTGCGTGGGCTGGGTCTGGGCGTCCACCACCATCGACTGCTCCCCACCGGCACCCTAACCTCGCAAGCTCGGCCAGGGAACCCTGCGGTGTGGGCCCACATAACTGTCCTTTTGAGCGCTGAAAACGGCAATTACGGAGCAATCGATGCGTTCAGGCCGGTGCCGGCCCGGTTGACTCCCGGATGGTCAGGTGAGTTGGCATGACGGCAAGCTGGCGGCTGGCGTTGCCCGCAAGCGGGTTGAGCTGGGCCAGCAGCATTGACACCGCCACCCGTCCGGCCTGCTCAATGGGACTTGAGATGGTGGTCAGCGGGGGATTGCAGAAGTCCGCGCCGAAAATGTCGTCGGAGCCAACGATGCTCATGTCGGCCGGAACCCTGATGCCTCGGGCCTGCAGCCGCTGGAGCATGCCGATGGCCAGCAAGTCGTTGAACACGATGCATGCCGTTGCCCCCGTCCTGACCGCGGCATCCGCCGCCGCCGCCCCCGACGTGGTCTTGGGGGTGTAGGGGCCGATCCGGTGCACCTCCATCCCGCGCTTCGTCGCGTCCTCTTCGAAGACCTTCCACCGCATTTGGTTGGACCATGAGGTGGGCGGCCCCGCCACGTAGCAGACCTTGTGGTGGCCCAGCGAGGAAAGGTGTTCCAAGGCCTGGATGATGGCGGACGGCGTATCGATCATCACCGTCGGCGCGCTCGTGGATGCGCGGTTGAAGGTCACCAGCGGCTGTGACTGCGAAACCTCGGCCAGCTGGGCGTCGGTCAGGCGTGAGGCCGCCAGGATAAATCCGTCCGCGGATTTGCGCATCTTGTGCAGTGCATCGAGCTCCATTTCGCTGGATTCCTCGGTGTCCACCAGGAGCTGTGTCACGCCCGCGGCCTTGAGCTGGTGCTGGGTGCCGCGGATGATGTCGAAGTAAAACGGGTTGGTGATATCCGGTACCAGCACGGCCACGGCGTTGGTCCGTCCCGAGCTGAGCCCCCGGGCCTGCGAGCTCGGCACGTAATGAAGTTCCGCCGCTGCCTCTTCGATCCGCAGCCGCGTCCTGGGGTTCACCCTGTCAGGCCGGGCGAGGGCCCGGGACACAGTGGAGGTGGCAACGCCGGCCAGCTCGGCAACGTCGCGGATGGTGGGTGGGCGGTCCCGCCGGATTGCCGCGTTCGAGGTTCTCCCGGCGGTGTCTGCAGCCCCTGAATCAGGCATGACGGTGGACCTTTCCTTGCTGGCTGGACCAACCGCCACGGCAATTTTCCGCCGGCGTGCCCTAACTTGCGATGCATCTATCTGAGCATTTATGGCAACTTTTGGCAACCGCTTGCCACTTACTTGCCACCTTCCTAGACTTGCACTCGAGTCGCCTGCAGTGATTTCCGCCACAGGACGGATGTGGCCATGTGGGTGTCCTAGAGGAGAAAAACAATGAGGTTTAAATCGACTACTGGGCTCGCGGCAATTGTCACGGCTGCAGCACTCGCCCTGACCGGTTGTGGATCCGGAGGCTCCGGCAACAGCGGAGGCTCAACCAACGCGAATGGAAAAGTGGACGGTACAGGCAAAACCCTCAACGTCCTGGTCGGCGTTCTGAGCCAGTACCCCGAACAGCAGAAACAGTGGCAGAGCGATATCGCCGCCAAGTTCAAGGCTGAGACCGGCGCCGACGTGAAATTCGAAACCTTCGCCTCCGCCAATGACGAGCTCACCCGTATCCAGACCTCAGTGGTCTCGGGCCAGGGACCTGACATCTATGGACTCGGCACCACTTTCACGCCGACTGCCTGCGCCACCAAGGCCTTTGTCACCCTCTCGGACGACGACTGGAAGGCTGTTGGCGGCAAGGATCGCTTCAACCAGGCCGCCCTGGGCATTTCCGGACCGGACAAGGACCACCAGGCCGGCATCCCCTTCGTCAGCCGCCCCTTCGTCATGGCCTACAACAAGGACCTGCTGGCCGCGGCTGGCATCGACAAGCCCGCCACAAGCTGGGACGAGCTGGCAGCCCAGGCCAAGAAGATGACCAAGGGCGACACCTACGGCATTGCCACCGGCTACAAGGACAACTTCGACCCGTGGAAGTTCATCTGGGCCATGTCCGTCCAGGCCGGCAACCCGCTGGTGGACGGCAACAAGCTGAAGATGGACGACCCCACCGTCAAGAAGGCCTACGAAACCTACTTCGGCTGGCTGACCAACGACAAAGTGGTTGACCCCGCCTCTGTGGGTTGGAGCAACAGCAACGCCGTGGCAGCGTTCGCCAGCGGCAAGGCGGGCTACCTGATGATGACCACCTCCAGCTCCATCCCCACCCTGGACAAGTCGGCAATCGCGGGCAAGTACGAATACACGCTGATGCCCACCATCGCTCCGGGTGAAACGCAGTCCAAGTCCGACGGCGACGCCGCCAGCATCCTCTCGGGCGACAACCTGGTAGTGGCTGACTACTCAAAGCAGAAGGACCTTGCCTTCGCCTACATCAAGCTCATCACCTCCAAGGACGAGCAGCTGAACTACCAGAAGACCTTCGGTGACCTCCCGGCCAACGCCGAAGCCCTCGCCAGCCTGACGGACCCCAAGCTCAAGCCGCTCGCTGACGCCGCCGCCAAGTCCAAGGCGACGCCGTTCACCGGTGCCTGGGGCGATATCCAGCTGGGGCTCCTTAACGTCACGGTCCAGTCCGTCCCCGACCTGGCCGCCGGCAAGGTGGACGAGTCCGCCCTCGAGCAAAGGATCAAGGACGCCCAGAACAAGGGCCAGGCTTCCCTGGACCGGGCCTCCAAAGGATAGGTTCTGATGTCAACCGACGCCTCCCATGAAGTCCGGCCTGCGGATACCGCCGCAGGCCGGGCGCCCCGCCCCGCTGACGACACCGGGCGCCAGCCCGGCCACAAGGGCGGACTGCGCCGCAAGGGCCTGAGTGAACGGAACCGCCCGCTCTGGATGCTGATCCCGGGCGGAGCCCTGATGATTATCATCATCGTGGTCCCGCTGCTGCTGGGCATCTACATGTCCGTCCTCAATCTGGACCAGTACACCCTGCGGAAATGGATCAGCGCACCGCTCATCGGAGCCGAAAACTTTGTTGAAGCAGTCACCAATTCGCCCCTGCTCCACGCCGTATGGCTCAGCGTCAGCTACTCGCTGCTGGCCATGGTGGTCACGCTGCCCCTGGGTATCGCCGCCGCGGTGGCAACACAGAACGCCTTCAAGGGCCGGGCGGTAATCCGTTCCATCTTCCTGATCCCGTACGTCCTTCCGTCCTTCGTAGTCGCGACCGTGTGGCGGACCATGCTCCAGCCCGGCGGAATTGTCGATGAAGCCCTTGCCACCGTGGGGATCCACGTGGGGCTGTGGCTCAACGGACCGCAGACCTTCTGGACGCTGGTCCTGGTCCAGATCTGGGCGTCCTGGCCGTTCATCTACCTGCTGGCGCTGTCCGGCCTGCAGTCCGTGGACCACGAGGTGCATGAGGCGTCAGCCCTGGACGGGGCACTGTGGTGGAACAAGTTGCGGTACGTGGTCTTCCCCTACCTGAAGGGCCCGCTGTCGCTGGCCTTCCTGATCGGGATGCTGCACCACATCAACAACTTCACCCTGCCGTTCGTGCTGTTCGGCGTCCCGGCCCCGGCCGACGTCGAAGTCCTCCCCATCCTGACGTATGTCACGAGCTTCCAGAGCTTCCGGTTTGGCCTGAGCGCCGCGATGGCCTTTATCTCCCTGGTGCTCATCGCCATCCCGCTGTTCGTCTACCTGCGTGCCGTCAAGCTTGACGACGCCGACACCCCAGGAGGCAAGAAATGAGCACCACGACAGCCACGCGTCACAGTCCGGGCACCGTCGCCGTCGAACGTCCAGGTTCGCACCGCCAGCACGAGGTCCTGAGGCTTCTGCCCACGCCTTTGCTGATCTTCGTCCTGGTCTTCCTGGGCGCCCTGGTCCTGATTCCGGTGTTGTACATCTTCCTGGCCTCGGTGAACTCGGACATCGGGGTCGCTAACGGCGAGTTCTGGCCGTCCTCGGTCACGTTCGAGAACTACTCGAAGATCTGGACCAGCGTGGGCCTGGCCACCGGCCTCACCAACAGCGTCCTGGTGGCCGGCGCCACCGCAGTGGTCTCCGCCGCAATGTCCGTTTCCACGGCGTTCGTCCTGGTCCGTTACACCTTCCGGGGCAGGCTGACCATCCTCCGCGGCCTGCTGGCACTGCAGTCCGTTCCCGGAACGCTGATGGTGCTGCCGGTGTTCGTTCTCTTTTCCTCGGCCGCTACCTACCTCGGTATTCAGGTCATCGGCACCCAGTGGGGGCTGTTCGTCACCTACCTGACGTTCGCCATGCCGTTCTCCACCTGGGTGATGGTCACCTACCTGCGCGGGCTTCCCAAGGAACTCGAAGAAGCAGCAAGGATTGACGGCGCGTCCAACCTCGGCGTGCTGTTCCGGATCATCCTGCCGCTGAGCTGGCCCGGCATCGTTGTCTCTGGCATCTTCGCCTTCCTGCTCGGCTGGAACGATGTCCTCTTCGCATCGGTGATGACCCGGCCCGAAAGCCAGACCGCCGCCGTCGCGCTCCAAATTTTCGGTGCCTCGCAGGAAGGCGGCGCCATCCCGTACTACGGCCAGATGATGGCGGCGGCCCTGGTGTGCGCCGCGCCGGTGGTCATTCTCTACCTGATTTTCCAGCGTTACCTAGTAGGCGGGCTGACCGCCGGAGGAGTTAAATAACCATGGTTTCGACCACGCAGACCACATGGCAGTTGTCAGGCTTCGGCGATGAGATCGACGACGACCCCGCACTCCAGATCGCAGTGCTGCAGGCCCTCGGCGCGAACCACATCGAAGTCCGCAGCGCCTGGGGGACCAACATCGTGGACCTCAGCAACGAACAGCTCCAGGCCCTTGCCACCCTGCTGAACGAGAAGGGCATGAAGGTCTCAGCGATCGCTTCCCCGATTGGCAAGGTGGACGTCAGCCTTCCCGTCGAGCACGAGGTGGAACGGCTGCGCCGGGCAGTGAACGCCGCCAAAGTCCTGAATGCACGGTACATCCGCATCTTCTCCTTCTACTACGGGGACTCCGTGCAGGTGGAGAGCATCCGCGACGACGTCATGGAACGCATGCGGGCGCTGGCGGAAGTGGCAGAGGAAGCCGCCGTCATCCTCCTGCACGAGAACGAAAAGGACATTTTCGGGGATGTCCCCGACCGCGTGCTGGACATCATAAAGACCGTCAATTCGCCCGCCCTGAAGGTCGCGTGGGACGCCGCGAACTTCGTCCAGGTGGGGGTCAAACCCTTCGACGAGGGGTACGCCAAGCTCCGTCCCCACCTTGAATACCTGCAGGTCAAGGACGCATTGTTTGCAAACGGCCACGTCGTCCCGGCTGGGGAGGGAGACGGGGACGTGCTCCGGACCGTCGAAGCGCTGAAGGCTGACGGGTACCAGGGCTTCGCGTCCTTGGAGCCGCACCTCGCCGGCGCCCACGGGCTGGGCGGGTTCTCCGGCCCCACAGCCTTCGGCATCGCAGCCCGGGCCTTCGCAAAAGTCACCGCAGAAGCAGGAGTCCAGACCGCATGAGCACCTTGAACGTAGCCATCACCGGGTGCGGCGTCATCGGGCGCACCCACGCCGTAGCCCTCCAGTCCTTCCCGGATGCCCGGATTGTGGCGCTGGTGGATGCCATTCCGGCCGCTTCCGAAGCGCTCGCCGACTTCATCGAGCAGCAGGGCGGGCAGCGGCCGCCGCAGTTCAGCACGCTTGCGGAAGCCTTTGCGGCGGTGGACATTGACCTGGTGGCGCTGGCAACGCCCAGCGGCCTCCACATCCAGCAGGGACTGGAAGTGTTGGCCGCCGGCAAGCACGTGGTGATCGAAAAGCCCCTTGACGTGGACCTAACGCGGGCGCAGGAGATCGAAGCCGCGGCAAAGGAAGCCGCCGGCAAGGGGATCGTAGCCTCGGTCATCAGCCAGCACCGGTTTGACCAGTCGAGCGTTGCTGTTGCCGATGCCATCGCCAAGGGCCGCTTCGGCCGGCTGACCTCCGCCATCGCTTCCGTGGCCTGGTGGCGCAGCCAGGGCTACTACGACTCCGGCGACTGGCGCGGCACGTGGGCCATGGACGGCGGCGGCGCCCTCATGAACCAGGGCGTCCACACAGTGGACCTGCTGCTGTGGTTCATGGGACGTCCGGTGGAGATCCATGCGCACACCGCCCGGCTGGCCCACGAACGGATCGAAGTGGAGGACACCGCCGTCGCCACGGTCACCTTCGAAAACGGGGGACTGGCAGTGCTGCACGCCACCACTGCCGCCTACCCCGGGCTGACCGTCCGCGTCCAGCTCATGGGGTCTGAAGGATCAGCCGTGGTGGACAACGACCGGCTGCAGTACTTCCACAGCAGGGACGCCGGCGGCGAGTCCGCGGACATGGGCCTTCAGGGCGGTGGCAACCAGGCCGAGGAGGAACTGGCCAAGTACCCGGAGGAGGACTACAAAGCCGCGGACCCCACCACGTACCCCGCGGGGCACGTCCGGCAATACCGGGACATCCTGGCCGCGATCGCCGCCGGGCGGCAGCCAGGCGTCACTGTCAGCGACGCCGTCAACGCGCTCGCAGCGGTGCGGGCCGTGTACGTATCGGCCACCTTGGGCCAGCCCGTCCTCTTCGATGACGTTCTGGCGGGCAAGTACAACGATCTCGAAGTCCGCACGGGCAACAATGCGGCAGAAAGCGCTTGAGGCTATGAAGTTTTCAGTATTTACGGCATCAACCCCGGAATGGACGCCGGAAGAGGCCGTCCAGCACCTCGCGGACCAGGGCTGGGACGGCGTCGAATGGCGTATCACGGACCAGGCGGATGCGGCGGAACCCGGTTTCTGGGCCGGCAACAGGGCCACGCTCCCGCTCACTGGAATGGAGGAGCATCTGGACTGGATCGCGGCCATCACCAGCACCGCGGGCCTGGAGTTCTCCGGCGTCGGCGGATACGCCAGGTGCGACAACCACGCCGACGTCGACCGGATGCTTGCCGCCACCGCCCGCCTGGGCGCGGAAAAAGTCAGGGTGACCACGCTCCCGCTGGGCACCGCGGCATGGGGAAACGAACCGGCCAGCGGTACCCCCTACCCGGAGCTTTTCGACCGAGCCCGCCGGGACTTCGAATGGATCGCCGAACGGGCTGCCCACCATGGAGTGAAGGCGCTCGTGGAACTGCACCACCGAACCATCACGGCCTCCGCCTCCTCCGCGCTCCGGCTGCTGGACGGACTGGATCCCCAGCACGTGGGCGTCATCCATGACCTGGGCAACCTGCTCATCGAAGGCCAGGAAGACTATCTGCCGGCGTTCGAGCTCCTGGGCGACTACCTGGCCCATGTCCACGTCAAAAACGCGGTCTGGGTCAACAGCGGCGAAACCGACGAGTCCGGGGCCGCCATCTACCGGAACGAGTGGGCTCCGCTGCGTTCGGGCCAGGGCAGTGTCCTCCAGTACTTCAAGGCACTCGCGGCATTTGGCTATGACGGCTGGGTGACTGTGGAGGACTTCTCCACCGAGCTTCCCCTGGCCGAACGCACAGCGGACAACCTGGAATACCTCCGCTCCACGGCCGCTCTGGCAGGGCTTTCCGTCCCGGCAGGGAGGCGTTGAACCATGGGCCAGCCGATAGCGGACCACCCGGACCGGCTCCTGCCCGCCGACCCCGGGGTCCGGGAGATTGCCCGTTCTCTCTTCGCGAAGGTGGAAGGGCTGCCGATCATTTCCCCGCACGGGCACGTGGATGCGGCGGTGATCGAACAGAACACGCCCTTTCCCGACCCGGCAGCGCTGCTGGTCACGCCGGACCACTACGTCACCCGGTTGATCCACGCCGGCGGGGTGCCTATGGGACAGCTGGGCCTGGGCGGCCAGCCCGCTGACTCGCGCCAGGTGTGGCGCCGTTTCTGCGAGGCGTGGCCGAACTTTGAGGGAACCGCCTCCGGGTACTGGATCCGGCAGGAGTTCGCGCACGTGTTCGGCGTGCCTGAGGAGCCATCCGCGGAGAACGCTGACCGGCTCTACGACGCGCTGCAGGCCAAACTGTCGGAGCCGGGCTTCCGGCCGCGCGAGTTGTTCAAGGAATTCAACATTGAGGTGTTGGCCACCACTGATGACCCGCTGGATTCCCTGGACAGCCACGCAGCCCTGCAGGCGGATCCTGCCTTTTCGGGTCGGGTACTGCCTACGTTCCGGCCGGACCAATACCTGAACATGGCGCATCCGGCCTGGCAGGACAACGTGGAACGTCTCATCAGCGCGGCCGGGGACGGCGCCTCCGGCTACGCCGGGTACATCCAGGCACTCGAGTCACGCCGGCGCCACTTTGTGGAACGCGGTGCCGTGTCCGCGGATCACGGCGTGTTCACGCCCGCAACGCTGAAGCTGGACGACGGCGAGGCGGAGCGGCTTTTCGAGCTCGGCCGGTCCGGGCAGGCGGGGCCGGGGGAACGGGGCGCCTTCGAGGCACACATGCTGTACCAGATGGCCAGGATGTCCGTGGAGGACGGCCTGGTCATGACCATCCACCCGGGCTCGTTCCGCAACCACCACGCCCCGACGTTCGAGGCTTTCGGCGCGGACACTGGCCATGACATTCCGGTAGCCGTCAACTACACCGAGGCCGTCCGGCCGCTGCTGCAGGATTTCGGCACGGACAAGGACTTCCACCTGGTCCTGTTCACCCTGGACGAGACGGTGTTCTCCCGGGAACTGGCGCCGCTGGCCGGGTTCTACCCGTCGGTCTACCTCGGGGCGCCGTGGTGGTTCCTGGACGCCCCGGACGCGATGCTCCGTTTCCGGTCGGCGGTCACGGAGACGGCAGGATTCTCGCGGTCCTCGGGCTTCATCGACGACACCCGGGCCTTCTGCTCCATCCCGGCCCGGCATGACACCGCCCGTCGGATCGAGGCGTCCTTCCTGGCCAGGCTGGTTGCTGAACACCGGGTCAGCGAGGAACGGGCGCATGAACTGATCGTGGACATCGTGGACGCGTCTCCCCGGCGGGTGTTCAAGCTGTGAACGCCGCGCCGCCTGCACTCAACCGCAGCCTGAAGCCGCTGCCCAAACCCCCGGTGCGCATCGTGCACCTTGGGCTGGGGGCGTTCCACCGCTCCCACCAGGCCTGGTACACCCAGCACGCCCCGGACGCGGCGGAGTGGGGGATCGCGGCGTTCACGGGCCGCCGCCCCGACGCCGCGGCAGCGTTGTCCCGCCAGGACTGCCTTTACACGCTGGTGGAGCGGTCGGCCGGCGGCGACAGCTTCGAAGTCATCGGCAGCATCGTGGAGGCGGTGGACGGGGCCAACATTGCACGGCTCTGCGAGCTGGTCGCGGCGAAGGAAACGGCAATCGTCACGCTGACGATCACCGAGGCTGCCTACGGGCTGGCCGCGGATGGAACGTTCGACGCCGGCGCTCCAGGTGCGGTGGATGACCTCCGGGCGCTGTCGGCAGCGGCGTCGGGCGGGACAGGGGCGCAAGGTTCCGGTGTGCCGGTGACGCCTTTGGGGCGCCTGGTGTTGGCCCTCGCCCGGCGCCGGGACAGCGGCTCAGGACCCATCGCCGTCGTCAGCTGCGACAATCTTTCGGCCAATGGTGAGGTGGCCCGGCGTGCGGTCCTGGGCCTGGCGGGCGCCTGGGGCCAAGGGCTGGTGGAATGGATCGAAGCGAACGTCAGCTTTGTCAGCACCTCGGTGGACCGCATTACCCCCCGCACCACGGAGGCGGATATCGCGGAAGTGGCCGAACAATGCGGCTACCGCGACAGGTCGCCGGTGGTGGCTGAACCGTTCCGGAACTGGGTGCTTAGCGGTGGTTTCCCGGCCGGCAGGCCGCGCTGGGAGGACGCAGGCGCGGTGATGGTCGGTGACATAGAACCCTATGAAAACCGCAAGCTGTGGCTCCTCAACGGCTCGCACTCAATCCTGGCCTACGCCGGGCAGCTCCGCGGCCACGCCACTGTGGCCGAGGCCTTGGCCGATCCGGTGTGCCGCAAGGCCGTGGAGGATTTCTGGAACGAAGCGGCAAACCACCTGACCGCAGCAGGCCTGGACATCCCGCAGTACCGGAGAGCCCTGCTGGACCGGTTCGGCAATGCCCGCATCGCCCACCGGCTGGCGCAAATCGCGGCCGACGGGACCACCAAGCTGCGCATGCGCGCCGTCCCGGTCCTGCTGGCCGAACGCGCCGCCGGCCGCAGCGGCTCCGGCAGCGCGCTGATGCTTGCCTCGTGGGTCGACTATGCCGGCTCCGGCGCCGAATTCCAGGACCCGCTGGCCGAAGACATCAAGGCCGCCAACGGGTTGTCCGGCACACCCAGGGTCCAGGCCCTGCTCCGCCTGGTCAGCAAAGACATCGCCAACGACGACGGGATCGTTTCCCTGGTCTCCGGGCTGTGCGGCACCTTCCATGCCCACCCCGCCAAAACCGCCTCTCCCACTCATCTTTAGACCCTGCTTTTTACTTCCGGAAGGAACAGTTAGTCCCATGAAAATCATTGCCGCCGATGTGTTCGTTACCAGTCCGTCCCGGAACTTCGTGACCCTCCGGATCACGACGGAGGATGGGGTGACCGGTATTGGTGATGCCACGTTGAACGGGCGGGAACTGGCTGTTGCCGCGTATTTGAAGGAGCACGTGGCACAGCTGCTGATCGGGAAGGACCCGCACCGGATCGAGGACACCTGGCAGTTCCTGTACCGGAGTGCGTATTGGCGCCGGGGGCCGGTGACGATGGCGGCGATCGCCGCGGTGGACATGGCTTTGTGGGATATCAAGGGCAAGCTCGCGGGGTTGCCTGTCTACCAACTGCTCGGCGGGGCGTCCCGGAACGGGCTGCGGGCGTACGGGCACGCCTCGGGGTCCGATATTGAGTCGCTGTTCGATTCCGTGCGCGAGCATTTGGAGCTGGGCTACAAGTCGATCCGGATCCAGACCGCGGTCCCGGGGATCAAGGCCGTGTATGGGGTGGCGGCGCAGGCCCAGGCATCGGGGGAGCGGTACGACTATGAACCGGCCGGACGGGGTGCGTTCCCGGTGGAGGAGGACTGGGACACCCGCGCCTACCTGCGGCACCTGCCCACCGTGTTTGAGGCGGTCCGGAACGAGTTTGGTCCGGAGATCCCGCTGCTGCACGACGGGCACCACCGGATGACGCCGATCCAGGCCGCGAAGCTGGGCAAGGCACTGGAACCCTATGACCTGTTCTGGCTGGAGGACTGCACCCCTGCGGAGAACCAGGAAGGCCTGCGCCTGGTCCGCCAGCACACCACCACGCCCCTGGCGATCGGGGAAATCTTCAACACCGTGTTCGATTTCCAGACCCTGATCAAGGAACAGCTCATCGACTATGTCCGGGCCGCGTCCACGCACTTCGGCGGGATCTCGCCGTTGAAGAAGGTGATGGATTTCGCCGCGCAGTACCAGATCAAGTCCGGCTTCCACGGGCCGACGGACATTTCCCCGGTGGGGTTCGCGGCGCAGTTGCATGTGGGGTTGGCGATCCATAATTACGGGATCCAGGAGTACATGCAGCACTCGGACAAGACCAACGAGGTCTTCGAGCAGTCCATGACCTTTGTGGACGGGTACCTGCACCCGGGCGACAAGCCCGGGATCGGGGTCGAATTCAACGAAGAAGCCGCCGCGGCCTTCCCGTACCAGCAGGCCTACCTGCCCTACAACCGCCTCGTCGACGGCACCGTGCACGACTGGTGAGCGTGGGCATGACTGGTGAGGAAGCACCAATGAACAAGATCCGCATCGTCGTCATGGGCGTCTCCGGCTGCGGCAAGACCACCATCGGCGGGCTCGTGGCCCGCGAACTGGGGGTTCCATTCCTTGACGGCGATTCCCTGCACCCGGTGGAGAACGTGGCCAAGATGGCAGCCGGCACGCCCTTGACGGACGAGGACCGATGGCCCTGGCTCGCCACCGTCGGTGCCGAGCTGGCCAAAGCCGGCGACGCCGGCCTGGTCCTTGCCTGCTCTGCCCTCAAGCGCAGCTACCGCAATGCAATCCGCGCCCAGGCACCGGACACCATCTTCCTGCACCTGAACGGGAGCAAGGAAGTTCTCGCACAGCGGGTAGCAGGCAGGTCCGGGCACTTCATGCCACCTGCGCTCCTCGACTCCCAACTCGCCACCCTCGAACCGCTCCAGGACGACGAGGCCGGCGTCGTGGTGGACATCGCCGCACCCGTCCCGGAGGTGGTGGCCCAGGCACTCAAGGGGATCGCCGCCGTCGTACCTTCACACAAGGGTGCACACGGCACCCGGCCGCGGCAGTTCGACGTCGACCTTGCGGCAGCGCCGTTCAATCTCGACGCCGACGCAATCGCCTGGGTGGAAGGCACCCTTGGTGCCATGACGCTTGAGGAAAAGATCGGGCAGCTCTTCATCAACCACAACAACGACTATTCGCCCGAATACCTTGACGGCGTGCTGGAGAATTACCACGTGGGCGGCATGCGCTACCGGCCTGGCCCGTCCGCCGCTGTCCAGGAACACATCCGGTATGCACAGTCCAGGACCCGGATTCCCCTGCTGGTCGCGTCCAATCCCGAGATGGGCGGGGCCGGCAGCTGCGACGACGGCACGTTCGTCTGTACGCACCTCCAGGCCGGATCGCACCCCGATAAATCCATCGCCCGGCAGATGGGGCAGGTGGCCGGGGTGGAAACGGCGGCACTGGGGTGCAACTGGGCATTCGCACCGATCGTGGACATCCATTACAACTGGCGGAACACCGTCATCTCCACGCGTTCCTTTGGCAACACACCACAGATCGTGGTGGAACGCGCCAAGGAGTACTTCGACGGCATCAGTGAATCTCCCACGGCCTGCGCCATGAAGCACTTCCCTGGCGACGGCATCGACGAACGCGACCAGCACGTGGTCACGTCCTACAACACCCTCGGCTACGGGGAGTGGAACCGCACGTACGGGCACGTGTACCGGGAGATGATCGCGCACGGCGTGCAGTCCATCATGGTGGGCCACATCGGGGCGCCCGAGGTCTCCCGGCACTTCCAGCCCGGGATGGCGGACGCGGAAATCCTGCCGGCCACGTTGTCTCCGGAGCTGCTGCAGGACCTGCTCCGCGGGGAGCTCGGCTTCAACGGCCTGGTGCTGACGGATGCCTCACAGATGGTGGGCCTGACCGCGGCGAGGAAGCGCAAGGACCTGGTGCCGGCCACTATCGCTGCCGGCTGCGACATGTTCCTGTTCTTCCGCAACCCCGCTGAGGACTTCCAGTACATGCTGGACGGATACAAGTCCGGAGTCATCACCGAGCAGCGGCTGCACGATGCGCTGCGGCGGATCCTGGGGCTGAAGGCATCATTGGGGCTGCACCTCAAGCCCGTTGACCAGCTGGTCCCGCCTGTTGAGGCGTTGGCATTGATCGGGTCATCTGGGCACCGTGCCATGGCGGCGGAGATCGCGGACAAGACCGTGACGCTGGTCAAGGACACCGCAGGGAACTTGCCCATCACGCCCGAAACCCATCCCCGGATCCGGCTCTACGGCATCTCCGGCGGCGCCGACTTCACCCGTGCCGATCCGCTGGCCTACCTGGCCGTGGTCAAAGAGGAATTGGAGGCCGCCGGTTTCGAGGTACACCTGTTCCGGACGGCGGAGCAGCGTGCGGCGGCGGGGGAGGCTGGCGTGAACTTCATGTCCGTTATTTCGGAGGAAGCCACGGGGGACTACTCGGAGAAGTACGACGCCGCGTTTGTGTTCGCCAACGTGAAGGGCTTTGCGCAGGAGGCTGCCATCCGGATCAAGTGGTCTTCCCCGATGGCTGCTGAGATCCCCTGGTACGTCACCGAGGTTCCCACGGTGTTCGTATCGCTCAACCAGCCAAACCACCTGATCGACGTGCCCATGGTCAGGACCGCCATCCACGCCCACGCCGGGACACGCGAAGCCATCCGCGCTGCGGTGGAAAAGATCCAGGGGAAATCGGAGTTCCAGGGGACGTTCAATGAGAACGTGTTTTGCGGGTCGTTCGACACCCGGCTTTAGCAGTTCACGCAGGAAGCGCCCCCGCATCAGTTCATCAGCGGGGGCGCTTCCTTTGTTGTGCCCGGATTCACGAGGCCTTAGCAGGGCCTTTGGGAAGGCTCAAGCGTCCTCACGGTCCGGGTTTTCAAGCCGGAAGAAGTTGGACTGGGTTCCGTCGGTCCGCTGTTCCTGGTAGATGAAATTCAACCGGCGGTCGTCAAAAGTCTTGAACCATTCCTCCCAGCTGACTTCGCGCAGGTTGGTGTCCTTGTCCCTGAAATCGATGCGGAGGACACCCAGATGGTCGCCGTGTTCGGTGCCGTCAACGGTGGCCGGAACTCCACCGCGTTCTTCCGCCCACTGCCGGATGACTTCATGGTGGGTCGTGGCCAGGCTGCGGCCTTCGCGTTCCGGTTCCTCCTCGGTGGAGGTGATCTCCTGCGAATACTTCAAAGATTTGGACGAGTCATCGCCGTACCGGATCTTGCCGCCGTCCGGGCCTGCGCCGAGGTCTTCAGCGTCTTCCGCAGCGGAACCGGCATCATCACGATCGCGGCCGCCGCCGTCCTGGCGGGCCTTGGCCACCTCTTTGACCAGTTCTTCCTTGCGCAGGCCTGATGCGCCGCTGATGTGCTCTTCCCTGGCTTCCTGGCGGAGCTCGTCCACCTTCATGTTGCGCAGTTCGGTCTCACTGACGTCGGGCGTGTTCGGTGTCTGGTTACCCGGCTTCTCACTCATGGCTTGTCCTCCTTTTGCAGAACTTTTCGGCAGAACCAACAAATAATAAGGCTGCTTACTTTCTAGTCCGTGGACGGACTTGGAGTCAAGGGCAGCCGGTGGCACGGCGTGCAGGGACGCAGCGTTCCGTGGGGGCTTTGGACTCTGGGACTAAGGGCAGTCCGGTTTGTAGGCTCCGTGGATACCGGACTTCAAGGAGGTGTGCCATGGGCAGGATGATGCCGTACGTGATGGCGATTAGCGCGCCATCGCTGCGCGCCCCGCACGCAACGGCTGGTTTCGGCCGGCGGTTTACGGGCTTTCTTGGTCTTGCCGCGGCAGCCGGTTTCCTGACCCACGCTGTGTTGCCGCGCATGCTGGGAACGTGGGGTGCAACGGATACCGAAAAGGCCATGCCCCTGCCGGGCGACGACTTGGTCCCCGACGCCGATGAAGTCCAAACGATGGCCGTCACCATCCCCGCCCGCCCGGAGGACGTGTGGCCATGGCTGGTGCAAATGGGTGTGGACCGTGCGGGCCTGTATTCCTACACGTGGGTGGAAAACGGGCTGCTCCACCTGGGGGTCACCAACGCGGACCGCATCCATCCCGAGTGGCAGGACTTGAAGGTGGGCGACATTATTGCCTTTACGCCGGATGGATACCCCGGCGGGCGGCATGGCCCGCGCGTGGTCGCCCTGGAACCCGGCCGGCACCTGGTCCTCGATTCCAGTCCGGGCGCGCCCCCGGGCACCGTGACCGGGACCTGGCAGTTCGTCCTCCGTGCTGCCGGCGACTCAGCCACGCGGCTGCTCCTGAGGACCCGCTATGGTTCCCGGCGTCCCACCAGCCTCCGCGTCACCGATTTCATACTCCGGCCCGCCTACCTGGTGATGGACCGGGCCATGCTGCTGGGCATCAGGAAGCGGGCCGGCGTGCAGGGGCAGGCCACACCGCCGTCGGCCCCTTAGCCGCGCACACCGCCACCCGCGTAGTCTGGCCCCGTGGACTTCTCCTGTGAACTTTCCGAAGGCATTCTCCTTCGTCCTGTCCGGAAGTCCGATGCAGTGCCACTGGCAGCTGCCTTTCAAGCCAACCGGTCCCACCTTGCCCCGTGGGAGCCGGTCCGTCCGGAGAGTTTTTATTCGGTAGAGGGCCAGCGGGAGGTGATCGGCAGGCGGCTGGCCGAGCTTCACGCGGGCACGGCGGTGCCCCTGGTGCTGGCAGGAGATGCAGGCATTGTGGGACTGCTGAATCTCAGCTCAATCGTGCGCGGCGCATTCCAGAACGCCCATCTGGGCTACTGGATCTCCGATTCCTTCCAGGGGAGAGGGCTGATGACGGCGGCGGTAGCTGCCGCCACCCAACTCGCGAAAGTTAATTTGGGCCTCCACCGCCTTGAGGCCGCAACGCTGGTCCACAACACGGCGTCCCAAAGGGTGCTGGAAAAGAACCGTTTCGAGGCGTACGGCACGGCCCGCGCCTACCTGAGGATCGCCGGCGAGTGGCAGGACCACAGGATGCACCAGCTGATTCTCTAGCAGGCTGCGGCCACACCCGGAGTCAGGCGACAACAGGTTCCTGCCCCTTGCCGAAACGGCAAGCAAAAGGCCCTGCTTCCCTTTGTCGAGGGAGAAGCAGGGCCTTTCTACGTGGCGGTGACGGTGGGATTTGAACCCACGTTGGCTTTTACACCAAACAACATTTCGAGTGTTGCACCTTCGGCCGCTCGGACACGTCACCAACCTCAATAGGGTACCGGAGCATGGCCTGCATCCCCAAAACGGCCTGCGGCGAATGCTCACGCCGCTTCCGATCCTCATTGTCGTACCCCCTTGTCATGATGGGTTTATGGGGACAGCGGCGGTGGTGAAGGCGTTCGGGGATATCCGGGCGGCCCTTGCCGTGCTCAATGCTGAGGTTGATGGGGCGGGGTTGGTGCCGTTTTCGGTGGGGGATCCGTTGGCTGGGTTGGCGGATGGGTGCCTGGACATTTTGGCCGGGTCACGGGAGGTGGAGGCCGGGTTCGCGGGGTTGAAGGCGAAGGCTGCGGTGAAGTATTCGGAGTCAGCTTTTGCTGTTGCGGGCCCGGATGTGCCGGTGGTGGCGCAGGAGATGGCGGTCGCGGCGGAAATCGGGTGCGTGCTGGCCCTTGGTCCGCGGGCGGCGGGTTCGTTCCTGGCCACCTCCCACGCCCTGACCGCCGGGTTGCCGCGGACCTTGGAGGCTTTGCAGGCCGGGACGATCTCGTGGCAGCACGCGGTGGTGATGGCGGACGAGACCGCGGGTCTTGATCCTGTTGGGGTGGCGGCCTTGGAAGCCCATTTCCTTGATCCCGAAGCACCGGATGCGGCGCGGGGCTGCCCGGCCGGGGAGTTGCCGGCGCACCGGTTCCGGGTCAAGGCCCGGACGTGGCGGGAACGCCACCACGCTGAGAGTATCGAGGAACGGCACGCCAAGGGGGTGGCGGAGCGGCGGGTGGAGTTCCGGCCGGACCGGGACGGGATGGCCTGGTTGTCTGCGTACCTTCCAGCGGACCAGGCCCAGGCGGGGTGGAACGGGCTCACCGCGGTCGCCCGGTCCTTGCAGGGGCCGGACGAACCCCGGACCCTGACCCAGCTCCGCGCGGACACCTTCACCGCCGCAATCCTTGGCAGCACCACCACGAACGCCAGCGACACCCGCGGCAGCGGCAGCTTCACGGAGGGTGCGGGGGCCGTCCGGGACCGCGTGCATTCACCGATCCGGGCGCAGGTGCTGGTCACTGTTCCGGTGTGTGCGTTGCTGGGCGTGAGTGATGAGCCGGCAATGCTGGATGGGTACGGGCCGGTCCCGGCGTCGATGGCGCGGCGGCTCGTCGCGGACGGTGCCGGTTCGTTCTACCGGGTGTTGGTGGACCCGCGGGACGGGGCTCCGTTGGAAATCGGCAGGACCAGCTACCGGGTCACGAAAGCGATGCGGGCCTGGCTGAGGATGCGGGACGGCAAGTGCCCATTCCCGGGCTGCAGCAACAACTCCCTGGATAACGATGCCGACCACATCCTCGCCCGGGCCAAAGGCGGCACTACCGGGACCAGGAACCTGGGACAGCCCTGCCCGAAACACCACAAACTCCGCCACAGTACAGGCTGGAAACCCACCCCCGCGACCAAGAACGAACCACCCGGCTGGACCTCACCCACCGGCCGCCACTACCAAAGCGAACACCAGGACTGGGAACCATCACAATGGCCACGGCTGGTACTGGAACCAAGGCTGTCTGAAGGGAGCGTGGCCGTTTCCGTGGACCTGGCCAGGGTGGGCTTCTCCCCGGGGGAGGAATGGCTCGAACGCATCCTCCACCCGCCCTCGGCGTGAGAGGCCCGGCCTCCCTCCGCTTGAGGTACCGCATCATCTGCCTGAGCAGTCCAGACTCAATCCGTATGAGATGAACCCGCCCCTCCGCTTGACGGGTGCGCGCTCAATCCCAACGGCTCTCATGCCCCTCCCAATGCCCTCGCGCATCCCCGTGCACCGAAGGGCAACCGCTGCAGGATAGAGGGCCACGCGCCGTCGGACTTTCGCCGTCCCCGCACGTCCGGCTAGATTCGTCAGCAAGATGACAAATTCACAGAATCCGATCCACGCCACCGCATACTGGACCACCGCCAAGGAACACGGCGAGCTCAGGGCTGAGGAGGTTCCCGCACCAGGGCCGGGCGAGGCCTTGGTGCGTGCCTTGTACTCCGGGATCAGCAAGGGCACCGAGATGGTGGTCCACGCGGGGGCCGTGCCGCCCCGGGTAGCGGAGGCTATGCGGGCTCCCCACCAGGAAGGGCAGTTTCCGGGGCCCGTAAAGTTCGGGTACCTCTCGGTGGGAGTCGTGGAGGACGGACCCGCGGAATGGAAAGGCCAGCGCGTCTTCTGCTTGAACCCCCACCAGGACCTCTACGTAGTTCCCGTGGACTCCTTGACCAGGATCCCCGACGATGTCCCCTCCCGCCGGGCCGTCCTCACCGGCACCGTGGAAACCGCGGTCAACGCGCTGTGGGAAGCCGGGCCGCGGCTGGGGGACCGGATCGCCGTCGTGGGCGCCGGCCTGGTGGGCGGCATGGTCGCCACCCTGCTGGGCAAATTCCCGCTGCAGCGACTGCAGCTGGTGGACCTCGATCCCGGGAGGAAACAGCTCGCAGACACGCTGGGAGTGGACTTCGCGCACCCGGACAACGCGCTGGCCGACTGCGACATCGTGTTCCACTGCTCTGCATCCCAGGAAGGCCTGGAACGCAGCCTGCAGCTCGTGGGCGATGAAGGCGACGTCATCGAGATGTCCTGGTACGCCAACCGCGAGGTCACCGTCCCGCTGGGAGAGGACTTCCACGCCAGGCGGCTGTCCATTCGGGCAAGCCAGGTGGGCACGGTGGCACGCGCCCGCCGGCACCGCCGGACCAACGCCGACCGCCTGGACCTCGCCATATCGCTGCTCAAGGACCCCGTCTTCGAAGCGTTCCTGACCGGTTCCTCCCGGTTCGAGGACCTCCCGGACGTGGTGCAAAGCCTGGCGGACGGCAGCCTGGCTGCCCTTTGCCACGTGGTGGAGTACCCGGCCACCAGTCCCGCAGCCAGCCCAGCCACCCCCAACCCGGAAAACTTGAGGTAACCCATGTTCAGCCTGACCGTCCGCCGCCACTTCATGATCGCCCACAGCCTTCCCCGGGAAGCGTTTGGTCCAGCCCAGGGACTGCATGGGGCAACCTTCGTGGCCGAAGTTGCCTTCCGCCGTCGCGCACTGAACAACGACGCAATCGTCCTGGATATCGGGGCCGCCGGCACCATCATCGAGGAAGTGCTGGCAGGCCTGAACTACCGGAACCTGGACGAACACCCCGATTTCCAGGGTAAACTCAGCACCACCGAAGCCCTCGCCGAGTACGTCGCCCAGCAGGTGGGCACCCGGATCAAGGACACCGACGACGGCCGGGAACTCGCAGGAATTGACGTCACCTTACGCGAGAATCCGGACGCCTGGGCCACCTATTCCCTGGACCTCACCGCCTAGCCATGCGCCCCATCCGGCTGCTGGTCCCCGGCAACATTCACCACAGCTCCGGCGGGAACGTCTATAACGCCCGTCTGGTGGCTGGCCTGCAGTCCCATGGTTGCGAGGTTGAGGTCGTTGCCGTTGAGGGAAGCTGGCCGGAGGCCGGTGCCGCGGAACGACGCCGGCTGGGCAGCCTTCTTGGGGCGTGGGAACCGGAAGCGGGGCCCGGCCGGCCAGTGGTCATCGTGGACGGGCTGGTGGCGGTGGGTGCCCCCGATGAACTGGAACTCGCGGACAAAGCGGGGCGGGAAACATGGGTCCTGGTGCATATGCCCGTGCCGGAGAGCTCCGGAACAGCAGCTCTTGCCAGCGAAGCCCGGGCACTCCGGGCAGCAACAGGAGTGATCTGCACCAGTACCTGGGCCGCTGCAAAGCTTGCGCACCGTGGGCTGCCGAAGCCCGGAGTCGCCCTTCCCGGCGTTACTCCCGCTCCCCAAGCCGAAGGTTCCATACCCCTGCACCTCATCGTGGTGGCGGCGCTGCTGCCGAATAAGGACCAGCTGCTCGCAGTCGAGGCCCTGGCCAAGGTGCAGGATCTTCCATGGTCTGCGTCCCTAGTAGGCTCGGACCTGGCCGACCCGGACTACGCGCAGGAGGTGCGTGGCGCCATCGCGGCCCACGGGCTCGAGCAGCGCGTGCGGCTCACGGGGGAACTCACCGGCGACCCCCTCGAAGCCGAATGGGCGCGGGCAAACCTCAGCCTCCTCGTCTCCCGGCAGGAGGCCTTTGGCATGGCTGTTACCGAATCCCTTGCCCACGGTGTCCCGGTCCTGGTCCGTGAAGGGACAGGTGCGGTGGAGGCTCTTTCCTTGGCCAGCCTGGTGTCGGCCGACGGCGGGCCCCGGCTCCCCGGCGCGGCGCTGCCCCTTCCCGAGGGAGGGCGGGAGAGCCCCGGCCGGCTGGCCGGCGTCCTCCGCCGCTGGCTTGAGGATCCGGGCACCAGGGAGGCCTGGCATGCGGCGGCCCTGGACGCCCGGCCACGGCTGCCGGACTGGAACAGCACCGCGAGGCAGGTCCTGGCCATGCTGGGGGAGCGCGACTGACCGCGGTTCCGGGAGACGCGCCACGCTCCGGCTCCAGGAGCTTCGCAGCTCAGATCGTGCTGCGGTGCCCCGCGAAAAACTCGCGCAGCAACGAGCCGCACTCCTCACCCCGGACGCCGGGGTATACCTCAACCCAGTGATTGAGCCGCCGTTCACGGAGGATGTCGAACACAGAGCCGGCGGCGCCTGCCTTTTCGTCCCAGGCCCCGAAGACCACCCGCGGGATCCGGGCCAGCACAATCGCCCCAGCACACATGGCACAGGGTTCCAGGGTGACCACCAAGGTGCAGTCGGACAACCGCCAGCCATCGCCGGCGCCGCCCTCCAGCCTGGCCAGCTCCTGCAACCGCCGGGCCGCCTCCCGGATGGCCACCACCTCGGCGTGGGCCGTGGGGTCGCCCAGTTCCTCGCGCTGGTTGCGGCCGGAACCCAGCACACCGCCGTCGGGCCCTATCACCACGGCCCCGATCGGCACGTCCTCCGTTGTCAGCGCCCGCCGGGCCTCCGCAAGGGCAAGGCCCATCCAGGCATGGTATTTCTTTTCCGGCAAGGGCATGGCTCAATGATAGTTTCGAGGGATATTCAGGTTACTTACCGACGCCGGGAGGCACCATGGACACTCTTCGGGACCGCATAAGTATTTGGTTCAAACCCTATGCGGCGCTGGTCCTCACTATCCTGGTGGGCGGCGTCGTCATCGTGTCGCTGGCGCTGCTCGGTGCGGAAGTCTACGACAACGTGGTGGACTCCGCCGGTCTGGCCAACATGGACAAGCCTGCCCTGGCCTTCGCCGAAAGCCTGCGCAGCCCGGCGCTCGATGCCTTCGTCACCGGCTTCACCAACATCGGCGGCGGCATCGGCATGCCCATCCTGGCCAGCATCCTCACCGCCTGGCTGACCTACCTCAGCAGGAACTGGCGGCCGCTGGTCCTGATCGGCGGGGCAGCAGCAGCGTCGATCACGGCCACCACGTTCGGCAAGAAGCTGGTGGGCCGCACCCGCCCGGACCACGCGGACGCTGTTCCCCCGTTCGAGGACTCGCCATCCTTCCCCAGCGGCCACACCCTGAACACCACGGTGGTCATCAGCCTGGTGGTGTACCTCATCTGCCTCCAGTTCCACACCATGCGGGTCCGCGTCGCTGCCATTACGGCCGGCACCATCTTCATCATCGCCATGGGCCTGAGCCGCGTCTTCCTGGGGCACCACTGGCTGACGGACGTCATGGCAGGGTGGCTTCTGGGCCTCACCTGGGTCGGTGTGGTGATTATGGCCCACCGGCTGTTCCACCTTGTCCGCAGGCGGGAGCACGCCGGTGCCGCGCCGTCGTTCGACCGTCCGATCGTGCGCGATGTCGTCGCCGAGGAAGTGCACGAGCACGGAAGCTCCGGACCCGGGAAGGGCAGCGCCGGATGATAGTTTTGGGGGATGCGTACTCTCGTTGTTGACCACCCCCTGGTCGCCCACAAGCTCACCGTCCTGCGGGACAAGAACACGCCGTCTCCTGTCTTCCGGCAGCTGACGGAAGAGCTGGTGACCCTGCTGGCCTATGAGGCCACCCGGGAAGTCCGCACCGAGCCCGTCACCATCGAAACGCCCGTCAGCACCACCATCGGCACCGCATTCACCAAACCCACCCCGCTGGTTGTCCCCATCCTCCGCGCCGGGCTGGGGATGCTGGAGGGCATGACCAAGCTGGTCCCCACCGCTGAAGTGGGCTTCCTGGGCATGGCGCGGGACGAGGAAACGCTGGACATCATCACCTACGCGGAGCGCCTCCCTGAGGACCTGACCGGCCGCCAGGTCTTCGTCCTGGACCCCATGCTGGCAACGGGCGGCACCCTGCGCGAGGCCATCAAGTTCCTCTTCAAGCGCGGCGCGTCCGACGTCACCTGCATCTGCCTGCTCGCCGCGCCGGAAGGCCTTGCCAGGCTGGAGGAGGAGCTGTCCGGGGCCAATGTGCACATTGTCCTGGCCTCCATCGACGAGAAACTCAACGAAAAGTCCTATATCGTTCCTGGCCTTGGCGACGCCGGCGACCGCCTCTACGGCATCGCAGGGTAGTTATTCACCCTTTTTCAAACGGTTTCCTGCCGCTAGCCTGAGCGGATGGACTGGAAACTCGAGCTCGTGTTTGTCCCCGTATCCGACGTCGACCGGGCCAAGGACTTCTACGTCAACAAGGTTGGCTTCAACGCCGACTATGACGAGCGGCCCTCGGACTCCATCCGCTTCGTGCAGTTGACGCCGCCAGGCTCCGCCTGCTCCATCTGCATCGGCGAAGGACTCATGGACGCCCCGCCAGGCTCCGGATCCAACCTCCAGATGGTGGTCAATGACATCAAGGCCGCCCACGATTTTTTGAAGAACAACGGCGTGGACGTCAGCGACATCGACGTGCAGGACTGGGGCCACTTCGTCCATTTCGCCGATCCAGACGGAAACAGGTGGTCAGTGCAGTACATTCCGTGGCGGAATGAGGGGCAGGCCAACCCTTAAAGCAAGCCGCGGACCGCATCATGTGAGGCGGCCCGCGGCTTGCGCTGCAGTTCCCCGTTGCGGGGTGACCTGCTTAGTACCAGTTGTGTGCCAAGTGGAAGTCCAGGGCACCGCAGGGCGACTGGTAGCTCTTCTTGATGTAGTCCAGGCCCCAGTTGATCTGCGTGCGGTAGTTGGTGAGGTAGTCCGCACCGGCGCTCGCCATCTTCTCCGCGGGCAGGGACTGGACGATCCCGTAGGCCCCGCTGCTGGCGTTGGTGGCGGTGGTGGTCCAGTCTGATTCCTTGGTCCAGAGCGTCTGCAGGCATTGCATCTGATCCGGGCCCCAGCCGAAGGAGGCCAGCTGGCCGGCGGCGTACGCCTGGGCGCCGGCGGGGTCGTTAATTGCGACGGCGGGAGCCGGCTCCGGTGCCGGGGCGGGCTCGGGTGCCGGGGCGGGTGCGGGAGCCGCGGGCGCCGGTGCGGGCGCTGCCGGGGCCGGTTCTGCTGCCTGCGGCGCGACCGTAATGGCTGCCGGGGCGGGGGTGGCTGCCGGGTTGGAACGGATCTCGCTCTTCTCAATGCTCATTTGGGAGTCGGCCGCTGCCGTGGAAGTGTTGGACTCGGTCGATGACACTGGAGTCATGCTGCTGGTGGCCTGACCTGCCGCGCCTACCCCCACCAGCACGGCGCACGATGCTGCGAGAATTCCCGCGCGCTGGCCCAGGGTGGTTTTCTTGGCCTGCTTGGCGGCCCGGTGTTTAGCCTTGGCCTGCAGGCGTGCTTCTGCCGTGTTTTTGGACATGATTGATCGCCTCTCACACCTGCGGAGTTAGCTGTCGGGTTCGGATGAGGGCATCCGGCCGTACGGAAAGAACACGTACTGGCTTAACCCCAAGGGCATGCATTGCCCGGGACGGTGGGTCCCCCGCCTCTGCCGTAGCTCAATCGGAATCCGGGGAAGCGGCAGAGCTTGGCGTCAACCCGGGATATGCGGCCCGAACGGGGACCGCACCCAATCGACGGTACAGGAATGAAACGCGAAAGTCACATTTAGGTAACGGAAGTCACGGCCGCAGCGCGTCGAATTGCTCCAGGTTTCAGTTCGGATCAGGCGGCGAGTTGGTAGACCGTGGTCCCGCCGATGCTTTGCGCGGCGAAGTTTTCGGCTACCCACTGTGCAATCCGGGTGGCAGCGTCTGAGCCGGTGCTGGACCGCATGGTTGCGCCGGCAATGAAGTAGTGGATCTTCCCCTTCGACACCAGCTCCTGGAACTGCTCAAGGGTGGGGGAGGGATCGGTGCCGTTGAAGCCGCCGATCGCCATCACGGGGAGTTCCGTTGCCAGTTGGTAACCGGCCGCATTATTGGAACCCACCACCGCCGCGGCCCAGGTGTACCCCGCTGCACCGTTCTTCAGCGCTGCCACCAGGTCTGCCGACGGGGTGGGGGCGCCGAGAAGACCACCCATAGCGCCACCTCCACCGCCGCCACGTCCGGCGGCCCCGCCAGCTCCGCCCTGGCCCTGGCCTTGTCCGGCCTGACCGCCGAACTGCCGGGCACTGCCGCCCGTGCCGGGCCCACCGGCCCTGTTGCCGGCGAACCCGCCCGGGCCGCCGAATGCTGTCGCCGGACCGGCGCTGACAATGGCCCCGCTGTGGGCCGTCGCCGCAGTGGAGATGGAGAACGCCAGCGGTCCGGCGAGCGATGCCGCAATGGCGAGCGCCGCCGTCGTCCGCTGCACTGCTGCCGTCCACCGGGCCGCCGTCGTCCACGGGGCCGCCGTCGTCCACTGCGTGGAGCGCAGGCGAAGAAGCCTGCCCAGTCCAACCCCGGCCGCGGCCGCCAAGCCCGCTGCCAGGACCAGCCCGCGTAGCCAGGGACCGTAGGCGGTGGTTGTGCCCAGCAGCTGGAACGCCATGACTGCCGCCGCTGCTGTGGCTGAAGACAGGGCAATGGCCGCGGCCGGCTGGTGCCGGTGCTGCCACAGGAGAACTCCGCCCAACCCTGCAAGCCCGGCTATGCCGGGTGCCAGTGCCACCGCGTAGTAGGGGTGGATGATGCCGGACATGAAGCTGAACACCAGGCCGGTCACCAGTACCCACGAGCCCCAGATGATGACGCTGGCGCGCACCATGTCGGTCCGCGGGGCCCGCCGGCCCACCCAGAGAAGGCCAGCGGCTAGGATCAGGGCGGACGGCAGGAGCCATGCGATCTGGCCGCCGAACTCGCTGCTGAACATCCGCAGCAGCCCCGGAACGCCCCAGCCATTGCCGCCGCCCACGCTGCCTGTTTCGTCGCCGGTCAGCCGGCCCAGGCCGTTGTAGCCCAGCGTCAGCTCCAGGATGGAGTTGTTTTGTGAGCCGCCGATGTAGGGGCGCACGCTGGCCGGTGTCAGCTCCACCGCCAGGAGCCACCATCCGGCGGAAGCCGCCATCGCGGCACTGGTGCCAGCGAGCCAGAGCAGGCGCCGCCCCATCCTGCCCCGGGCCGCTACCAGGAACGCCAGGGCAAAGCCGGGAACCACCAGCAGCACCTGCAACTGCTTGGCCAGGAACCCGAAGCCAAGAAATACCCCCGCCAGCACAAGCCACCCCAGCCGTTCATCCTGGATGGCACGGAGGACCGCGTAGGCGGCCGCCGTCATGAGCAGCACCAGCAGGGCGTCCGGGTTGTTGAACCGGAACATCAGCGTGGCCACGGGGGTGAGGGCAAGGACCGCGGCGGCCAGCAGCCCGGCCCGATGCGCGAGCTTTGCGTCACCGGTGGCCGGTACTGCCGCCCGCCGGACGGCGAGGTAGAGCAGCCAGACCGCGCCGACCCCCATCAGCGCTTCGGGCACAAGGATGCTCCAGGAATTCAGCCCGAAGAGCCGGACGGACAACCCCGTGATCCACAGCGACGCCGGCGGCTTGTCCACCGTGATGGAGTTTGCGGCATCGGAGGAACCGAAGAACCAGGCTGTCCAGTCCTGCGATCCGGCCTGGGCTGCCGCCGAGTAGAACGCATTGGCCCAGCCGGACGCCCCCAGGTTCCAGAGGTACAGCACGGCCGTGCCCGCCAGGACTGCTGCCAGTTCCAGCCGCTGCGCGAGGGCAGGTCGGGGCCGCCGGACGCCAGAGCCGTCCTTTCCGCTCCCCCTGGCGGTACGGGTTGTTTCGGCTGCCTGTCCCGGACGGGACGGCACAAGGCTGGTGGCGGTGCGTCGATATGTGGTGCTGGTGAAGCGGCCGGCCATGGCGTCCTACTTGGTGAGTTGGTACACGGTGGAGTTGCCCACCGTCTGGGCCTGGAAGTTGGCCTGGACCCAGGCAACCACCTCCGAGTTGCCGCCCCGGCCGCCCCGGCCGCCCATGCCGCCGCCCATCCCTCCGCCGCCTTCGATGAAGTAACTGATCTCGCCCTTGGCGACCATGTCCTGGAACTCGGCGAGCGTGGGGTAGGGGTCACCGCCATTCCAGCCGCCCAGCGCGATGACGCTGGTGTTCGAGGCAAGTTCCAGGCCGGCTGCCTGACTGGCGCCCGAGACGATGGCGGACCATTTCGTGGTGGTGGAGGAGAGCAGCGTGGTCACGGCGGCGTCGGCGGTACCTTCACCGGGACCGCCTGCTCCGCCGGCACCGGGACCACCAGCACCGCCGGGAAGGCCATTGGCAGGGACGAAGCCTTCTGCACCGGCAGCAGCGTCCGCGGCGGCGTCCCTGCCGTCTGTGCGGTCACCGCGGAGTCCTGCGGCCCGGCTGCCGAAGCCGCCGGCTGACAACCCCGCCGGCCCCGACGTCGGAATGGAACCCGAATGTGCCGTGGCGGCCGTGGCGAGGGTCCACGCGGCGGTTCCCAGTCCACCGGCCAGGAGGGATACGACGACGACGGCGGCCGCGCCTGCGCGCCGGAAGCGTCCGGAGGTTCCTACTGCGTCCAGGCGGAACAGGACTGCGGCAGCGGCAACGACGCCGAGGACGATGATCGCTATGCGCAGCCAAGGGAGCCACGCGGCGTCCCGGCCCAGGAGTACGGCGGACCAGATGGAGGTGCCGAGGATGGCCGCTGCGAGGACGGTCCGGGCCGGCCAGTACGCGCGGCCGCGCCAGAGTTCGACGGCGCCGATGCCCACCAGTGCCGCGATGGCCGGTGCCAGTGCCACCGAGTAATAGGGGTGGACGATGCCGCTCATGAAGCTGAAGACCCCGGCCGTGACCAGGAGCCAGCCGCCCCACAGGATCAGTGCCGCCCGGCTCGTTGAGGTGCGGACTTCGCGGCGGGTGAACCAGAGGCCTGCCAGCAGCAGGACCAGGGCCGCGGGCAGCAACCACGACACTTCGCCGCCAAAGCTGGTCCCGAACATCCGCAGCAGGCCCGCCGCGCCGCCGAATCCGCTGTTGCCGCCGCCGAAGCCGGGTGCGCCGCTGAAACCGCCTGCGGGTGCGCCGCCCGCGCCTGCCGCCCCGCCGCCGGGCACGCCCTCACCCGAGCCCGTGATGCGCGCCAGTCCGTTGTAGCCGAACGTCAGTTCCAGGAAGCTGTTGGTGGTGGACCCGGCCATGTACGGCCGTTCCGACGCCGGGGTCAACTGGAAGAGGGCGATGTAGCTGCCGGCTACAACGATGATGCCGCCCAGTGCGCCCAGCAGGTGCAGCAGCCGGCGCCCCAGCGTGGTGGGGGCCGCCCAAAGGTAGGCAAGCCCCAGCGCCGGTACCACCAGGAACCCCTGCAGCATTTTGGTGAGGAATGCAAGGCCGATCACGGCGCCGGCCGCCACGAGCCACTTCCAGCCCGCGCGTTCGATGGCCCGGGTGGTGAAGTACGCCGCCAGCACCAGGCAGAGGGAGAGCATCGCGTCAGGGTTGTTGAACTTGAACATCAGGGCAGCCACCGGCGTCAGCGCCAGGGCGCTCCCGGCCAGGAGGCCCGCCGCAGGTCCGGTGACCCGCTTGACCGCCAGGTACAGGAAGCCGACGGCGGCCACGCCCATGAGCGCTTCGGGCACCAGCATGCTCAGGGATGAGAAGCCGAAGATCCGGCCTGCCAGCGCCGGGATAAACAGCGCTGCGGGTGGTTTGTCAACGGTGATGGCGTTGCCGGCGTCGAGCGAGCCGAAGAGGAAGGCGGTCCAGTCCTTGGTGCCCGCCTGGATGGCGGCGGCGTAAAACGAGTTGCCGTAGCCCGTGGCTGCCAGGTTCCAGAGGTAGAGGACCGCCGTGGCCAGCAGGAGCCCCGCGGCTGACGGCCGGACCCAGCGCGGTTGGTTTCCGAACGCGTAGCGCTTCCAGCGGGGCGCGGTCCCGTCGGCTGCTGGCTGCAGGTCCGGGTCGGCAGAAGGTGCTGGCGTGTCGGCAGCGTGGCCGGCGGGAGAAATGGTGGAGGTCATGATGCTGCCGTTTCTGTGGAGGAGGTGGCTTGGGTGCCGGCTTCGGTGTCTTCGCCGGGCTCTGCTGCCGGAAAGGCGGTGCCGCCCGGGTCGCCCGTTTTCGCCCGCGGCGTCCGTTCCCGGAACACCCAGAGCCGGAACAGCAGAAACCGCACTGCCGTGGCCGCAAGGTTCGCCGCCACGACGGTGAGGACTTCCGCCCACCGGTCAGGCGTCGTCGTCCAGTGCACCAGGGCAAGTGCCCCCGAGGTGAGCACCAGGCCGATGCCGAACACGATCAGCCCCTCGAAATGGTGCCGGACCGGGTTGCCGCCCTGGATGCCGAACGTGAAGCGCCGGTTGGCTCCGGTGTTGGCAACGGCGGTGACCAGCAGGGCCAGGAAGTTTGCTAGCTGCGGATCCATGAAGCCGCGGCAAAACAGGAAGATCAGCAGGTAGGCAAGCGTTGAGGCGGCGCCGATGGCTGCGAACCGGACCAGCTGGCCGAAGAGGCTGCCGCGGCGGGTCTGTTCGTCGGCCCGCGACGACGCAGGCAGCGGCCCCCGCGCCAGGGCTGCGCGCAGTTCAGGGACCGGGATCCGGCCGTAGAGCAGGTCGCGGGTGAGCCGTGCCATCCCACGGATATCGGCCAGCGCCGTGCGGACCACATCAACGCTGGAATCGGGATCGTCGATCCAGTCCACGGGGACTTCATGGACCCGCAGGCCGCAGCGTTCGGCCAGGACCAGCAGCTCGGTGTCGAAGAACCAGGAGTTGTCTACCGTGTAGGGGAGGATCTGCTGTGCGACATCGGCCCGGATGGCCTTGAACCCGCACTGGGCATCACTGAACCGGGCAGCCATCAGGGAATGGAGCATCAGGTTGTAGCTGCGCGAAATGAACTCCCGCTTAGGCCCGCGGACAACGCGGGAGTTGCGGGTCAGGCGGGTGCCGATTGCCAGGTCCGAGTGCCCGGAAATCAGGGGTGCCAGCAACGGGGGCAGCGCCGCCAGATCGGTGGAAAGGTCCACGTCCATGTAGGCCAGGACCGGAGACGGGGAAGCAAGCCACACTTTCCGCAGCGCATTCCCGCGGCCCTTCTCATCCAGGTGGACCACCGTCACCTCCGGGAACTCGCGGGCCAGCCGTTCGGCGATCTTCAGGGTTCCGTCCGTGCTGGCGTTGTCCGCCACGGTGATCCGGAAAGTATGCGGGAAGGTATCCAGCAGGTGCCCATGGAGCCTGCGGAGGCATTCCTCAAGGTCGCGCTCCTCGTTGAAGACGGGGACGGTGACGTCAAGGACGGGGACGGCGGTGCGCGTGTCCACGGGGGCGCGCCGTACGGCACGTCCCCGGGAAGGAAGGCCCGGCGGCGCCACCGCGGCGTCCTGCAGGGTTCCTGAAGTGGAGTCGGTGAGCGTCATGCATCAACAGTGGCTCCACCGTATTTGTGGGCTTTAGGCACAACCTGTGACGTGGCTGTGTAAGTCAGGGCGGCGTGGAACGCAGGTCAGGATGCGGCGGAGCCAGCGGCCGGAAAGCGGACCGCGAACTCGGTCCTGCCCGGTCGGGAGACCAGCTCAACCGTGCCCCCGTGGGCCATGACGATGGATTCGACAATGGACAGGCCCAGGCCGGAGGAACCCTCGGAACCGGACCGGGCGGTGTCGGCGCGGGTGAAGCGCGAGAAGATGCTGCCCTGGAATTCGGCCGGTATGCCGGGCCCGTCATCGGTGACGGTGACCACCACGCTTCCGTCGGCCGAGCGCATCACGCCGGTGGTCACGGTGGTCCCCGGCGGCGTGTGCTTCCGGGCGTTGGAGAGCAGGTTCGCCAGCACCTGGTGGAGTTGCGTGGTGTCCCCGCGGACGGTCAGCGGCTCATCCAGCAACTGCAGCTGCCAGGTGTGGTCCGGGGCCATGACCTTCTCGTCGCTGACGGTTTCGACCACCAGCTGGGTCAGGTCCACGTCCGTGGTTTCGGTGGCCTTGCCTTCATCCAGCCTTGCCAGTAGCAGCAGGTCCTCCACCAGCGCGGTCATGCGCTCCGACTGGCTTTGGACGCGGCCCAGGGACTTTTGGCCGTCCTCGGTCAATGTTTCGGTCATCCGCATCAGTTCGGTGTAACCGCGGATGGCGGTCAGCGGTGTCCTCAACTCGTGGGAGGCATCTGCTACAAACTGGCGCACCTTCATCTCGCTGCGTTGCCGGGCTTCCAGCGCGCTGGAGACGTTCTCCAGCATCAGGTTCAGGGCGTGGCCCACACTGCCCACCTCCGTGGTGGGGTGCGCTGCGGAGGGCGGCACCCGCACCGCGAGCGCCACCTCACCGGCATCCAGGGGCAGCTTGGAAACCTTGGTGGCAACGTCGGACAGCTGTTCCAGCGGCCGCATGGTCCTGCGGATCAGGGCCGTGCCGGCCAGCCCGATCAGGACAAGGCCGCCCAGCGAGACCAGCACCATGGTCAGTACCAGTGAGGCCTCGGTGCTTTGCTTCATCGACAGCGGCAGTCCCGTGATCAACACATCGCCGTACGCGGTCTGCGTGGCCAGCACCCGGTAGTCGCCGTTGGACAGCCCGCGGTCCACCGGCAGGCCATCGTGAGGGAGTGCCTGCAGGGTGGCAACGTCGGAGGAGGTCAAGGATGTCCGCGTGAAGTCGGAGGAAAGGAAGCCAGCCTCCCTGCTAATCTGCCCGTTTACCACCCGGGCATTGAGCGTTCCCACGCTTTGGCCCCGCGCGTCGAGGGGATCGGGGCGGCCTGAGGGGTTTCCTTCGGGCGGCCGGCCGCGCGACGCCAGCTTCAGCTGCGCATCCAGTTGGTTGGTGAGGACCACGTCCATCGAGGCATAGCTGGCCACGCCGATCGCGCTGGAGATGGCCACCAGGAGCACCATGGAGAGCAGGATCAGGCGGGTGCGGAGATGCCAGGTGGAGGGGTTGAACCAGGACCGGCCGGCGGGCCGGGGGACACCGGAAAGAGACACGCGTTTCCTTCGGCTAGTCTGCGGGCTTGATGACATAGCCCGCGCCGCGCACGGTGTGGATCATCGGCGGGTGGCTCGCTTCGATCCTCTTGCGCAGGTAGGAGATGTAAAGTTCCACAATGTTGGCCTGGCCGCCGAAATCGTAATCCCACACATGATCCAGGATCTGGGCCTTGCTGACCACGCGCTTCGGGTTTTCCATTAGGTAGCGGAGGAGCTCGAACTGCGTGGCCGTCAGTTGGATGTCGTCCCCGGCGCGGGTGACTTCCCGGGTGTCCACGTTGAGGACAAGATCGCCCACCACCAGCTCGGCGGTGTCCATCGCGGCCACCCCGGAACGCTGTACCAGCCGGTGCAGGCGGAGCAGGACCTCCTCCATGCTGAAGGGTTTAGTGACGTAGTCGTCCCCGCCGGCGGCCAGCCCCACAATGCGGTCCTGGACATCGTCCTTGGCTGTCAGGAACAGCGCCGGCACCTCCGGCGCGAAGGCGCGGATCCTGCCCAGCAGCTCCACGCCGTCGAACCCCGGGAGCATCACATCAAGCACAAGCACGTCCGGGTGGAAGTCCTTGGCCAGTTTCACGGCCGTGGGTCCGTCGCCGGCCACGGCTACGGACCAGCCGGCCATGCGCAGGCCCATGCTCATGAGCTCCGACAGGCTGGGCTCGTCATCGACCACCAGGGCGCGGATGGGGGAACCGTCGGGGTGGGTTAGCTGGGGAAGGTTGTTGGTCATGGGGTGCGGGGGTGCCATGGGACAACTCTCCGATCTGTCGGTTAGCCGGTGCTTTGCCGTTGCTGTGTTCCAGCTGTGAGCTCCAGCCTAGCCACCTGTGGCTTGGGTGGGGTGGCGCCTTCCCGCGCGGCCCGGCCATGTCACAGGCAGGCTTGGCTCGCAGCACAGCCCCCGCACAGCTAAGCGGCAGAGCCTGTTGGGACAACAGCATCACCAACAGCTACGACCTCCTGGAGGAAGCCATGGATCAGCAAGACAATGCCTACCCGGGTGCAACTGGCGGAAACGGCCAGAGCCGCCCCGCCGATGACGGCCGGGAGCAGAAGGACAAGCCCGCACCTGTCTGGGGTGGCGTCCCGGCCGGCCACGCCAGCCGGGCCTACGAACCTGTCGGCCAGGACCGGTCCCCGGAGGAACGGCCCGCCCACGGGTGGGGCGCACCCGCCCCCGGTGCGCCGTCAACAGGGTGGGGCACGACGCCGGCGTCCGGCCACGCGGACAACGCCGCCAGCGGATGGGGCGCACCGCAGCACTACGCACCTGATGCTTCGCCCCGTTCGGGGAAGGGGAGCTGGACCGGTAAGAAAAGCCTGCTGGTAGGCGGTGTTGCGGTGGTGGTGGGCGCTGCGGCCGGTGCCGGAGCTTACGCAGCGAGCAATGGGACCACTGCTGCCTCGAGCGTGAATGGCCAAGGCACGGGGTCTGCCGGCCAGTTCGGGCCCGGTGGACAAAGCGGCATGACCGGGCAGGGCGGCATGATGGGGCCGGGCGGCCAAAGCGGCGTGGACGGCAGCGGCGTGGCCGGTGGCATGAATGGAGGGATGGGCATGGATGGGGGCCCGGGCGGACTGGGCATGGGAGCGGCGGGCCTGAACGCCGCTGTCCACTCCGAATACGTCGTCCTCCAGGGCTCCAGCTACGTCACCATGGCGGGGCAGGCCGGCACTGTGACCGAGATTTCGGGCACCTCCATGACAGTTAAGAGCGAGGACGGCTTTTCCCGGACGTATGCCGTGGGCTCCGACGTCAAGGTGGCCCAGGGCATGCGGCAGCGCGGCAGCGCGTCCACCGGCAGTACGCTCAGCTTTTCCAACGTGGCCACGGGGGCGAGCGTCCGGGTGACAGCCCTAAAGGACGGCGACACCTACACGGCGGAGACAATCCTGCTCGCAGCGTCCAGCACCTCGACCGCTCCCAGCTCCGGAACCAGCAGCAACTGACGGCGGCATTAAACACCGGCGTACCGTCCTGCCTTCGGAGCCGCGCACCCGTTCGCGGACAAAAAACCGGACGAAGGCGGGACGCGGGCTGGACACGGTTACGGCGATTCCACGTCAAACGGTTGAATTTCGGACGCATTCGGTAAACCGGATGTTGTCCGAATTTTATTCTGGAAAAACGGGGAGATGGGGGTGTGGGCGGGATAAGCGTTCAAATTCTTCCCCCCTTCCAAAATCGTGATGTACGGCACAATTCTCCGATTCGTCTCACAATGCGGACGATTCGGTCCATTGTTACTTGCAAGTTGGCATTGTTACGCTGCACACTTCAAATGTGAACAAGAACTCAACAGCACCTGCAGCCGCAGAATATTGGCCCAGCACATCCGCTGCTGCCGACATGCGCTGTTGTCGAATGCACGCCTGACCTTCCCACCCATCGAAGTTCTTAGGCATTCGCCCCCCAGCCCAGCGTCGGGCGCCCCTCCCCGGTCCGCGTGACGGGGTAGTCAGCATTCGAGCCGCGAAGACGGCCATTTCACATTGAGGTAAGCATTCATGTCAGTTGCATCCGGATACGTCCACATCTCTGTCCGTAACGCCGCCAAGGCAGGCCAGCCCTCCGGCATCCGTCCCGGCTTCGGCCCGCGCCCGGCCATTGCTCCCTCCGCGTCCGGAAGCAGCTTCCCCGCCCAGGGCTTCGCCCCGCAGGGATACAACCCGAACTCCTACGGCCAGCTCCGCGCCGTGCACCCCGCCGAGTCCGCTCCTGTTACTGCCCCTACCCCTGTGGTTGCCGGGCCAAACGCTGTCCGCCCGGTAGCCAATGACAACGTGGCCCGCGGATTCGTCCTCTACATGGGCATCGACGAAGAGACGGCCGCAGCGGCGGGTACCTCCATTGCCAAACTGGCCCAGGAGATCCGCGCCTACGCACAGTCGCTGGTCTCCGGCGCCGAGAGCTACGCCGCCGTAGCGGTGGCCCCGGCCGGCACCCCCGGTTCCGCGCTCGACGTCGTCCGTTCCACCTTTGGCGACCCCACGGTCAACAACCGCCAGCGCGCCGAGACTCCGCGTCCTGCCCAGCCGCAGGAACCCCGGCCCTCCGGTGTGCTGATCGACCTTGCCCGCCGCGAAGTCCACCTTGACGGCGAGTCCCTGAATCTCACGTTCAAGGAGTTTGAGCTCCTCAACTACCTCGTCGAAAACGGCACCCGCACCGTGGGCCGCGACGAGCTCCTCGAAGGCCTCTGGCGCAACGCCGAAGAAGTGCCCAACGAGCGCACCATCGACGTCCATATCCGCCGCCTCCGCTCCAAGCTGGGCCGCCTTGCCAACACCGTCCGCACGGTCCGTGGCCAGGGCTACCGGTTCTACGAGCACCCCGAGGTTGTTGTCTGGGCTGCTCCGGAATACTCGATCTAACTCCTGGCTCCCTCTGGCCGCCTCCGCGCCTGGGGGATTGGCTAGGCTTGGGTCATGAGTGAGCACCACCTTCGCCGCCTCGTGATCATGCGCCATGCCAAGGCCGACTGGCCCGGCGGAGTGGCCGACCACGAGCGGCCGCTGGAGGAGCGCGGGCACCGGGAAGCGCCGCTGGCCGGGCGCTGGCTGCTCAAGCACAACATCGTCCCGGACTTCATCCTGTGCTCCAGTGCCCTGCGGACCCGCCAGACGTGTACCTGGGTCTGCTCCGAGCTCGGCGACAAGGCCCCCACGCCGAAGCTCGAGGACGGCCTGTATGCCGCATCGGCGCTCCGGATGCTCACCGTGGTCAACCATGTGCCGGACACGGTGACCACCCTGATGCTGATCGCGCACCTGCCCGGCGTCCAGGACCTGGCCATGCACCTGGCCTCACGCGATTCGGACCATGACGCCTACATGGACGCCGCCACCCGGTTTCCCACCAACGCGCTGACCGTGCTTGAAACGGAAAAGCCGTGGGCTGAACTCGATGGGCAGGACGCCCGGATCACGCGCTTCGCGGTTCCCCGCTCACACTGACGGCAATCCCGCGCAACAGTGCCGCCACGTGCCTGATCCCCGGGCTGGCGGTCATGGTCCTCCGGTGGACCAGCCCCACCTGCCTCGCCTGGACGGGGTTGACCACCGGCACGGCCACCACGTCCGGAGGCAGTGCCGGGCGGCCGAGGCGGGGGACCAGCGCAACGCCCACCCCCTGCTCCACCAGGGCGATGTGCGTAGCAAAGTCGGGGTCGTACACCCTGATGTCCGGCACCCGCCCCAAATCAGCGAAGATCCGCAGGAGGGCTTCATTGCAGATCGCACCGTCCGGTGTGCTGATCCAGCGCTCATCTACAAGCTGGGTGGGCTCGATGTCCGCGAGCGAGGCCAGCGGATGCTGCCGGTGGACCAGGACGTCCGCCACGTCTTCGCACAGCCATTCCAGCATCAGGTGCTCCGGGATCACCAGGGGCACCGAATTCCAGTTATGCACCAGCCCAAGGTCGGCTTCGCCGTTGGCCACCCGGGCCACGGCCTCCCGCGGATCCTCTGCCAGGACAGAAATCTCCAGCGCGGCCTCCGACTGCCCGATCCGCGCCAGCAACGGACCCACCAGCCCCCGGCAGGCCGTGGAAAAGGAGACCAGGCGCAGGCTGCCGCTGGGCTTGGCCGGGTCCGCGAGCAGGGTGGACTCCAGTTCCTCCAGCTCGGCCAGGATGCGCCGGCCGTAAGCGGCCAGCGCCAGTCCGCGCTCGGTCAGCAGGACCCCGCGGCCGCGGCGCTCCAGGACCGCGAATCCGGCTTCCTTCTCCAGCTTCTTCACCTGCTGCGACACAGCAGAGGGGCTGAACCCCATCACATCCGCGGCGGCAATCACCGTCCCGTGCTGCTCGATGGCTGCAAGGGCCCGCAATGATCCGATGTCAATCATGAAGCAAAAGTACATGATTCAAGGTTCAAATAAGCGCTGGTGCTTCAACCCTATTTTCTGCCAGAGTGAGGGCGTGAACCTGCGCGATTCCCTCCTTGCCGTTCTGGTGGCCCTGCTGTGGGGCCTGAACTTCGTGGCCATCGACATCGGACTCCACGCCGGTGGCCGGGACTTTCCCCCGCTGTTGTTCGTGGCGATCCGCTTCGTCCTGGTGGTTGTCCCCTGGATCTTCTTTGTCAGGAAGCCGGACGTATCGTGGAAGGCCATCGTCGGCGTCGGACTTTTCATGAGCGCCGGCCAGTTCGGGCTCCTCTACCTGGCCATGGCGCTCGGCATGCCGGCGGGCCTCGCCTCGCTGGTCCTGCAGGCGCAGGTCCTCCTGACCGTCCTGCTGGCCGCCGGTTTCCTCGGCGAGCGGCCCAGCCGGCGCCAACTCGCCGGAGTGGTGCTGGGCGTGGCAGGACTGGCCGTCGTGGCCGTGGGTCGCAGTGCCGTGGCCCCACTGCTGCCGCTGCTCATCGTCCTGGCGGCGGCACTGTCCTGGGCGGCCGGAAACGTCATTGCCCGCAAGGCGAGGGCTGCCTCCGGTCTGGGCCTGGTGGTGTGGTCCGGCGCTGTGGTCCCGGTCCCGCTGGCCGCGTTGTCGCTGCTGGTTGACGGGCCGGCTACGGTATGGAACTCCGTGGCCGACCTTCAGGCACCCACCATTCTCAGCGCCCTGTACACGGCTGTCTTCGCCTCACTGGTGGGCTACGGAATCTGGAACCGGCTCCTGGCCAGCCACCCGTCGTCGGCCGTTGTTCCGTTCACCCTGCTGGTCCCGGTGGTGGGCATGAGCGCCGCGTGGCTGGTCCTCGCGGAGGTGCCCTCGCCCACGGAGCTGGCAGGCGGGCTGCTCCTCCTGGCCGGAGTGGCGACGGCGGTGCTTACCGGAGCGGGCAGCGGGGGTCAGCGGCGGGGCTGGCCGCGGGCGGGCCGGGCTGCCGGCTTGGGCGGCGGTGGAGCGGATGACGCCGGACGCCTGGCTGCCGCTGCGGAGTCCCGGGCAGGGGCGCGGGGCACGGAGGTCCGCTGAGCTGCGGGGGCCGGGGTGCTCCCGCGCGGGGCGGCCGTCCGCTGGGCAGCCTGGGGACGCGGCTGCTGTGCCGTGGTCCTTCCCTGCCCTGCCGGCCTGGCCTGGCCTGCCGGCCTTCCCTGTCCGGTTGCCCGCGCTGCGGGTCTGGCTCCGCGCAGTGCTGATGATGGCCTCCGGGCGGCCGTGATGCGTTTCCTCCCCGGCCACAGGGCTCCGAGGAACAGGATCCCGAACGTTGCCGCGAGCGCGCAGGCGGCGCCAATGAAGTAGTTGTCCGGGTCATCGGTGGGAAGCGGGGTGCCCAGGAAGGACGACTGCCCGTTGAAGGCCAGCTCCCACGTGCTGAGGAAGGCCAGCGAAAAGCCGAGGGCAAGGGCTGTGCCCGCCACAGCCGCCAGGAGGGCGAACCGCCGCCGCCGCACCAGGATTTCGGCCACTGCGGCGAGGTAGGCCAGTGCAAGGACGCCCAGGAATGCCAGGAAAACCGGCTCGGCAAGGGTCATCGCCGTGAGCACCAGCAGCCCCGCAGCAACGACACCGCAGATGACCGCGAATTTTCCGCTCTTCCCCGTATGGCGCATGTCCACCATCATCCCCGAGGAGCAGCATCCTTCAGCACGTAGCCGCGCATGATCGCCATGATTGCGGCAACACTTTGGTCACGGGTGCGCTCGGGGTTGTACGTCTGGCGATCAAGGCCCACCACGAAGCAGGCGCCGAAGATGGCCGTTTCCAGGCTGCCCCGGGACACGGAGTCATCCACCGGGTACGCCGTGGCCACGCGGTCCACTGCCTGCCCGATCACTTCGAGCAGTTCCGCGCGCAGGACCGAAAAGGTGCCCTGCCACTCACTGGGGATCCGCCAGTTCTCGCTGACCCACAGGCGGGCAAAGGAGGGGTATTCGGCCATGAAGTCCATGGCCTGCCCGATCATTGCCTCCATGGCCAGCAAGGGGTCGTGTCCGGGGCCACCGCCGTCGGCCGCAGCAAGCAGCCGCGCCTTCAGGATGTCCACGCCGTGCCGGAGGAGCTGTGCGATCAGCTCGGATTTGCTGCCGAAGTTGTAGTAGACGGTGCCCTTGGAAACCCCGGCCGCCGCCGCGATTTCGTCCACCGTGACGCTGGCTGCACCGCGCTCGCCGATCAGCTCCATGGAGGCGTCGAAGAGTTTCTGCCGCGTGGCGTTGGTCCTGGACGGCCGGAGTGCTTTGGCCGCGGCTGCAGGTTCGGTGGTCATACCGCGATCTCCGGTTTCAGGGTTTTAAGGGTCCAGTACTTGTTTTTGCGGACCGCCAGGGTCGACATCGCTGCGCCCAGCAGGGTGTAGCCCAGCAGGCCGGCCAGGGTGGGGACGATCATGGACAGGTCCCCGCCGTAGATCAGGTGCCGCATGCCGGTGACCACGTAGCCCATGGGCAGGACCTGGTGGACCACATGCAGCGGCTGGGGCGTGGTCTGCCAGGGGAACGTTCCTCCGGACGACACCAGCTGCAGGACCAGCAGGATCAGTACCACCAGCTTGCCGGGCGAGCCGAGCAAGGCCACTACGCCCTGGATGAGGGCACTGAACGCCATGGCGGCGGCCAGCATGAACAGCCACATCAGGAACGGGTGGTCAGGGTTCAGGCCCAGGGCGACGTCCACCACCAGGGTCAGCAGGGACGCCTGCACCACCGAGACCAACAGGAAGGGAAGCCAGCCGCCCAGCGCGATCTTCCACGACGGCGCGTTGGAGGCCAGGGCCCGCTGGGTGATGGGACGCATGGCCTGGACCAGCATGAAGATCCCGATCCACATGGCAAGCGTGAGGAAGAACGGTGCCAGCCCGGCCCCATAGGACCCGGCCTTGGCCTGGGACACGTTGCTGACGGCGACGGGATCGGCCATGACCTGGGACAGGT
The DNA here is from genome assembly GCF_052046035.1 of Paenarthrobacter sp. 22069. Taxonomy (NCBI): domain Bacteria; kingdom Bacillati; phylum Actinomycetota; class Actinomycetes; order Micrococcales; family Micrococcaceae; genus Paenarthrobacter; species Paenarthrobacter sp. 22069. Next base: position 49,345 of record NZ_JBQEQF010000020.1, on the reverse strand, counting down.
TGCTCTTCTGGGCGTCGTCCGGGTTGGGAACCTGCCCGGCGCCCTTGCCGATCTCGTCGGCCAGCGTTCGTGAACCGGCAGCGGCCTGCCCGGCGCCGTCCGCGACCTGCGCGGCCCCGGCATCCACCTTCCGTGCGCCGTCCGCAAGGCTGGAGGAGCCGTCGACGGCGGACTGCTCGCCGGCTGCCAGGGCGGCAGCCCCCGTGTGGAGCTGGTCCGCCCCTGCCGACGCCTGCCCGATGGCGTCCTTCAGTGCAGGCATCCCGGCGGCGAGCTGGGCGGCGCCGACACTGACCGCTTCGGAGCCGTCGGCCAGCTGCTGGACCTGGGCGGCGTCGGTCTGGATTTTGGTCTTTGCAGCCGTCACGGGGCTGGAGGCCGCGGCGGCGTCGAAGCTAGCCAGGACCTTGTCAGCCTGCTCCTGTGTCAGGACGCCCGCGCTGACAAGCCTGGTGTTGGATTCCACCACCCGGTTGCGCAGACCCTGGTCGGCGGCCTCCAGTTGGGCAGAGACGTCCTGGACCTTGGCGTTCAGCTGCGCATTGCCGGCAGCCACCTGCGCGGCGCCGTTGGCAAGCGTCTGGGCGTCTGTGGGGAGGGTAGCCGTCCTGTCCTTCAGGGTGGACAGGCCGCTGCTTAGCTGCCCGGCGCCGTCAGTCAGCTGGTTGGCCCCGTCCCGCAGTTTCAGCTGGCCGGCGTACAACTGGTCCGCACCGCTGCTCAGGGCAGAGGTGCCTTCGTGGAGGGTGACGCTGCCGTCGCGGAGAGTTGCCACGCCGTCGGCCAGCTGCGAGGCGCCGTCCGCGGCCTGGACCATCTTGGAGTGGATGGTGCCGAACCCCGTCAGCAACTGGTTGGCAGTTTCCTCTCCCACCTCCTTGGCCACGGTGGAGTGCACCGCCGTTGTCAGTTTGTCCACGATGGTGCTGAGAAGGTAGTTGTTGGCGTCGTTGGTGGTGACATTCAGCATGGCCTGGCTGGCGGAGTCGAAGCTGCCCGGGGAGACGAGGTTCGCGGAGAAGTCCCTGGGGATCTTCAAGGCAAAGGCGTACTGCCCGCTGCTGACCCCGGCGTCGGCTTCGGCGGAGCTGGCCACCGGGATCCAATGGAACACATTGCCTTCCACCAGGCTGTCCGCGACCTTGTGCCCCGCCTCCAGCCGGGCGCCGTCCGCAGCGGTTGCCCCGGAATCCTCCACCACCAGGGCGGCGTCGAGGTTGTTGAGGTGGCCATAAGGGTCCCAGTTCGCGTAGAGGTAGACGGCGCCGTAGAGCAGCGGGACCATGGTCAGCGCCAGGATGGTCAGCTTGGGCAGCAGGCCGCCGGTCATTCGCTTGAGTTCGGAGCGGGCCAGCCGCAGGACAGTCACTTGGCAACCTCAGTTTCGATCGTGGTTTCCTGGTTATCCGGGTTCAGCCCGCCGCCTGCCGCATGGCGGCCGGCCGTGTCGGCTGGAACGGGCATTTCGACGTCAGCCGCAGGCCCTGCCGACGGTCCCGGGACGGGCTCCGGTGCAGACTCCGGTGCAGACTCCGCCAAAGGTGCGGCGTTGCCGATGGTGGCCACCGGACCGTCCCACGAGGCGGGGACGGCACTGACTGCCGCTACGACGGCGAGCGGACGCCCGGCGTCGTACGCCAGCGCGCGGAGGCGCGGCAGCCAACTGGACGCGTCCGCACTGTGCCTGTCCGGCGAATCCACCACCAGCAGGTCCGTGCGGGGGTTCGCCAGGGCCAGCGCCGTGAGAAGTTCCAGCCGCCGCTGCGGCTCCAGCTGCTCCGTCCACAAGTCCGCGATGTCCTCGAAGCGGTTGACCTTCAGCCATGGGCCGCTGAGCAGCGCGCCGCGGAAACGGCGGGGGATCAGGGCAAGGTCCTCGGTCACCAGGTCGCGGACCGAGAGGTGCTCCTCGGGTTCGTTGACGCCGGGGGAGTCCACCAGGGCCGCTGCTTGGCGGAGCTGCTTGACGCGGGAACTGTTGTCCCAGGTGAGCTGTCCGCCCGTTGCCTTCATCCTGCCGCTGAGCAGCAGAGACAATGCGGTGCGCTGGTCCTGTCGGTCGCCGGTAACGAGCAGCAGTTCACCGCGGGCCAGGGTCAAGGAGGTGGGAGGGAGCAGCGGATCCCGGCGTCCTTTGGCATGGAGCTGGTGTGCTGAGAGCAAGGATTGCCTTTCGCAGAAATCGTCTGCTCCCAGCCTAACCGAACTGACTGGTCAGTTCAAATAGCGCTACAGGCCGTACTTCTCCAGCAGCCGCAGCCATACCTCGCTGACAGTGGGGTAGGAGGGGACGGCATGCCACAGCCGGTCCAGCGGCACCTCACCCACCACGGCGATGGTGGCGGCGTGCAGCAGTTCGGCCACATCCGGGCCGGCGAAGGTGGCGCCCAGCAGGACCTTGCGGTCCTCGTCGACCACCAACTGGGCCCAGCCCTCATAGTTCTCCGAGTGCAGGGAAGAGCCGGCAACCTGGATGGGCAGCTCGACCGAGGACGCGTTGTAGCCGTCCTTCCGGGCAACCTTCAGGGTGCGCCCCACGCTGGCCAGTTCCGGGTCAGTAAAGACGACGCTCGGCACGGCGTGCTGGTTGGCGGTCTGGGCGCAGCGGGTCCAATCGCCGGGTGTCCCCTTGAGTTCACCTTTGGCGCGGGCCGCGATGGCGTCACCGGTGGCCCGGGCCTCGTACTTGCCCTGGTGCGTGAAAAGGTTCTTGCCTGCAGCGTCCCCCACTGCGTAAAGCCATGGTTCGTCGTCGGGGGTGCCCTTCACCATCCCCGACGGATCCGTGGTCAGGGACAGGTGGCCTGAGTCGTCCGGCCCGAAGCCCACACTCTCCAGCCCGAGGCCTTCGAGTGCCGGGTGGCGGCCGGTGGAGACCAGGACTTTGTCGGAGGTGATGGCGGTTCCGTCACCCAGGGTCACAGTGATGCTGCCGTCGTCATTCTGGCCGATTCGTTCCGTGGCGGTGTTCAATCGCAGCTCAACGCCGTCCGCGCGCAGCCCCGCGGCAACCAGTGCGGACGCCTCGTCCGGAAAGTTGCCCAGCAATCCACTGCGCGCAACCAGCGTGACGCTCGAGCCCAGGCGCGCGAAGGCCTGGGCCAGTTCGGTCCCCGCCACTCCGCCGCCCAAAACCGTGAGGCGCTCCGGAACCTCGCGGGCGGACGTGGCTTCGCGGGTACCCCATACCGGCACGTCCTGCAGTCCCTCGATGGGGGGAGTGGTGGGGGCCGAACCGGTGGCCAGTACTACCGCATGCCGTGCCCGCAGCAGGTGCTGCGTCCCGTCCAGGCCTGCCACCTCCACGGCCTTTGGGCCGGTCAGCCAGCCGTGGCCGCGCACCAGTTCGATGCCGGTGTCCGCCACCCATGACACCTGGCTGTCGTCCTGCCAGTTGGACGTGAAGTAGTTCCGGCGCTCCAGGACGGCAGCGGCATCAAGGGTGCGGGCAACGGCTTCCTTGGCCCCCGGGGTGGTCTGGGCCGCGTGCAGCGCGGTGCCCGGACGAAGGAGGGCCTTCGATGGCATGCAGGCCCAGTAGGAGCATTCGCCACCGACAAGTTCCGCTTCAACGAGTACCGCCGTCAGCCCGTTCTGCACCACCCGGCCCGCCGCATTTTCCCCGACGGCGCCTGCGCCGATAACAACAACATCAAATTCGCGCTCAGCGGCCTCGGGCATCATGAGCAAAGCCTAACCGGGTTGACGGTCCGTACAGCACAAAAAAGGTCCGTACCGGATAACCGGTACGGACCTTGCTGGTGCGCCCAAAGGGATTCGAACCCCTGACCTTCTGTTCCGTAGACAGACGCTCTATCCAGCTGAGCTATGGGCGCATTCCGTGTCCCGGGAGAAGAACCGCTCTCCCCGAACCTCGAATTACTTTACGCGAGCTGCGGGCCGATGCCAAATCGAGAGCGCTGTAATCTCGGTAACTAGACCGGTATAGGTGACCTTCATCACTTAATCGACGTTTTTCCGGCAACAATTCCTTGAATTCTCGCGGAATTCAGTTTCCGTGACCGGATATGTCAGTCAAACTCCCCAAAAACTCCACTGGTCCGGACCATAGCATTTAGCTCACACCGATGAACCCGAGGAAGGGAACTGCAATGGGCGATCTGGCGCAGAAGCCGCTGCTTGAGAAAGCACCCACCACACATGCCGGTCTGCTGGCATGGGTCGAAGAGGTTGCTGAGCTTACGCAGCCGGACCGCATCTACTGGGTTGACGGGTCCGAAGAGGAAAACACCCGTCTCACCGACGAGCTTGTTGCTGCCGGCACCCTGACCCGGCTCAACCAGGACCTGTTCCCGAACTCCTTTGCCGCGTTCTCGGATCCCGCCGACGTTGCCCGCGTTGAGGAACAGACGTTCATCTGCTCCGAAAACAAGCGGGACGCCGGCTTCACCAATAACTGGATGGACCCGCGGGAGATGAAGGACAAGCTGCGCGGCCTGTTCGCCGGTTCCATGCGCGGCCGCACCATGTACGTCATCCCGTTCGTCATGGGACACCTCGACGCCGAGGACCCCAAGTTCGGCGTCGAAATCACGGACAGCGCCTATGTCGTTGCGTCCATGCGCATCATGGCCAACATCGGCACCGCAGTGCTGGACAAGATCACCGCGACCAACGCCTTCTTCGTTCCGGCCCTGCACTCCCTGGGTGCCCCCCTGGCGCCCGGCCAGGACGACGTGGCATGGCCCTGCAACCCGGACAAGTGGATTGTCCACTTCCCCGAGGAGCGTTCCATCTGGTCCTTCGGCTCCGGCTACGGCGGAAACGCCCTGCTCGGAAAGAAGTGCTACGCCCTGCGCATCGCCTCGGTCATGGCACGCGACGAAGGCTGGCTGGCCGAGCACATGCTCATCCTCAAGCTGACCTCCCCCGAGCGGAAGACCTACTACGTCTCCGCCGCCTTCCCCTCCGCCTGCGGCAAGACCAACCTCGCCCTGCTGGACCCCACCATCGAAGGCTGGGAAGTGGAGACGCTGGGCGATGACATCACGTGGATGCGGATCGGCAAGGAAGGCGAACTCCGCGCTACCAACCCGGAAGCGGGCCTCTTCGGTGTTGCCCCCGGCACCGGTTGGGGCACCAACCCCAACGCCATGCGCGCCATCGCCAAGGGCCACAGCATCTTCACCAACGTGGCCCTGACCGACGACGGGGGCGTCTGGTGGGAGGGCATGACGGACGAGGTTCCGGCGCACCTGACCGACTGGCAGGGCAACTCCTGGACCCCGGACTCGGACAAGCCTGCCGCGCACCCGAACTCCCGTTTCTGCACGCCGATCTCACAGATCGACATGCTGGCCGAGGAGTACTACAGCCCGGAGGGCGTGGAGCTTTCGGCCATCCTCTTCGGCGGACGCCGCAAGACCACTGTTCCGCTGGTCACCCAGGCCCGCAGCTGGACCAACGGCATCTTCATGGGCTCCACCCTTTCCTCCGAGACCACGGCTGCGGCCGCCGGCCAGGTTGGCGTGCTCCGCCGCGATCCCATGGCCATGCTGCCGTTCATCGGCTACAACGCCGGCGACTACCTCAAGCACTGGATCAGCGTCTCCGGCAAGGCCAACCCGGAACGCCTGCCCCACATCTTCCTGGTGAACTGGTTCCGCCGCACGGCTGACGGCGGGTTCGCGTGGCCCGGCTTCGGCGACAACGCCCGCGTCCTCAAGTGGGCCATCGAACGTATTGAGGGCAAGGCCGACGCCGTGGAGACCCCGATCGGATACGTTCCTGCCGGGCACTCGCTGGACCTCACCGGCCTGGACCTCACCCACGCCCACGTGGAGGACGCCGTCCGCGTCGACCGCGAGGAGTGGGACACGGAGCTCGCCTCCATCGAGGAGTGGTACGCAAAGTTCGGCGACTCGCTGCCCGAGGCCCTGAGCTCCGAGCTCGCTTCCCTCAAGGAACGGATGTCCGCGCACTAGCAGTCGCTGGACCTTCCATACGACGACGGCCCCGCACCTTTTCCGAAAGGTGCGGGGCCGTCGTCGTTCAGAAGGGCGGCGGAAATCAGCTGGCGAGCCAGATGTCCGGGCCGAAGACCTCGTAGTGGATCCGGGTCGCAGGGATCCCGGCGTTGATGGCCTCGTTGCGGATGTTCTTCATGAACGGCAGCGGGCCGCAGAGGTACAGCGAAGCGTCGGCGGGGAGGTCAACCTCGCGGAGGGACATGAAGCCTTCCTTGGCGCCGCTGACCGGCTTTTCCAGCCAGAGCTGCAGTTCGGCGCCGTCCAGGCGTTCGACGTCGTCCGTCATCTGGCTGCGCAGGGCCCAGCTGTCCAGGGTGCTTTCCGCATGCAGCACCAGGACCTGGCGGTCGGAGCCGGACTCGGCAAGGGAACGCAGGATGGAGGCGGTGGGGGTGCAGCCGATGCCTGCGGACGCGAGCACCACGGGGCCGTCGCCCTCTTTGAGGGTGATCTCGCCGTAAGGGTTGGAGATTTCGACGACGTCGCCCACCTGCACGGTGTTGTGCAGCACGGGGGAGACCTCGCCGCCGTCGTCCAGCTTGGTGGTAAAGGTGCGGCTGGTGCCCGCGTCGCCGGAGAGGGAGTACTGGCGCACCTGGCGCAGGCCGTCCGCAACGGCCACCTTGACGCTGACGTACTGGCCGGGAAGGGCAGGGGTGACGGGGGTGTCGTCCGCGGGCTCCAGGGTGAAGGTCATGGACCCGGTTCCCGCCGGCGTCTTGGCGGCAACCCGCCAGGGCGTCCACATTTTGTCATTGGCCTGGGCGGCGTAGAGGCCCTTTTCAAGCTTGATCAGGGCGTCTGCCATGAGCCAGTACACCTCGGTCCAGGCTTCGGCGATCTCAGGGGTGATGACCTCGGCGAGGTCCTCGGCGATGGCCGCGAAGAGGTGTTCGTAGACCACTTTGTACTGCGGCTCGGTGATGCCGAGGGAAGCGTGCCGGTGGGCGATGCGGGAAAGGACGGTCTCCGGCAGGGTGCCGGGGTTGTTCACCAGGTGGGTGGCGAAGGCGGCGATGCTGCCGGCGAGGGCCTGCTGCTGGTTGCCGGAGCGCTGGTTGGAGCGGCTGAACAAGCCATCCATCAGTTCGGGGTGCGCCGCGAAAAGTCGGGCGTAGAAGTTGGGGGTGATGGATCCGATCCGGGAGCCGACCAGCGGCAGGGTGGCCTCAATGACGGGGCGGGACTTGTCCGAGAGCATCTGTACTCCTGAGGTTATGGCCGGGGCCTTCGTCCGGCCGGATGAAAACTCATATTTGAAATGCGAGTATTTCTGCCTCAGTTCTACACCTTGTAGAAGATTGAAATCAAACTGATAGCAGGCGCCCGGATAACGGGGGACTAAAGTCCCGGGCGGAGGCCTATCATCGAGAAAATCGGAGCCATTTGCCGGGCCTGGGGAAGGTCCGCGATGACCACGGAGTCAAGCTCCACGTAGAAGGCTTCACGGGCGCGGGCCAGGGCGCCGCGAAGCCTGCATTCATTGATCAGGGGGCAGTTCCCGCCCGGTGCAACGCAGTCGGCAGGATCGGTGCGGCTATCCAACTGCCGCAGGATCTGTCCCACAGTGGCGATGCGGCCGGCATGGCTGAGTCGTGATCCGCCGGAACGGCCCTGGACCACCTCGATCAGGCCCATGCTCCGCAGTTTGGCCATGGCCTTGCTGACATGGTTGTAGGGCGTCCCCACCGAATCGGCGATGCTCTGGGTGGTCAGGAGGGTGCCGTCCGGGACCGCTGCGAGCACCATGAGTGCACGCAGGCTGACGTCCGCGAAGGCGTTTATTTTCATGGCGGTACCGGTCTAGTCCACCCAGATGGCGGGCTCGCTGGCGTCCGCACCCAGTTCGCCGAATTCCCAGGTCTGGGTGCCCGCATTGGCCGAGTAGGGCAGGACAGCGGCGAAGAGGGAGCCGTCCCGGTGCTCGGCGGCCACATGGATGGCATCCGAATCGTCCTCCACCAGCAGGATGTCGCACACCACGGCCGCGGCGCGGAAGTCGTCGCGGTTCTGGCGGAGGAGGGCCTGCAGGTCGTGGATCATGGCGTCGGCGTCGAACTCGCCGTCGCTGCCCTCAGCGGCATCTGACGGGGAGACGGCAACCAGCCGCACCTCGCCGTCGTTCTGGACAGTCAAGGCAAAGGGCAGGAAGCCGCCGTTGCGCTGGAGCTGCTCCTGGGCCGCGCTGACGCCCGTGCCCAGGAGGTTCTCAAGGTCTGTTGCCGTCGCTTCGGAAACGGAATCACGCCAGCTTTCCTGGCCGCCGCCTTCCGGTGCCCGTCCGGTATGGTCTGCCATCCGATGCTAGGCCCGGACCAGGGACAGGACGCGGTCGCGGATGCGTTCCATGGTGGACCGGTCCGTGGCCTCGGCGTTGAGCCGCAGGAACGGTTCGGTGTTGGAGGGGCGCAGGTTGAACCAGTAGCTGCCGTCGTTGGCCGTGAACGTGCTGCCGTCCAGGGTGTCGATGGTCAGGTCCTCGTCCGCAAACGCCTGCCGAACGCGCTCCACGGCTGCCGGCTTGTCCTCCACCTCCGAGTTGATCTCACCGGAGCTGACGTAGGGCTCGTATTCGCGGCCCAGCTCGGACAGCGGGCCGTCCTGCTCGCCCAGGGCTGCCAGGACGTGCATGGCGGCCAGCATGCCCGTGTCCGCGTTCCAGAAGTCGCGGAAGTAGAAGTGCGCGGAGTGCTCGCCGCCAAACACGGCTGCTTCCTTGGCCATGACTGCCTTGATGAAGGAATGGCCAACACGGGTGCGGACGGCGCGGCCGCCGTCGTGCTCCACCAGCTCCGCAACCGCCCGGGACGTAAGCAGGTTGTGGATGATCGTCGGCTTTTCCTCGCCCTGGGCCTTTGCACGCGCGATCTCGCGGCGGGCCACCATTCCGGTGATGGCCGACGGCGATACGGGCTCGCCCTTTTCGTCGATGACGAAGCAGCGGTCGGCGTCGCCGTCAAAGGCCAGGCCGATGTCCGCGCCGTGCTCGATCACCGCGGCCTGCAGGTCGCGCAGGTTTTCCGGCTCCAGCGGGTTGGCCGGGTGGTTCGGGAAGGAGCCGTCCAGCTCGAAATACAGCGGAACGATGTCGAAGGGCAGCTTGGGCAGCAACGCGTCGCCGAGGACTGCCGGGGTGGTCAGGCCTGCCATGCCGTTTCCGGCGTCCACCACTACCTTCAGCGGACGCGATGCGGAGAGGTCGACGAGCTTGCGCAGGTATTCCGAGTAGTCCTTGAGGACGTCGCGGACGCTGATCAGGCCGCGGGTGCCGGCGGCAGGGATGGCCCCGGCGTTGAGGTACTGCTCGGCGAGGGCCTGGATCTCCTTGAGGCCGGACTCCGAGGAGATGGGGACGGCGCCTGCTTTGGCCATCTTGATGCCGTTGTATTCGGCAGGGTTGTGGCTGGCGGTGAAGGTGGCTCCGGCGCGGTTGAGGAAACCACAGGCGAAATACAGCTCGTCGGTTGAGATCAGGTCCAGCAGTTCGACACTGGCGCCGCGCGTTGCCGCCCCCTTGGCGAAGGCCTTGCTGAACTCGGGGGAGGAGGGGCGCATGTCGCCGCCCACCACGATGGTCTGGCCTTCGAGCTGCAGGACATCCACGAACGCGGCCCCCACGGCTTCGACGATTTCGGCGGTGATCGACTCGCCTACAATCCCACGGACGTCGTAGGCCTTGAAGGATGCCGAGAGATCAAATGTCGTTGTCTGTTCGCTAGTCACGGGCTTTATCTTACGTGGACGGGGATCAGGGCCAAGGCGGTTTTAGCGGTATGTGCGTAACAGCAGCGGACCGGCGGGGTATTTCCACATAGCGGCCAATGGCCGTCCACGCTGTCGGAGGGTGCTGGGATACTGAATCAATGGCCGATAACCAGTACCCGTCCACCCTTTCCGCTACCGCCGTTGCAGACCCGGCAGGTCCCGGCACACCCGGAACCGCCACCCACGCCGAAGCGCTTGAGGTCCTGCGCGGCCTGGTGGGCCACCCGGACGCGGTCTTCCACGACGGGCAGTTCGAGGCCATTGAGGCATTGGTCGACGGCGGGCGGCGGGCTTTGGTGGTCCAGCGCACCGGGTGGGGCAAATCGGCCGTGTACTTTGTGGCATCGCTGTTGCTGCGGCGCAGGGGAGCGGGGCCCACGCTGATCGTCTCGCCGCTCCTTGCCCTGATGCGGGACCAGGTGGCCGCTGCCGCCCGGGCCGGGGTGCGCGCCGTGGCCATCAACTCCGCGAACCAGCTGGAGTGGGACACCGTCCGTGAACAGCTGGCCGCCGATGAGGTGGACGTGCTCCTGGTTTCCCCCGAGCGGCTGACCAACCCGACGTTCCGGGAAACGCAGCTGCCGGAATTGATCCGGCGGACCGGCCTGCTGGTCATTGACGAAGCCCACTGCATCTCCGACTGGGGCCACGATTTCCGTCCCGACTACCGGCGGATCGCGGACCTAATCACGCAGCTGCCCGGCTCGGTCCCGGTCCTTGCCACCACCGCCACCGCCAACTCCCGGGTGGTGCACGATATCGAAGAGCAGCTCGGCGCCGGCGTCCTGACCATCCGTGGCTCCCTGGGCCGGGAGTCGCTGCGGCTTGGCGTCCTGTCCCTCCCCGGTTCCAAAGAGCGCCTGGGCTGGCTGCTGACCCACCTGGCCGATCTTCCCGGCAGCGGAATCATCTACACGCTCACGGTGTCTGCGGCAGAGGACACCGCACGCCTGCTGGCGGAGGCAGGCCACAACGTGCTCGCCTACACAGGCAGGACGGATCCGGCGGACCGGGAGCGTGCGGAGCAACTGCTGAAGGACAACCAGGTCAAGGCCCTGGTGGCCACCTCCGCCCTGGGAATGGGCTTCGACAAGCCCGACCTTGGCTTCGTGGTCCACCTCGGTGCACCGTCCTCGCCGGTGGCCTACTACCAGCAGGTGGGCCGTGCCGGCCGCGGTGCCGCGAACGCCGATGTCCTGTTGCTGCCCGGTGCCGAGGACAGGGAGATCTGGCAGTACTTCGCCACCGCGTCCATGCCCTCGGAGGAGAAAGCCGGTGCTGTGTTGACCGCGCTGGCGGAAGCGGGGACCGCCCTGTCCACCGTGGCGCTGGAAGCCCGGGTGGACCTTCGCCGTACCCCGCTTGAGCTGCTGCTGAAGGTGCTGTCCGTGGACGGGGCCGTGGAGCGGGTGGGCGGAGGCTGGCGGTCCACCGGCCAGCCGTGGGTCTACGACGCGGAACGCTACCGCCGGATTGCGGAGGCCCGCGTGGATGAGCAGGACTCCATGGTGATCTACCAGGACACCGCGGGCTGCCGGATGGAGTACATCACCTCCGTCCTGGACGACGAGACGGCCCGTCCCTGCGGGCGCTGTGACAACTGTGCCGGACGGTGGTTCCCCTCGGACGTGGCAGCCGACGCGACGGCGGCCGCCGGGCAGACCCTGAGCCGGGCGGGCGGGGTGCTGGAGCCGCGACTTCAGTGGCCCAGCGGCATGGACCGGCTCGGCGTGCCGGTGAAAGGCAAGCTCAAACCGGCCGAGGGCCTGGCCGAGGGGCGTGTCCTGGCCCGCCTTACAGACCTCGGGTGGGGCGGCGCGTTGCGGGAGCTGTTCGCCGCCGGCGCGGAGGACCGGCCGGTGGACCCCGGCATGCTCCAGGCCTGCGTGCAGGTCCTGCGGGAATGGGGCGGGGGTGATGGACGCGCCCAGGGCTGGAGCGGGGTGGGCAGGCCGGCCGCGATTGTCGCCGTCCCGTCCCGCAGCAAACCGCAGCTGGTGGGGTCGCTGGCCCGCGGAATCTCCGAGATCGGCCGCATCCCCTACCTCGGCGAGCTGCAGCTGGCGCACGGCGGGCCCACCGGCGGCCGTGGCGGAAACAGCGCCTACCGGTTGGCCGGAGTGTGGGACCGGCTGGTGGCGGGTCCGGAGCTTGAGGCCGCGCTGCAGTCTGCCCAGGGCCAGACAGTCATGCTGATTGACGACCTTGCAGACAGCCGCTGGACCCTTACGGTCGCCGGGCGCGCCCTTCGGCAGGCCGGTGCGGGAGCTGTTCTTCCCCTGGTTCTGGCGCAGGCGGGCTGACGGCCCCGGCAGCGGCCGATTGCCGGGCTGTTGCATTGTGGGCCGGCCCGGCCGCTCGCCCCTCCGTTGCCTGGCCCGCTGTTGCATCGCGGGCGGGCTGGTCCCGGGCGTGCCCGCGCTGGCTCACCGCCGCCCCGGCATGTTTTGGAAGCAGCAGGCTGTCCACAGTGCTGGCCAGCATCAGCACGGCCATCGCCACGAACGCTCCGCGGAAAGGACCGGCGGGATCCTGGGGCGCGAGGGCCTGCCCATTAAAGATCCGAATCAGCAGGGCTGCAATGGCGATGCCGGAGCCCGTGCCCAGCTGGACCAGGGTTGCGGACACGGTGTTGGCGGATGTCAGCTGTGCCGGCGGGATGTCCGCGTACTGGACCGAGGCGTAGGCCGAAAATCCGATGGAGCGGAAAGCGCCGCCGCAGACGAGCAGCACGAACGTCAAAACTTGCGGCGTCTCCGGGGTCAGGAACGCGCAGAATGCGAAGGTGACGGCTGACGCCAGTGAGGCGAACACCAGCATCGCCTTGAATCCGAACTTCCTGATCAGCGGGGTGGTGGCCGGCTTGATGCCGATGTTTCCGATGAACACCGCCGCCACCATGGCCCCGGCCTGCAGTGGTGACCAGCCGAAGCCGGTTTGGAACATCAGGGGCAGCAGGAACGGGACCGAGCTGATGGTCACCCGGTACACGAATCCTCCGGTGGCCATCGCCCGGAACGTCCGGGTGCGGAAAACCTGCAGGTTGAACAACGGATGGGGAGTCCGGCGCATCCAGGCCACGGCGCCGGCAAGCGCGGCGACCCCGGCCGCGGCGCTGATCCCCGCCCAGGGCAGCTCCGGGTGGCTGCTGGCCAGTTCCAGGCCCGCCACCAGCGCGCCCACTCCAACCGTCGTCAGCACCATGCCGGGCCAGTCCAGCCGGCGGCCGGGATCGCCGGGCGCCGCCGGCACCAGGCGAAGGGCGGCGACGAAAGCGGCTGCGCCGAGGGGGATGTTCACCAGGAAGATCCAGTGCCAGGACAGGTATGTGGTGAGCGCCCCGCCCACTAGCGGTGCGAGGACCGGGGCCAGGAGTCCGGGCCACACCAGGAACGCTGTGGCGCGCAGCAGCTCGGACTTCGGCGTGCCACGCAGCACCACCAGGGTGCCGACCGGGACCATCATGGCCCCGCCGGCGCCTTGGGCGATGCGGCTCAGGGTCAGCGTCGCCAGGTCCTGGCTGAAGGAGCAGAGCAGGGAAGCGAGGGTGAAGACGGCGATCGCAGCGCAGAACACCCGGCGGGCGCCGAACCGTTCCGCCAGCCAGCCGCTGATGGGAATGCCCACGGCGACTGTCAGCAGGTAGGCGGTCATGGTGATGTTCACGTCGGCGGCGGGGACAGTAAAATCAGCCGAGATGCTGGGGATCGCCGTGGTGAGGACCGTGCCGTCCAGGAACTCCATGAAAAACGTTGCCGCCACCAGCAGCGCCAGGCGTGGGTTCCAGCCCGAACGGGTGCTGTCCTGCTGGTGTGGTGTGGTGCGTGCCGCCATGCGCTAATCCTGCCACCGGGGCAGCCCCCGCGCGCCCCGCGTCCGGCTGTCGGACAGCGCGTTCCGGACGGCGGAGGGAGCTTTGGCGGGTTCATCAGAAGCTTGTCCGCGTCTCCCAGCCCTCAAGGCTCTGAAGCGCGAACGTGCTTAGGACAGGTGCTTGGCCCGGATAACAAACCCGGTTCAAATCCCCGCCGGAAACGCAAAAGGCCCCGGTCACGGGGACCGGGGCCAAACGCGGAGACGGGGGGATTTGAACCCCCGGTCGAGTTTAACCCCGACCCTTCATTAGCAGTGAAGTCCATTCGGCCGCTCTGGCACGTCTCCAGTTGCTATTCCTAGCCCACCAAGGATACGCAGATCCGGCCACGCAGTGCAAAACGTTCCCGTCAAAGCCTCATTCCGGCCGGCGCGGCTCCGCGCTGCCTACGCGACGGGCCGGGCCGGACGGACCATACGGATTTCAGGGAGGTTCTCCCAGCCGGCCAGGACGTCCTGCTCGCCGTCGGGCTCAAAGCCGAACCGGCGGTAGAAACCGATCGCCCGGCTGTTGTCCGCGGCCACCCAGAGGCTTGCTGCGTTGTCGCCAATGGCGGCCGTGAGCAGCCGGCTGCCCAGGCCAAGGCCCTGGTGGGACGCCAGAAGGTACAGTCCCCACAGTTCCAGGTCACCGGACGACGGCGGCGGGTGTCCTTCGGGGGAGCCCGGCGCCGGCAGGCGGCGGGCGCCGGAGAACCCAACCACCGTACCGCCGTCGGACGCCACCCACGCCTCGGCGGGATCAGACCAGTCCAGCAGGTACTGCCAGAGCCGGAGCCGGTCGTCGGGGTCCACGGCGGCGAGGAAGGCGTCGGAGAGCATCCCCCGGTAGGTCTCCTGCCAGCACCGGACATGCACCTGCGCCAGTTGCCCTATGTCCCCGGGACCGGCCCTCCGTATCGTCAGCGCATGCTCCGTGGCGTTCAGCCTGCCAGCGCCTTCCACAGGAAATGCTGGCTGCGGGCCTGCAGTGCCGCGGCTTGCCGGTTGTCGGAGGCGCCGGCGTGCCCGCCCTCCAGGGCTTCGTGGAACCAGACGTTGGGGATGCCCATCGCCAGCATCCGTGCCGCCATCTTGCGGGCCTGCACCGGGCCCACCCGGTCGTCGGAGGTGGCGGTCCAGATGAAGGTCTCCGGGTACTCCACGGCGTCCTTGAGCAGGTGGTACGGCGAGAAGGTTTTGATGTATTCCCACTGTTCGGGAACATCGGGATCTCCGTACTCGGCAATCCAGGAGTGTCCGGCTGACAGCCGGGTGTACCGGCGCATGTCCAGCAGCGGAACCCCGCAGGAGACGGCCCTGAACAGTTCCGGGTAACGGGTGAGCATGTTGCCCACCAGGAGTCCGCCGTTGGAGCCACCCACGCAGCCCAGCCGGCGCGGCGACGTGACCCCGCGCGAGATCAGGTCGCGTGCCACGGCGGCGAAGTCCTCGTAAGCCCGGTGCCGGTTTTCCTTCAACGCTGCCCGGTGCCAGGCAGGCCCGTATTCGCCGCCGCCGCGGATGTTCGCCACCACATACACACCGCCCCGGGAGTGCGCGGCTCCGCCGTCGGTTCCTGCCGGCGTGGTGCGGCGCTCAAGCCATGCCCGGCCCACGGTGCCGCTGTACGCGGGCGTCCGGGACACCTCGAATCCGCCGTAGCCGGACAGCTGGGTGGGGTTCTGCCCATCCAGTGCCAGCCCGCGCGGGGCTACCTGGAAATACGGGACCCGGGTGCCGTCGTCGGACACGGCGAAGTGCTGCTCCACTTCATAGTCGGCGTCGGCAAAGAACGACGGCGAGGCCTTGACGGCGGCATGCCGGCTCACCACGCCGGACGTCCCGTCGCCGTCGTGCTCCAGGGTGCCGCGCAACAGGGTGGTGGGCGTTGTGAATCCGGTGGCGATCAGCCAGAAGTCATCGCCGGCTCCGCCGTCGGCCGGTCCCTCATCTTCGTCGTCCACTGCATACGCGTTCACGTCGTGCAGGGGCGGGCAGGCGTCGAGCAGGGTGGCCGCCCAGCCGCCGTCCGCGTTGCCGGTGGGCCGGGACGGGTCCAGCACCCGGATCTCGGAGGACACGTCCTTGAGCAGGTTCAGCAGCAGGAAACTCCGGGTCCAGCTCCAGGACTGCAGGGAGGTGTGGGCATCCGGCGTGAAGAGGACGGTGAGCGCGCGGCGCCCCGCCAGGTAGTCCTCGAAGTTGGCGGCGAGCAGGGCTCCGGCGGGATACGTGGTGCCGTCCAGGGTCCAGTCCTGCTGCGGGCGGAAGAGCAGCCATTCCCGGTGCGCGCTGACGTTGACGTCGGTGGGGACATCAATGGCTTCCCAGTCGCCGTCCCGCAGCACGAAGCTGGTGCGGTTGAAGAAATCGATGTAGTCCACGGCGAAGGTGCGCTCAAAACCGGGAGTGGAATCGTGCGCGGCCACAGCCATCATGTGGTCTTCGGGTACCTCGAAAAGACGCGGCGCCGCGGCCAGGGATCCGCCGCGCCTGAGGGTCACGGCGGTCCGGGCGTAGGAGGACGCGGTCCCGGGCAAGCCCTCAGCGGTGGAGGCTACCAGCAGCGTATCGGCATCCAGCCAGGACACATTGCCCTTCGCGGTCGGCAGGTCAAAGCCGCCGGCGGCCGGGTCGACAAAGCTTCGTGCCTCGACGTCGAACTCGCGGTAGCGGTTGGCGTCGCCGCCGTCCGGGGAGAGGGCGAGCAGCGCCAGCCGGTAGGGGCTGCCGGCCGCCGGACGGAGGAACGTGGCGCCGTGGAACACCCATTCTTCGCCTTCTGCCCGGGACAGCTCATCAACGTCCAGCAGGACGTCCCATTCCGGGGAGTCGGTGAGGTAGCTTTCCCAGGTGGTGCGGCGCCAGAGGCCCTTGGGGTTCCGCTGGTCGCGCCAGAAGTTGTAGTACCAGTCGCCGCGCTTGCCCACCATGGCGATCCTGTCGGTGGAGTCCAGGACTTCCAGGATGCCGGCTTCGAGCCCTGCGTATCCTGCGTCCTCCAGCAGGTCCTCGGTGCGGGAGTTCTGCTCCCTGACCCAGGCCAGCTGCTCCTCGCCGTAGATGTCTTCCAGCCATACGTTCTCGTCGACGGGTTCCGGGGCCCTGCCGGAAGCGGCGGTGCCGGGGTTGTTCGGGCCTGGACCTGGAACGGACGCGTGATCAGCTGCTGTGGTGGTCATGCGCCCCATCCAAACAACTGGGCCACAGGCTGGCAAGTCAAGTGCTCCGGCGCATAACCTGCTTCCAGCCCGTACGCTGGATGCCGTGGAAAAATCTGAGAGCATCCGGGCTGTCATTATTGGCGGCGGCCCCCGCGGCACCAGCGTGCTGGAGCGGTTGCTCGCCCATTGTGCGGCGGCCGGTGACTCCGCGCGGCACCTGCGGATCGACGTGGTGGACCCCTACCCCGCAGGTCCCGGGCATGTTTGGCAGCCGGCCCAGTCACGGCTATTCCTCATGAATACGCAGTCTTTCTATCCCACCCTGATTCCCCAGGATGCGTCCCTGCCGGCCCCGGTTGCCGGCACCACCTTCGATCAATGGCGGGACCGGCAGCAGCGGGACCCGCTGCCGGCCCTCACCCCGGAGGAACGGGCGGAGCTCGCGGTCCTGGAATCGGACGACTTTCCCAGCCGGGCGCTCTACGGACGCTACCTGAGCTGCACCCTGGAGGAATTGCTGGACAAGGCGCCCGGCGGCGTCAGCATTGGATTCCATGCCACCACGGCACTGTCCGTGCGCCGGGCGGAGAACGGAATGTTCGACGTCGGCCTGGCCACCGGGGAAACCATCCAAGCCAACGGCGTGGTGCTGGCACTGGGGCACATCCCATCCCGGCTGAATCCCGAACAGCGCTCACTGGAGACCTCCGCCGCGCAGCTGGGCCTGCAGTATTTCCCGCCCGCCGTGCCCGCCGATGTCGACTGGTCCCGGATCCCCGCCGGTGATCCTGTCCTGGTGCGCGGCATGGGCCTGAACTTCTTCGACACGATGGGCCAGCTCACCGAAGGCCGCGGCGGAAAATTCGTCCCGTCCGGCAGCGGCAGCGGCCTCGCCTACGAACCGTCCGGCCAGGAACCCCGGATCATTGCAGCCTCCCGGCGCGGCACCCCCTACCGGGCAAAAGCGGCCCTCCGCGGCTACTACGCTCCGTCCATCACGCTCCGCTACCTTACCGAAGCGGCCATTCAGCGGCTGGCCAGGACAGGCATCCGCCCGTCGTTCGACCATGACCTGTGGCCGCTGCTGCACCGGGACGCCCTGTGGGCCTACTACTCAACGCTGGTGCGCTCGCAGCCCGCCGCGGTCCCCGACACACATGCCTTCCTCGCGGCACTGGAGGAAGCCCTCCAGCCGCACTCGCACAGCGCCGCCAACTGGGAAGACGGCGTGGAGAGCGTCCTGGCCGTTCACGTCGGTCCGCGGCACCGGCTGGACTTGCCCGGGCTGGCGGCCCCGCTGGCAGGCCGGACCTTCAGGTCCCGCAGCGAGCATGACGCCGCCGTGGTGGAATTCCTGCTCGATGACGCGCGACGTTCCGCCCTCGGCGAGGACGATCCCGTCAAGATGGCCATCGCCGCCCTGCACCACGGACGCGCCGTCCTCAAGACCGCGGTGGCCGACGGCGGCATTACCGATGAGTCCTGGGTCGCGGGCCTGCGGGGCTGGTTCGAGTCGTTTGTAGAGGGCCTGGCCAGTGGTCCGCCCGCGCTGCGTTCCGAACAGTTGGCCGCACTGGCACGGGCCGGCGTGGTCAGCTTCGTTGGACCTGACCCGAAATTCGGCATGGACCGCAAATCGAAGCTGTTCACCGCGTCCTCGCCCTGGGTGGCAGGCCCGCCGGCGACGGCACGGATCATGGTGGAGGCGCTGGCACCGGGCAACCGGGTGTCGGCGAATGACTCACCGGTGCTGGAGCAGCTCCTGGCCGACGGGCTGGTGCGGCCCAGGCTCATGATGACCGCCGAGGGAGCTCCGGTGGAGTCCACGGGCCTGGACGTGGAGCCGCACCCGTACCGGCCCATCGCCGCGAACGGGTCCGTGACGGAGGGGCTGTTCGTGCTGGGATTGCAGTTGTCCTCGACGCAATGGGGAACTGCGATCGCAGCAGAGGCCGTCCAGCCGGGCGGACCCGTGTACGCCAGCGGCCAGCGCACCCTTCGCGATGCGGATGAGATTGCGGCCGCCATCATCAACAGGGCTTGAGCCGCCAGGGCTTGAGCCGCAACGGCTTAAAGCAAAAAACCCCTGGCGGCCGTTGCCGGCTGCCAGGGGTTCCCTTGCGGAAGGTAAGAGATTCGAACTCTTGGTACGGGGTTACCGCACACTGGTTTTCAAGACCAGCTCCTTCGGCCGCTCGGACAACCTTCCTCAGCTAGTAGTGTTTCATAGGCACTTGCCTGCAACAAAACAGGCCACGGGCAGGAGCCCGTGCACACTGGTTGCAGCCAGGATTTGAGTCAGGAACGGGAGAGGTCCATGAAAGCCGTCTACATTTCGGAACCCGGCGGGCCGGAAGTGCTGGAAGTCCGCGATGTGGATCCTCCGGTACCAGGCCAGGGCGAAGTGCTGATCGACGTGGTGGCTGCCGGCCTGAACCGGGCCGACGTCCAGCAGCGCCGGGGTTTCTACCCACCGCCGCCGGGCGCCTCGGAAGTTCCCGGGCTTGAAGTGTCTGGCCGGATCGCCGGCTTTGGGTCGGGCGTCAGCAAGCCCTTCTCGGTGGGCGACAAGGTGGTTGCACTGCTGGCAGGCGGCGGTTACGCCCAGCAGGTGGCGGTTCCCGCCGAACAGGTGCTGCGGGTGCCCGACGGCGTGGACCTGGTCACCGCGGCGTCGCTGCCCGAGGTTGCGGCAACGGTCTATTCCAACCTGATCATGACGGCGCAGCTGCAGTCGGGCGAGACCGTCCTGATCCACGGCGCCACCGGCGGAATCGGCACCATGGCCATCCAGCTCGCCAAGGCGTTCGGCGCCAAGGTTGCCACCACGGCCGGCACGGAGGAGAAGGTCAGCACCGCCAAAGCCTTCCTGGGTGCGGACATCGCCATCAACTACAGGGACGAGGACTTCCCGGAGAGCCTGCGGCGCCAAAACGACGGCAAGGGCGCGGACGTCATCCTGGACGTGGTGGGCGCCAAGTACCTCCAGCAAAACGTTGATGCGCTCGCCGACTACGGACGGCTCATTGTGATCGGCCTGCAGGGCGGTACCAAGGGGGAACTGGACCTGGGGGTGCTGCTGAAGAAGCGCGCCGCCGTCGTGGCCACCGCGCTGCGGCCCAGGCCGGTGGCCGAGAAGGGTGCCATCATGACTGCCGTCCGGGATGCCGTCTGGCCGCTGGTGGCGGACGGCAGGATCCGGCCGCTGGTGGCCAAGACCTTCCCGCTGGACCAGGTGGCCGCGGCCCACCATTACTTTGACAGTGGCGACCATGTGGGCAAGGTCCTCCTGGTGATGTAGCCCCCGTACATACCCGGTATTGCGTGCAGGGGATTTCGGCATTAGGCTGCCTATACGCGGTATGCACGGGTCTTGGGGGCTCGTGCATACCGGTAAAGACCAGCCCCGGGGGAGCATCATGTCAATTCGCCACAGCCTCCTCGCCCTGCTGCAGGACCAGCCGCGCTACGGCTACCAGCTTCGGGTCGAGTTCGAGAACCGTACCGGAGCCACCTGGCCCCTGAACATCGGGCAGGTGTACACAACGCTGGACCGGCTGGAACGCGACGCCCTCGTGGCCAAGGAAGGCGACGACGGCGAAGGGCACGTGGTCTACAGCATCACCCCCGCCGGCAAGGCCGAGGTCCGGAACTGGTTCGCCGCCCCCGTGGAGCGGAACAACCCGCCACGCAACGAGCTCGCCATCAAGCTGGCGCTCGCCGTCACCCTGCCCGGGGTGGATGTGCAGGCCATCATCCAGGCCCAGCGCGTCGCGTCCATCAGGGCCCTCCAGGACTACACCAAGGCGCGGCGCGACACTGCGGCGAACCAGCGGGCCGCGGACACGGCGTGGCTGTTGGTGCTCGACTCGCTGATCTTCCAAACGGAAGCCGAGGTCCGCTGGCTTGACCTGTGCGAGGCCAGGATGGTCCAGCAGGCGCAGGCCGCGGGCGCAGCCCGTAAGGCGTCCAACGGGGCCACGGAAGACGCCCCGCTCAACGCGGACATCCGCCGGTGAGCGTGCAGGGGCCGCAGCAGGTCCTTGAACTCGCCGCGGTCGGCAGGACCTTCGGGGAAGGCGCGACGGCGGTCGCCGCACTCCGCGACGTCGACCTCACCGTTTCCGCGGGGGAGTTCGTCGCGGTCATGGGCCCGTCGGGCTCCGGCAAGTCCTCCCTGCTGGCCATCGCAGGCGGCCTGGACCGGCCGTCGTCGGGCGCCGTCTACGTGGAGTCGACGCCGCTGGCGGGCCTGGGGCTGAACGAACTGGCCCGGCTGCGCCGCCGCGCCGTCGGGTACGTCTTCCAGGACTTCAACCTGGTCCCCACGCTGACCGCCGCGGAAAACGTGGCGCTGCCGCTGGAATTGGACGGAACATCCACCAGGAAGGCGCACCGGCAGGCCGCCGACGCGCTGCGGCAGGTGGGCATCCCCGAATTGGCGGACCGCTTCATGGACCAGATGTCCGGCGGCCAGCAGCAGCGGGTCGCCATCGCCCGGGCCATCGTGGGCCAGCGCCGGCTGATCCTGGCCGATGAACCCACCGGTGCCCTGGACTCGACGACGGGCCAGGGCGTCATGGAGGTCCTGCGGGCCCGGGCAGACGCCGGAGCCGCGGTCATGCTCGTCACCCACGAAGCCAGGCATGCAGCCTGGGCGGACAGGGTGGTCTTCCTGCGGGATGGGCGGATCATCGACCAGGCCGCCGCCATGCACGACCCCACCATGCTCCTCACCCAGGCCGGGCTCTGATGCCGCTGGACCTTGCTCCGGCGCCCACAAGCCGCCGGAGCAGCTATCGGGTTGCCCTGCGCCTGGCACGCCGGGACATCGGCCGCCACAAGGCGCGGTCCCTCCTCATCATCATGCTCATCATGCTGCCCGTGGCGGCGATGACGGGTGCCGCCACCCTCTACCAGAGCTCGCAGCGGACGCCGGATGAGATCGTTAAGTACGAACTGGGCAGCACCCAGGCGAGGTTCAGCGTCCTGCCGGTGCCCAGTGCCGACTCCCTCCAGGACCCGCTCAATGACGGCGTGATCGCCTCCAGCACCGGGCGGTCCGACCCCGAGTTCCAGCGGACCGACCCGCTTGACGCCCTACCCGCAGGCTATGACGTCCTCCCCCAGCGCATGCTCCAGTTGACCACCGGCGTGGGGGAGGCGCTCGTTTCACTGCAGGGCCGCGAAGTGGACGCCCTCAACCCCGCCTTCGCCGGCAAATTCAGCCTCCTGGCCGGGAGGGCCCCGCGCGACGGGACTGAGGTGCTGGTTTCGCCCGGGCTGATGACACGCTTCCACCTCACCTTCGGGCAGGAATTTACGACGTCGGCAGGCACCTTCGCCCCGGTCGGAACCATCCGCGACGCCGGCGTGTCGGACGGCAACAGTTTCCTGTACCTGCAAGCAGGCCAGGTGCCCCCCGGGCTTTCCCAGGGACCGCTGACACGCCAGTCCGTGTCCTACTATCTGGTGGGTCCCGAGCCGGTCACCTGGCCACAGGTCAGGGAGGCGAACAGTAAAGGCGTGGGCGTGCTGTCCCGCAGCGTGGTGCTGAACCCGCCGACCCTCGAGGAACGCACGGTGGCTGGTTCCCGGCCCCGGGATGCTTCGACGGAAGCTGTGGCCGTTTACGCCAGCTTTGGCATGATCGGTGCCCTGGCGCTGCTGGAGGTTGGCCTGCTGGCCGGGGCTGCCTTCGTCGTTGGGGCCAAGCAGCAGGTACGTGAGTTGGCGCTGCTGGCGTCCTCGGGTGCGGAAAGCTCCACCATCCGCGCCGTTGTCACGGCCGGCGGACTCTGGCTTGGCGGCCTTGCCATGGCCCTCGGAGCCGCGGTGGGGCTGGGAGCTGCTGCCGTCGTCGTCCACGTGGTCCGGTCCACCGGCTCCGCCCGGTTGGCAGGACTGCATCCGGACCTCCTCCTGACAACCGCCGCCATGGCCATGGGACTGGCATCCTGCATCATCGCGGCCATGGTGCCTGCGCGCCAGGTGTCACGGCAGCCGGTACTCGGTGCCCTCAAAGCCGGACGGGCTCCCGCGGCGAAGACCCGGCGCGCAACCATGGCCGGGGCCGTCGTGCTGGTGCTGGCCGCTGGGCTGTTGACGGCGGGGTGGCTCCTGGGGCGGTCCACCAACGATCCTGACCGGCAGGCGGACCAGCTGCCTTGGGTGGTCACAATACTCATCCTCGGCGCGGTGCTGGCTGTCGCCGGCCTGGTACTGCTGACCGGCTGGCTGGTCATCCGTCTCACGTCCCGCACCCAGTGGATGCCGCTGTCCCTTCGGATGGCGGCCCGGGATTCGGCACGGAACCGCGGCCGCAGCGTCCCCGCCGTCGCCGCCGTCCTTGCGGCCGCCGCGCTCGCCGGCGCCGCGCTCGTGCTGTCCGCCAGCCAACAGGCAGCACAACGGGATTCGCACTACTGGGGCGCCCTGGAAAACCAGGCGTACCTTCCCCTGGTGGTGGACTCCCCGACGTCCTCCGCCGGCACCACGCCCCCGTCGCGGCAGATCGACGCGGAGGAACTGTCCACGGCCCTCGCCGGTGCCCTGAAGACGGTGGACTGGACACGGGTGATGATGGCCCCGGAAAGCCTGCGCACTTGCTCGGACGGCCCCGCTGACCTGACGGTGCCTGCGCGGACGGCAACCTCCAACTGCCTGATGTACTCGCTGGCAAAGCCGGAAGCCAACCAATGCCCGCGGACACCGCAGGGAAGGATCACGGATCCGGGTGACTGGCGCTGCCGCGGGGCTCTCGTGGCTGACCAGCCGTCCGACCGGGCCATCCTGGTGGGCGGCGCGGACGACATCCGCGCGGTACTGGGGCGTAACGCCTCCGCGGAGGCGCTGGCCGTGATGGA
Source organism: Paenarthrobacter sp. 22069 (assembly GCF_052046035.1). Taxonomy (NCBI): domain Bacteria; kingdom Bacillati; phylum Actinomycetota; class Actinomycetes; order Micrococcales; family Micrococcaceae; genus Paenarthrobacter; species Paenarthrobacter sp. 22069. Next base: position 25,705 of record NZ_JBQEQF010000020.1, on the reverse strand, counting down.
CGCTGGCGGGATGGTGGTGACCAACCCCGTGTTCGTCACTGAGGGAAAGGTCCTGCTGCAGGCGCAGGATGTGCGCACGCAGGTGCCGTCGCCGTCTGGGCCGGCCTCCGTCCACGCAACGGTCAGGAGCGACTCCCTGCCCGCTGCAGTGCTTGAACCGGCCGCCCCCGTACCCTACTACGGCGTTGTCTCACCGGAAACCGCCGAACGCCTGGACCTGCACGCGGCACCTGCCGGGCTGTTGGTGCAGTTGGCGAAGCACCCCTCCGATGCGCAAGTGGATGCGGCCTCCGCCGCAGCCGCGGCAGTCTATGGGCAACCGGGCATCCCCTTCCAGGCAGAGCCGGGAATCTCCCAGGACACCCAATGGGCCGCCTGGTCCATCGTGGCCGTGGCCGCGCTCATCACCTTCAGTGCAGCAGGCATTACCACGGGGCTGTCCATGGCAGACGCCCGGCAGGACCACGCAGTCCTTGCCGCAGTCGGTGCCCGCCCACGGCTCCGTAAGGCACTTGCCGGCGCGCAGGGACTGTTCACCAGCGGCATGGGGGCCGTTCTTGGATCAATGGCAGGATCGGTGCCGGCGGTCCTGCTGGTCCTGTCCACGGACATGCGGACGGCCCTCGAGGTTCCCTGGCTGCATTTGTCCGCACTCGTGGTGGCCGTGCCCTTGACGGCGGCGGCACTTGCCTGGGCCTTCACCCGGTCCAGGCTGCCCTTGTCCAGGCGCAGCCTGACGCAGGGCCATTAGGTCAAAGTATTGGGTCTTTTTGATCATCGGGATCGGGCCTACCGTAGGGGCAGGAGCCGCCCGTCCGGGTGGTGGAACTTACGGAGGAACTTCATGACGACCCATGTTGCCGACTGCAGTGTCACCCGTTGTTCGTTCAACGACCACGAAGGGTGTACCGCCCACGCCATCACGGTTGGGGGCAGCCAGGACCACGCATCCTGCGCCACATTCATCGAGACCGGCATCCACGGCGGCCTCCCCAAGGTCCTCGCCGACGTCGGAGCCTGCCAGCGCGGCGAGTGCGTCCACAACGACCACCTGATGTGCAACGCGCCTGAGGTGCACGTGGGGCCAGGCGCCGACAACGCGGACTGCCTTACCTACGCCCACGCCTGACCTTCCCGCCATCCATGCCAGGGCCCCCGTCCGGATAACACCGGACGGGGGCCTTCGCTTTGCCGCCGCCCGCCGTCGTACCAACCTTTCCCGCTCATTCATCGCCGGACTGCCGCCGCTCACCGCACAGCCCGGCGGCACGCCGAGGCCGGCCGTTCCGGGCGGACGGGCGTTGGTAGGGTGCCCAATAGCAAAAGCGGGAGAACTCTCAAGGAGGAGACATGGCCGGAGCGCCTGACCAGCGGAAGAACGGAACCCGGGCGGAGGGCGGGCTGGCCACGGACCCGGACCTTCCGCCGCCGGCCGTGGATGAGGCAAGGCTCGAGTCCGAAGACCGGAGATGGACCCCGGGCAAGATCGCGCTCTGGGCTGCCATCGCCCTTCTCGGCGGCGTCGCGTGGTTCATGCTGGCGATTGTCCGCGGGGAGACGGTCAATGCCATCTGGTTCGTCTTCGCCTCCGTGTGCACCTACCTGATCGGGTACCGCTTCTACTCCAAGGTCATCGAGCGCTACATCACCGGCCCGGACGACCGCCGGGCCACCCCGGCCGAATACAAGGCCGACGGCAAGGACTATGTCCGCACTGACCGCAACGTGCTCTTCGGCCACCACTTCGCCGCGATCGCCGGCGCAGGCCCCCTGGTGGGCCCGGTCATCGCGGCCCAGATGGGCTACCTTCCCGGCACCATCTGGATCATCGTCGGCGTGGTCTTTGCCGGCGCCGTCCAGGACTATCTGGTGATGTTCTTCTCCATGCGCCGCGGCGGCCGGTCCCTGGGCCAGATGGCGCGTGAGGAGCTCGGCGTCATCGGCGGCACGGCAGCGCTGATCGCCACCCTGCTCATCATGGTGATCATCGTGGCCATCCTGGCCCTCGTCGTCGTCAATGCCCTGGGCGAAAGCCCGTGGGGCGTCTTCTCTGTCGGGATGACCATCCCCATCGCACTCTTCATGGGCATCTACCTCCGCTACCTGCGGCCAGGCAAGGTCATGGAAGTCTCCATCATCGGTTTCGTCCTGCTGATGGCGGCCATCATCGGCGGCGGCATGGTGGCCCAGACCGAATGGGGGGCCAGCCTGTTCCACCTGGACAAGGTGACCATCGCCTGGGGCCTGATCATCTACGGCTTCATCGCCGCGATCCTGCCGGTGTGGCTGCTCTTGGCCCCGCGCGACTACCTCTCCACCTTTATGAAGATCGGCGTGATCGTGATGCTCGCGCTGGCCATCATCGTGGTCCGTCCCGAAGTTAACGTCCCCGCGTTCAGCGAGTTCGCCAGCCGGGAAAACGGCCCGGTGTTCTCCGGTGCCCTGTTCCCCTTCCTGTTCGTCACCATCGCCTGCGGCGCCTTGTCCGGGTTCCACGCCCTGATCTCTTCCGGAACCACGCCCAAGCTGGTGGAGAAGGAACGGCAGACCAGGTACATCGGCTACGGCGGCATGCTGATGGAATCCTTCGTGGCCATCATGGCCCTGGTGGCAGCCATCTCGATTGACCGCGGCCTGTACTTCGCCATGAACGCCCCCGCAGCCCTGACCGGGGGGACCGTGGAAACCGCAGCCACGTGGGTCAACAGCCTGGGCCTGAGCGGCGTGAACATCACGCCCGGGCTGCTGAGCGAAACCGCCGCCAACGTGGGGGAGCAGAGCATCGTGTCCCGTACCGGCGGCGCACCCACCCTGGCGGTGGGGCTGGCCCACATCATGCACCAGTTCGTCGGCGGAACCGCCATGATGGGCTTCTGGTACCACTTCGCCATCATGTTCGAGGCGCTCTTCATCCTCACCGCAGTGGACGCAGGCACCCGCGTTGCCCGGTTCATGCTGCAGGATTCGATCGGCAACTTTGTCCCCAGGTTCAAGGAAGCCTCCTGGCGGCCCGGTGCCTGGCTCTGCACGGCCATCATGGTGCTCGCCTGGGGGGCGGTGCTGCTGATGGGCGTCACCGATCCGCTGGGCGGCATCAACACCCTGTTCCCGCTGTTCGGCATCGCCAACCAGCTGTTGGCTGCCATCGCCCTGGCCGTGTGCCTGGCCATCGTGGCCAAACGCGGAACCTTCAAATACCTGTGGATAGTCGCCCTGCCGCTGGCTTTCGCCGCCGTGGTGACCATTACGGCCAGCTACCAGAAGATCTTCTCCTCCACTCCTGCCGTGGGGTACTTTGCCAACAACGCTGCCTTCAGGAAGGCCCTTGCGGACGGCAAGACCGAGTTCGGCACCGCCAAGACGGTGGCCGCCATGGAAGCCGTGCTCCGGAACACCGCCATCCAGGGCTGGCTCTCCGTGATCTTCGTGGTGCTCAGCATCATCGTGATCGTGACGGCGGTGCTCGCCACGGTCAAGGCGTTCCGGGACAGGGCGGCCGGGACGCCCACCATGGACAACGAGGACCCGGCGGTTCCGTCGCGCGTCTTTGCCCCCGCCGGGCTGGTCCCGACAACTGCCGAACGCGAACTGGCCGCAGAGTGGGCGAAAGTGCCCGCCGATGCCCGCCTGGAACGGGCGGGGCACTGATGGGCCCAGGCATCGCCGCGGTTGCCAACGGCTTCCGCGGCGTTGCCCGCTACCTGGGCGGCGTCATGGGCGCAGACGCCTACGCCAAGTACCTGGAGCACCACCGCGCCGCCGGCCATGCCGAAGCGCCCCTGACGGAGCGTGAGTTCTGGCGGGACCGGACAGACCGGCAGGAACAGAACCCGCAGGGCCGGTGCTGCTGATTGAGCCTGCAGCGGACAAAGCACCTGAAGGCTTCATTGACTGGACCCCGGGCGGATCGCCCGTGAGAGTATGAACGCATGAGCGATCCCAAAGACACTCAGGAAGCTGAGGACCTCCCTGTAGAAGGCACTCCCATTGACGACAGCCAGCCGCCCATCCCCGTCCAGGGGGCGCAGGCGGATGGAAAACCGCGGGGCAGCAACCTTCATGACCTTGTGGACGAACCGGCCAAAGTGATGCGGATCGGCACCATGATCAGGCAGCTGCTCGAAGAGGTGAAGTCCGCGCCCCTGGACGACGCCGCCCGGGGCAGGCTTGCTGCCATCCACGAGCGGTCCATCAAGGAGCTCGAAGACGGCCTGGCACCCGAGCTCGTAGCGGAACTGGACCGGATCAACCTGCCCTTCTCTGATAACGCCACGCCCTCAGATGCCGAACTCAGGATTGCACAGGCCCAGCTGGTGGGCTGGCTTGAAGGCCTGTTCCACGGAATCCAGACGGCCATCGCAGCGCAGAACGCGGCCAGGGAGCACGCCGCCGCACAGCTGCAGCTGCGCCAGCTGCCGCCGGGCACCATGATTGCTCCCGGCGTCGTCATCGGCGAAAACGGCGAGCCGCAGCGCGCCGCCGCCGGAGCACGGCAGCCGGCACCCGGACGGCCGGCACAGCGCGATGACCCGGACCATGGTCCAGGGCAGTACCTTTAGGCTGCGCTTGGGCTTTTTCAGCGCGGCCAGGCAAGAGCGCAGGGATGATGCGGAACTGGGCAAGGGGTTGTGGCGCCGTGCCCACGACCGCTTCCACCGGGGACTGGACCGCTTCCACCAAGTGCTGGAGGGCGTCGAGGATGACCAGCTGTATGCAGAGCTGGTGGACATAGCCAATGAACTCGCTGCCCTCCTGCAGCGGGTCCGGGCGGTGTGCATGGAGGCGCAGCACCGTGCGCCCAGCGACGGCCTGGATATACCGGCCGCCCTGGCGGATGTCCATCGGTCCTTGTCCAAGGCCGGCAATTCCCTGGCCACCACGGCTGAAGCGGCGGCAATGCTTCGGCTCGCCGTGGGCCCGGTACCCGTGGGAGCCGCGTCCGTGCGGCGCCGTGCCGAGGCCGTCTTCCAGCAGGTGGACGACGCCGAGCGGCAGCTTCGCGGGGAGTAGCCCGGCGGCCGTGTGGAAATTATTCCCGGTTCGCCGGCAAAATTTCCGGTTACGCGTGTGGCTTACAGGCCCGGGAATCGGGACGTTTGGTCCGCGGCTTTTGGCAGGATGAAACCATGACTTCTTCACCTACCCTGACTTTCAACGACGGAAACACCATTCCCCAGCTCGGCTACGGTGTGTGGCAGGTTGAGGACGACGTGGCTGAAAAGGTTGTCCGCCAGGCATTCGAGGCAGGCTTCCGCCACATCGACACGGCAAAGATCTACGGCAATGAGGCCGGCGTGGGCCGCGCCATCGCCAGCTCCGGCCTCTCGCCGGAACAGATCTTCGTCACCACCAAGCTGTGGAACGCGGACCAGGGCTACGAGTCCACGCTCGCCGCTTTCGAGGAGTCCATGGACCGCCTGGGCCTCCAGACCCTTGACCTGTACCTGATCCACTGGATGCAGCCCAAGCAGGACAAGTACGTCGATACCTGGAAGGCGCTGATCGAGCTCCAGAAGCGCGGCCGGGTGAAGTCCATTGGTGTTTCCAACTTCACTGCTGAAGGCCTCCAGCGCCTGATCGACGAAACGGGCGTGATCCCGGCCATCCACCAGATCGAGCTGCACCCCTACTTCAGCCAGCGTGAACTGCGTGAGTTCGGCGCCGCGAAGGGCATCCTGACCCAGGCCTGGTCACCGCTGGGCCAGGGCGGCGAACTGCTGCAGGACCCAACTGTGGCCTCCCTCGCTGCAAAGCACCAGGCAACACCCGCCCAGGTGGTCATCGCCTGGCACCTCGCGATCGGCAACGTGGTCATCCCCAAGTCCGTGACCGAATCCCGCATCAAGGAGAACTTCGCAGCGCTTGAGGTGTCCCTGGACGCTGAGGATGTCGAGGCCATCAACGGTCTGGACCGGACGGCTGGCGGCGAAGGCCGCATCGGACCTGACCCCGCGGTCTCCGACTTCGCCTAATTCCCTGCACCGGCGCCGGCCCAACCATACCGGCGCTCTGCTGCAGCAACGTCAGCCCGTGCTCCCGGCAACCGCTAGGAAGCGCGGGCCGACGCCGTTAAAAGCAACGTTCACCTTCCCAAAGGCCGCGCTGGGTTGGCGGCCGGCCGCTCGGGGAGCTGTGTCAGGCAGCGAGCTGGACGTGCTCAACCGGGACAGCGTCCACCACTGCCCAGCTGTCTTCCCCATGGGAGTGGCGGCAGGCGAAGCGTTCGGCTTCCTCAAGTGTTTCGAAGATCTCCGAGCGTGCACGTCCGCAGTCGGCGTCGAAGTATGTGACGTGAAATTCCTGTACAGCGTGGTTTTCCATAAATCCAGTGTGCAACCGGGGTCTGACATTCTTCGGAACCGGTGCCGCGTGTTGTTGTCCGGGAAGGCCTCAGAAGGCACCGGCCGGGCGCCTCTGACGGCAGGCGCACAGCAGGCTAACGGCCCGGTGATTCCTCGTTGGCACCGGCAATGCCCCGCACCTTCAGTGTGAGCACGGCGAGCGCCAGCATTCCAAGTCCGGCCCAGGCGAGCGTGCCGCTCCAGACCTCCGGTGAGAAGCTGAGCACGCCGTCGCGCAGGGCCACACCGGCGAAATACGGCGTCCAGAACACCACCGGGGAGAGGCCGGCCGCCGCCATGAGCCGTGCAGGGCAGTCCGGGGCAGGCCGGAGCACTGCCCAGACAACGCCCACCAGGACTGAACCCACCAGCGCGACGGGCACCAGCCAGGCGTCCCGCAGCGCCACCATGAGCTGCAGGGCCACGGACGGAACCAGCACCATGGCAGCGGGCACCGCGGGATACAGGCGCCATCGAAGGGCGGGCAAAAGGACAGGTACGAAGAGCGCAAACGTCGAGACGAAGAACGAGGCCAGGGAAACCATGATGCCGGACGACGTCGACGCCACCACCGCGGGATGCGTCCCGCCGGCGCCGGAATACGTCTGGACAAGTCCGTGCCGGGCGAAGACGGCGTATTCCTGCAGGATGAAAGCGGCAACCATCCCTGCCAGCACGGCGCTTCCGAAGGCAGGAACCAGCTGCGGCCATGGCCGGTTGGGCGCCCGCCATGCAGCCGAGAACGGTGCGCCCAGGATGAGGAAGCCACCGATGGCGAGGCCCAGATGGGACGGGCTGAACAGCGCGTTGATGTTCTGCTCAATGCCGAACACCGTATGCCAGGCGAAGTCGCCCAACCCGGAGGCCAGGAAGAGTCCCACGCCGGCTACAGCAGCGCCATAACCGGCGGGAACGGCCTCCGCCCACCGCGCGCCCGGGACATGGCGCCGCCAGGCCAGCCCGGCAATCCACACCGCACAGGCAGCAAAGCCCGAATAAAGGACCGCGTGCCAGGGGGTGAAGAACGTCTCCAGATCACGGAGGTTGTTGTGCGCCCACCCGTCCACATACGTCCCCGTGAGCAGCCACACTCCGGCCGCGAGGGTGATGGTGTCTTCAACGGCAGTGGTGGGGCGGTGGACCGACGCCGGTGGAACGGCAAAGGCGTGGGCTGCTGCGGCATCCATAGCTCCACAGTAAGTCTGGTCGGACCGTGGTGCGAGAGGATTTTCGGCCAAGGCTGCACCAGTTACCGATTGTCCAGCCGGAGCACGCGCTCCTGCGCCAGTACAGCGGCGCGGCGGGCTTTATCTGCCGCCCGGGCCGCCTGTTTTGCTTCGGCTGAGGTGGCGGCAAGCTGCCGGCGGTAGCGCTCCAGGTCTGCCTCCGTGGCCTTGAGCCGGTTCCGAAGCTCAGCCGTGTCCTGCTGCAGCCCGGCCACGTGGCCGCGTGTCTGCTCTTCCCGCTCCTGGAGTTCAGCTGCGCGGCGGGCGGCCTCCTCTTCAGCGGCCTGTGCCTCACCGAGGGCGGCCCTGGCCCTTTCCAGCGCCGGCGGCGACGCCGGCAAAGGGGTCTGGCGCACCGCTTCAAGCCTTGGCTTGGCATGCCCAGGTTTGGCGGGTTCCGCCCCCAGGGGAGTCGGCTGGGAGGTTCGTTCCGCCGTCGCCCCCTTCTTTGCAGGTGCAGCTTTTGCTGCAGTGGCTTTTGACACCGGCGCCGGCGCTGCCTCCGGGGCGCCTGGAGCGCCGCTGGCAAGGCGGCTGGGCGGGTGCTTCGGAGATGCAGCGGGGAGCAACCAGGGAAGGGCAACCGCGCCGTCCAGGTCCACCTCATTGACCCCGTCGGCGGACAGGATCTTCAGCAGCCGCCCGCTTTCAACGGCACGCGCCGCACCTTCATCTGCCGTCAGCGCCCGGAGTGTCTCCTCAACGTCGGCGGCCATCGCCTCGCTCAGGGGGCGGCCCTGCTCCCGCGCAACAGAACGGGCCGCATCCACGGCGTCCGCGAGCATGCCCCGGCGCTCGCGGCCCAGTTCCCGGAGGGCGCCGGCATCCAGGGAGTCCTGCGCTGTCCGCATCCGGAACCCAAGGGCGCCCAGGCCAGCCAGCACGTCCGGCCGGTGCCGGACAAGCATGTTGACAGCCCAGGCGGCGACGGAGGGCTTAGGCAGGCTGCGGACCGCTTCTGCCAGATCCTTGTCCTGCCGTGCCGCCTCCTTGGCTGCAGCCGCCCGGGCCGCCACAAAGTCGTCCAGCGCCCCGGCATACAGCTTGCCTGCCACGTCCGCCAGGGCTTCGTCATCCATGCGGCCATCTTAGATGCGGGGCAGGCAAGCATTCTGCCGGTTTCGTGCCCGTCGCCGGATCAAATCCACGCGAACGGCGGATGGGCGGTGGAACCACCCTGTTACTCGCCCTCCGGGAGGGGTAAGTTGCTCGAATGGACGATTCATACCAGGTTATCGTGGTTGGCGGCGGTTTTGCCGGAAAGGCGGCGGCTGAGGAGCTGGGCCGCAAAGGCGTCCGGGTATTGCTGCTTGACGCAAACAATTACCAGCAGTTCCAGCCGCTCCTGTACCAGGTGGCGGCATCACAGATCGGAGTTTCCGCGGTCACCCGGCCACTCCGGTCGGAGTTCCGCAGAATCAACAACGTCCGCGTCCTGACCGCCGAAGTCACGGCCATCGACGCGGCAAACCGAACGGTCACCACCGCTGACGGCTCCACGTACCAGGCCCGGATCCTGGTCATCGCCACCGGTGCGGTGCCGAACTTCTTCAACACCCCCGGCGCGGACGAGCACGCCTACCCGCTGTACTCGGTGGCCGATGCAACGCGGCTCAGCGCTGCCATAACCGCAGTCCTGGACGAGGCCGACCGGGAGCCATCGGTGGGGGCCGACGTCATTGTGGTGGGCGGTGGTCCCACGGGAGTGGAGACTGCAGGCGCCCTGGCCGAGAACGTTAAATACCTGGTGCCCAAGTACTTCTCGCCCGGCATGGCCAGCCGCTGCCATGTCCATCTGGTGGATATGGTTCCGAATGTCCTGGCCGCTTTTTCGGAGAAGTCCCAGGCCTATGCGCGGGATCGGCTGACCAAACTCGGCGTTCAGCTGCACATGGGCCAGCCCGTCGCCGAGGTCCGGACTGATGGTGTGACCCTCAAGGACGGCACGGTCATCCCGGGCCGGATCGTGGTGTGGGCCGGTGGCCTCCAGGCGGGGCGGATCATTACCGATTCGGGCCTGAAGCAGGGCAGGGGCGGCAGGGTGGACGTCGAGGCCGACCTCACTGTTCCAGGCTTCGACGGCGTCTACGTGCTGGGGGATTCGGCGAACATTACCGACGCGGCTGGGAACAAGCTGCCCCAGCTCGGGTCAGTGGCCCAGCAATCGGGCAAGTGGGCGGCCCGCAACATCCACGCGGACCTTACCGGCGGGGTGCGTGTGCCCTTCAAGTATTGGGACAAGGGGTACATGGCCATGGTAGGGCGGGGCGCTGCCGTCGCGGAGCTGGGACGCGGACGCCTGCAGTTGCAGGGCCCCCTGGCCTTCGTGTCCTGGCTGGCGGTCCACCTTGCCCTGCTGCCCGGATTCCAGCAAAAGGTCAGGGCACTGTTTTCCTGGGCCAACGGCTACATCACCCACAGCCCGGCGCAGGTGGTGGTTGGCAGGCCGTACTAGCCGCGACACCGGGCGGACCGGCGGGTGATGGCCAGGACCGCCGTCGCGCTACTTCTTTTGGAAGCTCACCAGGTGGCCTGCCAAGGCCCAGCCGGATGCTTCGTAACGGGCAGCGTCGTCCGGCCCAACCACCATGTGCAGGTACGCGGGGCCGTGGAGGAACGCCTCTTCGTCCCGGACCTGGATGCGGCCCCTCGCCACCGGGCGGTCGAAGACAGTGAGCCTGCGCGGCGCCGCCATCCCTGCACACCAGCGGGCGCGGAAACTCAGGGCAGGTGGCTGAAGGATATTCCGGCCGCCAGCAGCTTGTCGACGGCCAGCCTCACACCTTCCGCCGTTCCGCCGTTCGGGTGGTTGCCGTGGCAGATCACCACATCCCCGGGGCGTGCCTTTCCCACCTCATTGGCGACGACGGCGGCTGGATAGGTGGCGCCGCCGTCGCCATTGATGCTGAAACCGGCAGGCGCCACGCCCAGGGCGCCCAGGATCTCCACCGACACGTCATCCATGTACGCGGTCCCTGGACGGAAGTACCGCGGACGCCTGCCGGTGATGTCGGCCAGCACCTGATCGTTGGGCATGATCTCGTCGTAGACCTCCCCGGCGTTCCTGGTTCCCGGTAGGCCATAGGCCGTATTGCCCGCGGTGGACAACGGTTTATGGGACGTGCCGTGGTTCGCGAGCTCAAAAAGCGGGTCGGCTGCGAGCTGTCTGGCCATGGCGGGATTCGCCATGATCCAGCGGGAATTGAGGAAGAGCGTGGCCGGGATGTGCCGCTGGCGCAGGGTGTCGAGCAGCGCCTGGTCATAGGCGCTTCCGCCCTGGCCGCCGCAAAAGTCGAAGGTGAGGGCGATGGCCCGTGATGAAGGCGGCAGGTGCGTCAGGACGCCCGGAGCAGCCAGTCCCCAATACCGGGCCTGGTGCTTCCCGAAGGTGTCGACGATGAGGCCACGTGAAGGCACGGCTACCGGCGGCGTCCCGGATGCAGCCGCGTCCCCTTCGGGGCCGGAGTCCAAGACCGGGGAGGAAGTGCCGCCCGGCCTATCGCCGGGCGCGCCGGGCACGTCAGACGTCTCGGAGGCACGCTTCAAATGCGGCTGCAGGTCCGGTACAGCGGCCGACAGCGTCAGCACGGCTGCCAGGAGGACGGTCCTGCGGCCGGGACCTTTCCCGTCCCGGCTCAAATGGCGGGGCGCGTTGACAACGGGGACAGGCTGCCCTGCGCCGGCGCGCGGGTCATCAGCCTGAACATGGGGGGTCATGCCGTGAGAATACCTTGGCTGCCTTGCAATTGCCTGAACCCCGGGTTAGACGGAGCGGCGGGCACCCGGAGGTCAGGGATGCAGGTGTGGCTTTCTAGCCCACGTGGATGCCGGGACGGCGCCGCGGCTCGGGCTCGTTTTCCCGGATGATTTCACGGACCACCGGGGGAGTATCGCCCTGGCCCAGCAGCAGATACCGCATCAGGTGTGCCAGGGGGTTGCCCTCGGACCACTCGAAGTAGGCATGAGGGATGACGCCGGTGGCATCGCGAAGCGCCAGGAGGATTGCCGCGATGGCGTTCGGGGCAGCCGGGCTCTGTGCCCGCAGGACGCGGTGGCCCCCCACGTCCACCCCCTTGACCGCCAGGACTTTGCTGAATCCCGAGGGATCGATGACATCGATCTCAAGGAAAATGACGTCGGCAGTCCCAGGGATCGGGTTGCTGTCCTCCTGGTCCGCCGCTTTTTGGTCGTACTCGGCGACGTCGCGCGCCTGCGGTTTGTTCGCGATGAGGGTCAGGCGGCCGTCAAAGTCCAGGGAATCCTTGATGAACCGGCGTGCGGTGGGGTCAAACTCTATGCGGTCCACGCGGAGTTCCGTAGTGCGGGAAACCCGGGAGACGAGCGAAACACTGACGATGCCGAGGATGAAGAATGCAGAAATGGTGATGCCGTCGGGCTTTTCAACCACGTTGGCGGCCAGGGCGTACAACATCACCAAGGTCAGGATGGTGAAGCCGACGGCCCGGGCCCGCTGCTTCTTCCGAACAGTGGAAATCGTCACGGCGATGGCACCGGAGACCATCATGACCAGGATTCCCGTGGCATAGGCCCCGGCCTGGGCGTTGACGTTTGCCCTGAAACCGATCGTGATGAGGACGCTCACTGTGGTGTAAACCAGAACGACGGGCCGCACGGCACGCGACCATTCCGGAGCCATGCCGTAGGACGGCAGGTACCGGGGAACGATGTTGATGAGTCCTGCCATGGCCGACGCGCCGGCGAACCACAGGATGAGGATGCTGCTGATGTCATAAACCGAGCCAAAGACGCTTCCCAGGCGTTCGTGGGCCAGATACGCGAGTGCACGCCCGTTGGCCGCCCCTCCTTCCTGGAACGCCTCCGGAGGGATCAACATCGTCGTAACAAAGCTGCTGCCGATGAGGTAGACGCTCATGATGAGTGCCGCGGTGGTCAGCAGACGGCGGGTGTTCCTGATTCTGTCGCTGAGCTTTTCCTCCGGAGTGGCGCCTGAGGACGCCACCAACGGCATCATGCTCACCCCGGTCTCGAATCCCGACAGGCCGAGGACCAGCAGGGGAAACGCCACCAGCGCAGGGCCGGCGATGCCGGTAGGCCCGGCACCCTGGACGGCGAGCTTGGCGGCCCAGTCAGTAAAGCTTTCCGGCCTGGAAAGGATATCCATGATCCCGACGCCGATGGTCACCGCGTTCAGGAGCAAGAAGACAGCGACCAAGGGAATGGCGACGGCCACAGCTTCGGAGAATCCGAGGAGGAAGACGCCCCCAAGGATCAACAGGAGGACCACCGTGATGGGCACTGCCCGGCCCGCAAGGAAGGAAGGCAGGAAGGGATTTTCCAGCAGGTGGACGGTGGCGTCGGCGGCGGACAAGGTGATGGTGATGATCCACGAGGTCGCAACGAACCCCAGCAGCACCAGGACGAACAACTTCCCGCGCCAGAACGGCAACAGCTTTTCGAGCATTGCCACGGACCCTTGGCCATGCGGGCTTTCGAATGCCACCCGCCGGTACATGGGCAACATGCCAAGGAGCGTCAGGGCAACAATGAGCAAGGTTGCCAACGGAGAGAGCGCTCCGGCCGCCAGCGCCGCAATCCCCGGAAGATAGGACAGCGTGGAAAAGTAGTCCACCCCGGTCAGGCACATCACCTTCCACCAGCTTTGCTGGCCCTCTTCGTGCTCCGGGGCTTCAAGGCCTTCCGGCTGGTGGACGCGGTTCTCCAGCAGCCAATGGACCAGCGGATTGCGTGGGCGTGCGTCCTGGGAGGGCCGCGGCACACTCTCCGGCACGGAGTGCTGGATTGACGCAGTCACAATCATCCCCCTCTGTTGGTCCGGACACCACCCGGGTCCCTCGTGGGAAGGCTCCTGTTGGTAACCCGGGAGCGTAGCACCAGCCGCGTGTGGGACAAGGGCAGGCGCAACGATCTTGACACTTTCTTAACGGGCTCCTTCTGCCTCGAGGTAATCGACCAGGTTCGGCGGCCGGTACGTTGGGTCTGCCTGGTGCCGTTGCATGGCTGACGGGGCAACGTGTTCATGGCTTGGATCAGTTGTGCCGATGGGCCGGATGTAGGCCGGAAGGAGCCGCCATAGTCCGGTACGCGATTCCTGGATGGCGCTTAGGTACGGGCTGCCCGCATCAAGAGGACTTTCCTGCAGCGTTTCAGGACGGAAGGCAAGCCCGCACGTCTGTGCGCGGTCGACGATCCACTTCAGGGGTATATCGGAGAGCTCGCTGCTCCGGTTTCCACCGCCGACATCGCCGTGGGTTCCGGTAAACCACACCTGTTCCAGTCTCTGGCTGCCGGCGTCTGATTGTTGATGCCAGAGGGTTGGCACAAAGGGCCTGCGTTTCTCGTCAATTGCCAACGCCTGGAAAGCATTGTCCACGGTCGTGGACAGATCCACGTCATGGAACGCCCATCGGCGGTTCAGTCTGTCGACGAGCGGCACCCCGGTAAGGGGGATGCCCAAGGCTCCCACCGTGTCCCAGACCGCGATGCACTTGATCCGGGTTTCGAAGGAGAATGATCTGCGAAATAGGACGGCTTCGACCGAGCGTGGGTGGGCGGTGGCGGTGCGGTCCATATAGAGGGAGTACGCCTCATTAAGCCGGTTACGGAAGCGCCGCCGGAGGACCCCGGCGTTTCTGATCAGGCCGGCTGTACTTCGGGCCGTGTAGGCTCCGCGGCTAAAGCCGAAAAGGAACAACTCGTCGCCGGGTTGGTAGTTCCCCACGATGAAGCGGTATGCCGCGATGACGTCGTGGGAGAGGCCTGCTCCGAAGGCGCCGCCACCCAGGCGGTTCTGAGGTCCGGAGCCAATGCCCCGGTGGTAGAAAACCCGCTGTTCAAGATCAGTGCCCGCTTCGTCCCGGCCCGCTGCGTCAATGGCAAGGGCCATTTTCGTGACGTTCGTGGGGCGGGCCTGTCCATCCTCAGTTTGATCCGGAGTCGCCCAGGTCCCGTCGCAGCAGACAACAATTCGCTTGGCCATGCCGACTTCCCTGGAACCGGATGATGGAGTCAAAAGCTCCACCGCTCTTCTGGATTTCCATTTGGGTATACACCCGGAAGCAGTTGGCGTCTATGGCCCGTTTCCGCCGCTTAACCAGCGAAAAACCCCGGAAACCCCTAAAAGAAGGGGCTGTCCGGGGTTTATCCCGAGCTTCCTATCAGAATCGAACTGATGACCTTTTCATTACGAGTGAAACGCTCTACCGACTGAGCTAAGGAAGCACCGCAGGAAATCGCCGGCAGAACCGGGCCCTCCATGCAAGAGTCAACTGTAATAGAGTCCCGCGGCCCCGGTCAAAATGGGATGGGCGCAACCGCGTGGAGCCGTCAGCAGACCGTGTTATCCGCCGGAAGTTTGCCGCTCACCAAGTAGTTGTCCACCGAATCCTCCAGGCAGCTGTTGGCCCGGCCGTAGGCGGTATGCCCTTCACCCTTCCACGTCAGCAGCGACGCATTTCCCAGCTGCTTTCGCAATGACGCTGCCCAGTCAAGGGGAGTGGCGGGATCACCGGTGGTACCGATGACGACGATGGGGGACTTCCCGGTGTATTCCACCGGCGCCGGGGTCCGGAGGTTCTTGTAGGGCCAGCCCGCGCAGGTGACGCCGCCGTAGGCAAAGTAGTAGCCGAGGGTGGGGGAATCCTGCTCCAGGCGCTTCTCTTCGGCCCGCATGCCGGCCGTGTCCGAAACCATCGGGTAGTCAAGGCAGTTGATTGCGTTGAACGCGAACGTTGAATTGGAGGTGTAGGAACCGTCGGAAGCCCGGTCGGCGGCAAGGTCCGACAGCCGCAGCATCAGGCTCACATCTCCGGACACCGCGGCCTCAAGCGCCTGGGTAAGGGCCGGCCAGCTTTGGTCGTTGTAAAGCGGGGTGATCAGTCCGCTGACGAACATGGTTGCGTTGACCTGCCGGCCATCCTTGGCTGTCTGGGGTGTCTGCTCGACGGCGGCAATCAGGTCCCGGATCTGCTGCACGCCTGAGTCCACATCGCTGCGCAGCGGGCACTTGCTCTGCCGCTGGCAGCTGGCAACGTAGCTGCGCAGCGCCTTTTCGAAGGCGCGGGCCTGGCCGCTGGTCAGTTCCTCGTTGGTGATGGACGGATCAAGGGCGCCGTCCAGAACCATCCGGCCCACGTTGTCCGGGAAGAGGGAGGCGTAGGTGGAGCCCAGGAACGTGCCGTAGGAATACCCCAGGTAATTCAGCTGGGTGTCATTCACGACGGCGCGGAGAACGTCCAGGTCCTTGGCGGCGCTGACAGTGTCAATGTGCCCCAGCACCGGGCCCGTCTTGGCCGCGCACTGGTCCGCGATCGCTTTGTTGTCAGCCCTTGCCGCTGACAGTCCGGCGTCGGTTTCCAGCGCGTAGATTTTGGCCCGCGAGGCATCCCGTTCCGCGTCCGGGATGCAGGTGACCGGAGCGGAGCGCTTCACGCCCCGGGGGTCGAAGCCCACCAGGTCGTAGGCGTTGCGGACTGCTGCCGAGAAATGGGTACCCGCAGCGTCTTTCACAAAGTCATAACCGGAGGCGCCCGGGCCGCCGGGATTGACCAGGAGGCTGCCCGTCTTCTTCCCCGTGCTGGGCGCGCGCAGCGCGGCAAGCTGGATGGTGTCGCCGCCGGGGTTGGCATAATCCAGCGGCACCGTTACTTTGGCGCACTGGAATTCCCCCTCGCAGGGCTGCCACACCACTTCCTGGGAGTAGAACTTCTCCAACCCGGCAGGGGCGGACGCCACAATCGAGGGATCCGCCTTCGCGGTGGCCGCCTCCGGGGCGTTCCGGTCTCCACCGTTCAGCAGGCTGCACGAGGCCAGCAACATGGCCAATGCCATGGCGCCGGCAGCGCGGGCTGCCGCCGTCAGGGACCTGTGGCGTGCGGGCAGGGGGCGGGCAGTCATCGGGTCTCCTTGGAGGGCTGGATCAGGCTGGCCGCCATGGACTCAATGGTCAGCAGCGGGGCAACGTTGGTGGTGGTGATGCGTTCGCGGGCTTTGTTGATTGCGTCCATGCGGGCCAGTGTGGTTTCGGCGGTGGTGCGGGCGGCGAACTCCTCCAGCTCACTCCTCAGCTCAACGTTGACCAGTTCCACCGCGTTCCCAAGCTGGATGATCAGTACGTCCCGGTAGAAGGAGAGCAGATCCGTGAGCGTCCGGTCCAGGGAATCGGTGATGGACCTCTTGGCCCGCCGTTTCTGGTCGTCTTCCAGCTGTCTCAGCTGACTGCGCATGGCCGGCGGCAGGGTCCCGGATTCGGGTGCCCCCAGCGTCGCCAGGAGTGCGGCCTTCTCCGCGGCGTCCCGCTCTTCGTTCGAGCTGTTGGCCTCGGCGGTGGCGATCTTAACGAGCTTGTCCGCCATCATCACTGCTGCAGTCACGCCGCGCAGTCCCAGCGGAAACCTCACGGTCTCCAGGCGTCGTTCCCTGGCCGCGGGATCCCTCGCGAGCCGCCGGGCGATGCCCACGTGGCTTTGCGCCGCCCGGGCCGCCTGCTCCGCGAGGGCTGGGTCGACGCCATCGCGCCGGACCAGCAGGGCAGCGACGTCGGACGCGGGCGGCAGCCGCAAGGCAACGCTGCGGCAGCGGGACCGGATAGTAACCAGCACGTCGGCAGGGGACGGTGCACAGAGCATCCATACCGTCCGCGGCGTAGGTTCCTCGATGGCCTTGAGCAGCACGTTGGTGGTGCGCTCGGCCATGCGGTCGGCGTCCTCCACCACGATGATCCGCCACCGCCCTGAGGACGGCCGGTTGCCGGCTGTGGCCACCAGTTCCCGGGCTTCGTCAATGGTGATGGTGACCTTCTCGGTGCGCACGAAAGTGACGTCGGAGTGGGTTTCACCCAGGATTGTGTGGCACGCCTGGCACTGACCGCAGCCGCGCAGGCGGACGTCCTCCTGGTCGCAGTTCAATGCAGCCGCGAACGCCTTGGCGGCATTGGAGCGGCCCGACCCCGGCGGTCCGGTGAACAGCCAGGCGTGCGTCAACGCTTCGCCGCTAGCGGCCTGGCGCAGCTGTTCGACGACGGCGGGCTGGCCCTGGAGGTCATCCCAGACAGTCACAGGGCGCTGCCGTCCGTGGCCACGCTGTGCGCGGCCGGCTGTGGCGCAGCGTGTTCCCCTGCAGCGGCGGCGGGATCAGGGAGCAGGGTGTCAACCCGGGCGAGGATCTGGCGGGCGAGTTCATCGACCGGCAGGTCGGCGGGGAGTACCAGGTAGGAGCCGGGGCGCGCCGCTGCGAGGTCAAGGAACGCGTTCCGGATCCGGGTGTGGAATGCGTCGGCCTCCGACTCGAGGCGGTCCTCGGCTGCCTGCCCGGCCGTCCGGCGGCGCCGCCCCAGTTCCGGGTCGACGTCCAGCAGGACGGTGAGGTGCGGCTGCAGGCCGGAAGTGGCCCACTCATTGAGGGAGCGCACGGCGTCCTGGCCGAGGTCGCGGCCGGCCCCCTGGTAGGCGACGGAGGAGTCGATGTACCTGTCCGTCAGCACGACGTCGCCGCGGGCAAGGGCAGGCCGGATGACCTGGGTGGCATGGGCGGCCCGGGATGCCGCAAAGATGAGGGCTTCCGTGTGGGCGTCGATCTCGCCATTGCCATGGTCGAGCACCAGGGAGCGCAGTTTCTCGCCTACGGGAGTGCCGCCGGGTTCACGGGTACGGAGCACGGTGTAGCCACGGAACTCCAGGGCGGCTGCAAGCCGGGCCGCCTGGGTGGACTTGCCGGCGCCATCGCCACCTTCGAATGTGATGAATATGCCGGCGCTTTGATTGTTCACTTCTCAAGCCTACCGAGGGTGGTGACATTTTCGGTCTCCGCGGACAGCCTGTGCAGGAAGGGTGGATGAACCGGCGTCCACAAAGCGTCACCGCTTTCCGGCGGCTTCGCCGGGAACAGTACGCTTTTGACCATGAGTCTTTCCGAGCACCAGGCCGCATCACTTTCGCCCGAGACTGTTGTGGTGGCGGCGGGACGCCCGCCGCGGGAAAGGGACCAGCCCGTCAACCCGCCCATTACCCTGTCCTCCACCTACTTCGGCACCGGCCCCCTGGGCGATGGTGACAGGGGCTACGGCCGGTACTCGAACCCCACTTGGGATCCGTTCGAAGAAGCGCTCGGCCAGTTGGAAGGATCTGCGCTGCCAGGGCTGCTGTACGCGTCGGGACTGGCGGCGGTCAGTTCAGCCTTGTCCCTGATCCCGGCAGGGGGCGTGCTGGTGATGCCGAACCACAGTTACTCGGGGTCGCTGGTCATGGCATCGGAACTCGCCCAGAAGGGCTTCATTGAGCTCCGCACCGTGGACATCGCGGACACTGATGCCGTGAAGGCCGCTTTGGCGCCCCAGGGGCAGGCCGGGAAGGCCGCGTCGATGTTGTGGCTGGAAAGCCCCACCAACCCCATGTTGGGAATCGCGGACATATCCGCCGTCGCGAAGGCCGCGCACGATGCCGGCGCAATCGTTGTTACGGACAACACCTTCTCCACGCCCCTGGTCCAGCAGCCCCTGGTGCTGGGATCCGACGTCGTCCTGCATTCGGTGACCAAGTACCTTGCCGGGCACTCCGACGTCGTCCTTGGTGCCCTGGTCACGCCGGACCCGGACCTCCGGTCGGCATTGCTCCATCACCGCATCGTCCACGGGGCCATCGCCGGTCCGTTCGAAGCGTGGCTGGCCCTGCGTGGCCTGCGGACCCTCGCGCTGCGGGTGGAACGGTCCCAGGACTCGGCCATGGTCCTGGCGGAACGCCTCGCGGCGCACCCTGCGATCGAATCCATCCGGTTCCCCGGACTCGGTACCGATCCCGGCCACACCCGCGCCAAGGAGCAAATGAAGGGCTTTGGCTCCATCATCTGCGTCCAGGTGGCACCCTCGGCGGGAATCACCGGAGCCGACGCGGCGGACAAACTGGTGCAGGCCCTGGACCTCTGGCTGCCGGCCACATCCCTGGGCGGCGTGGAGTCCCTTATCGAGCGCCGGCGCCGGCACTCGGCCGAACCCGCCAGCGTGCCGGAGAACCTGGTCCGCCTCAGCGTCGGGGTGGAAAATGTTGAGGACCTCTGGGCCGACCTGAAGCAGGCGCTGGACGCGCTTGGCGGCTAGGCTGGGCTTGTGGACGGTGAACTACTTATCCAGCCTGTAGAGCGGGCAGTGTTTTTGATCCTTGCCTTGGTAGCCTTTGGCCTTGAGCTGTGGGCGGTTGTTGATTGCGTCAGGCACCGGTCCAACGCCTTCGAAGCCACTGGCAAACGCACCAAGATGTTCTGGCTTGCCCTAACCGGCGGCGCTGTATTTATTGGCGGCATCTCGCTCTACTCGACGCTGACCAACGGTGGCAGCGGCGGTTTTTTCAGCACTCTCGGCCTGTTTGGACTCGCCGCTGTGGTGGCCGCCTCGGTTTACCTGGCTGACGTCCGTCCCGCCGTTAAGGATGCAGGCCGCGGCGGCAGCCGCAACATGGGCCCCTACGGCCCCTGGTAATCCAGGGGCGCTACTGACTCCCAGCCCACGGTCAGTTCGCCGAGCCGCCATCTGGCAGGTCCGTCCTGGACGGGCCAGCCGGCGGCGCGCATGCTCCGGCACATGCCCACCCAGCGCTGCCGGTTGCCAAACGAGGCGAGCGCTGCACTTTCAAACCATGCCTTATCCATCGCCTGCATGAAGGCGTGCACCGGTTCGCCAGGGACGTTGCGGTGGATGAGTGCTTTGGGCAGCCGTTCGGCCACGTCCGACGGCAGGTCGAAGCTGCCAAAACGGACGGAGATACTCAAGGACAGCGGCCGGTCCCGGTCGAGGGCAACCCATGTGGCGCGCCGCCCGATTTCGTCGCAGGTACCGTCGACGAACAGGCCGTCCGGAGACAAGCGCTCCTGCACGAGCCGCCAGATGCCGGGAACATCGGCTTCCTCGTACTGCCGGAGCACATTGAAGGCGCGGACCAGGACAGGGCGCCCCGGAATGGGCAGCTCGAAGCCGCCAACATGGAAGGTCAGCCCGGGACGCTGCAGCGGCAGTGCCGCGCGGACACGTTCCGGCTCAATCTCGATGCCGCAGACGCGCACGTCCGGCCTGACAGCGGCCAGCCTGTCATGGAGTTCGACGGCGGTGGCGGGGCTGGCGCCATAGCCCAGGTCCACCACGAGCGGGTCCGCCGCGGAGCGCAGGCGCCAGGCCTGGGGCCCCGCGAGCCATCGGTCCAGCCGGCGCATCCGGTTCGGGTTAGTGGTGCCCCGGGTGACGTTGCCTACCGGCCGGCCCTGCCTGGCGGCGGACATCCTGCCGGAAAGTTGCGGGGCATTGACCCGTTCAGCCTTTTGAACCACCGACCCACCCTATCGCCGCAGAAGGGAGACGAGGCACCGGGCCTTGTAACGCTCGGCGGGCGGCAACACTGCTCGGCTAGGATGAAAATCATGACTTACAAGCTGATTCTGCTGCGCCACGGCCACAGCGAATGGAACGCAAAGAACCTGTTCACCGGCTGGGTGGACGTTGACCTGAACGACCAGGGGCGCGCGGAAGCAGCGCGCGGCGGTGAGCTGCTGGTGGAAAAGAATATCCTCCCGGATGTTCTCTACACCTCCCTGCTGAAGCGGGCCATCAACACCGCAAACATCGCCCTGGACAAGGCCAACCGTGGATGGATCCCGGTCAAGCGTGACTGGCGCCTGAACGAACGCCACTACGGTGCGCTGCAGGGCAAAGACAAGGCCCAGACACTCGCCGAGTACGGCGAAGAGCAGTTCATGGAGTGGCGCCGCTCCTACGACACCCCGCCGCCGCCCCTGTCCGACGACTCCGAGTTCTCGCAGGCCCATGACCCCCGCTACGCGGACCTGGGCGACGCCCTTCCGCGAACCGAATGCCTGAAGGACGTCCTGGTGCGGCTCCTGCCCTACTGGGAATCGGACATCAAGGAAGACCTCAAGGCCGGCAAGACCGTTCTGGTAACCGCGCACGGCAACTCGCTCCGCGCCCTCGTCAAGCACCTGGACGGCATCAGCGACGACGCCATCGCCAGCCTGAACATCCCCACCGGTATCCCGCTGGTGTACGACCTGGACGAGGACTTCCAGCCCGTCAAGCCGGGCGGCACCTACCTCGATCCGGAGGCCGCCGAAGAGGCAATCCTGGCGGTCGCGAACCAGGGCAAGAAATAGGACTTCGCGGTTCTTCGCCCGGTGCTCGGTCGTTCCTCCCTTAGACGCACTCCGGCCGAAGAACGCGCTGCATCAAAGGTGAAACGACGACGGCGGGNCCCGCCGTCGTATGTTCTGTGAGCTTAGCTGTGTTCTGTGGCGTTCGGCTGCCAGGCGCCGGTAACCAGGTACGTCACCTTCTGGGCGACGGAAACACCGTGGTCGGCGAAGCGCTCAAAATAGCGGCTGGCAAGGGCCACATCCACCGTGGTGGCAGGAGATTCGGTCCACTCGGGCGCTGCGATGGCCTTGAAGACGCTCAGGTGCAGGTCGTTGATGGCGGTGTTCGCCTTGAGGATGTCCCTGGCCACCTCGAGGTCGCGGCTCTCCAGCAGGACCGTCAGCTTGTCGGCGATCTCCTGGTCCAGTTCGGCCATCCGGTGGAAGGTCTCCGTCATGGACTCCGGAATCACAGTGGAGGGGTACCGGAGGCGGGCCAGCTGGGCGATGTGGCGGGCGAGGTCACCCATCCGCTCAAGGGACGCGCTCATCCGAAGGGAACCCACGATCATTCGCAGGTCGCTGGCGACCGGGCCCTGCAGCGCCAGAATGTCGATGGCCCGCTCATCAAGGCTGTTCTGCAGGAAGTCGATGCGCGCATCCGCCGCGATGACATCCTGGGCGAGGTCCACATCCGCTACCTGGAATGAGGTAGTGGCCTTGTGCATCGCTTCGCTGACCAGCCGGGAAATCTCCACCAGCTGGTCACCGACCTGGGTGAGCTCTTCCTGAAAAACCTTACGCACGTAGGCGTCCTTTCCTTGGAACTCCCGCCAGCCGGTTCCGGGCAGCAGGAATCGTGTCGCCAATGGGCGCTCTAACCACCAACTCTGGCATCGCCCGGTAAACGATTATGCGCACAGAGATGAACGTTAGTTGAACCGTTGGCGGAAGGGCCCCAACGCGGCTGGCTGCGGCAGGCAAGAGCATAAAGTGGAGCTGTGGATCCTATGCTCATTGGTCTGGTCGCCGGCCTTATCGGCCTGGCGCTTGGCACGTTCGGCGTGCTTGCCTACCGGGTCAGCGAGAAGCAGCGCGAGCTGCTGGACGTCGATGCCGGAGAACTGTCGCTCCCGGCCGGGGCAGCGGAGGTGCTTGCCGTCGTCGGACGCGCCTTTGTGGTGCTGGACGACGTGGACGGCGTGGTCCGTGCCAGCCCTGCAGCCTACGCCTACGGCCTGGTCCGCGGGCACACCGTGGTGCACAAGGAACTCCTGGACATGACGGCAGGGGTCCGGCGCGACGGCGTCATCCTGGAAAAGCAACTGGAGCTTCCCCGTGGGCCGCTGGGACAGGGGACCATCATCGTCCAGGTCCGGGCAGCCATGCTGGGTGAGGAATACATCCTCCTCCTCGCTGACGACCGCACCGAAATTACCCGCACCGAGGAAATCCGCAACGACTTCGTCGCCAACGTCTCGCATGAACTGAAGACCCCGGTGGGCGCCATCTCCCTGCTCGCGGAAGCTTTGGAATCGTCGGCGGATGACGAGGAAGCAGTCCGCCGCTTCGCCAAGCGGATGCACAAGGAATCCGGCCGCCTGGCCGCACTGGTCCAGGACATCATCGAACTTTCCCGACTCCAGGGCGCCAGCGTGACGCAGCAGGGAGGCCCGGTGGACATCAACGCCGTGATCGCCGAAGCCGTTGACCGCTCGCAACTCCCTGCAGAAAGCAAGAACATCACCATCGTGGTTGGTGGCCGAACCGACGGCAAGGTCTTTGGAGACCAGGACCTCCTGGTGACCGCGCTGCGCAACCTCATCGACAACGCCATCCGCTATTCTCCCGCCAACACCCGGGTCGGAATCGGCGTACGCTCCCGGGAGGGCCTGGTCTCCATCTCCGTGACGGACCAGGGGGACGGCCTCACGCCCGAGGACCAGGAGCGCGTCTTCGAACGCTTCTACCGCGTGGACGCGGCCCGTTCCCGCCAAACGGGCGGCACCGGCCTGGGACTGAGCATCGTCAAGCACGTGGCACAAAACCACGGCGGCGAGGTGACGCTGTGGTCACAGCCCGGGCAGGGATCAACCTTCACCCTCCGGCTGCCCGAGATGGAGGGGCAGGATGCCGACGCCGGGCCCGCCGTTTCCGACGCCGCCGTGCCGGCGGAATTGCCGGCACGCAGGGCGCCGGAGCAACCCACTCTCACCCAAGTACCCCGCGCCGCCGGCGCAACAGAACGAGGAGCTAGCGCTTGAGCAGGATCTTGATTGTGGAGGACGAGGAGTCGTTCAGCGATCCCTTGTCCTATTTGCTGGGCAAAGAAGGGTTCGAGGTCGAGGTGGTGGACAACGGCCTCGACGCCATCACCGAATTCGACCGCAACGGAGCCGACCTGGTGCTGCTGGACCTGCAGCTCCCCGGGCTTTCAGGCACGGAGGTCTGCCGGCAGCTGCGCCAGCGTTCCAGCGTCCCGGTCATCATGCTGACCGCCAAGGACTCCGAAATCGACAAAGTGGTTGGCCTTGAGCTCGGCGCCGACGACTACGTCACCAAGCCCTACTCTTCCAGGGAACTGGTGGCCCGGGTCCGGGCGGTACTGCGCCGCCAGGGCGAGCCGGAGGAACTGGTATCCGCCACCGTCCAGGCCGGACCCGTCCGGATGGACATCGAACGCCACGTGGTGAGCGTGGACGGCGAGCAGGTCCTGCTTCCCTTGAAGGAGTTCGAGCTCCTTGAGATGCTCCTGCGCAACTCGGGCAGGGTGCTGACGCGCGGCCAGCTGATTGACCGGGTGTGGGGGTCCGACTACGTCGGTGACACCAAGACCCTGGACGTGCACGTCAAGCGGCTCCGCGGCAAGATCGAGCCGGATCCTTCCGTCCCCCGCTACCTGGTGACCGTGCGTGGCCTCGGCTACAAGTTCGAGCCCTAGGTGTACTGAGTCAGGACGTTGGTTACATCGTGAATAGGTGAGGACCTCTTAGGTTGGTGGTTACCACACACAGCCAACGACTAAGAGGTCCTCATGTCTCACCGTAATGCCCGTCTGACTCCGAATGGTAGGCGGATCCTCGTCGAGCGCGTCCTCGCCGGCCGTCCCGTCGCTCACGTGGCGAAGGAAATGGGCATCTCGCGGACTTGCGCGCACCGCTGGCTCAGCCGGTACCGTGCCCACGGCTGGGACGGCCTCGAGGACCGCAGCTCCCGACCAAGATCCTGCCCCCACGCCACCTCGGCGGAAGTCGTTGCCGATGTCCTGACCCAGCGCGTGGAGCACCGCGAAGGGCCAACGGACCTGGCTTTGCGCTGCCGCACGAGCGCCCGGACGGTCTCCCGGATTTTGGCCAGGGCGGGCATGCCCAGGTTGTGGGATCTGGACCCGGTGACCGGGGAACGGATCCGCGCGTCCCGGGCTACCGACCGCCGCTACGAACGAGACGCCCCAGGGGACATGATCCATATCGATGTCAAGAAACTTGGCCGGATCCCTGACGGCGGGGGGTGGCGGGCCGACCCTTCCCAGAGCGCGGCAAACCACCGCAAGTCGCATCAGAGGATGGGCTTTGACTACGTCCACGTCGCCGTGGACGACTACACCCGCTTCGCCTACGCCGAGGTCCTGCCCGACGAGAAAGGCCCGACCTGCGCCGGGTTCCTCACCCGGGCCGCCGCCGCCATGGCAGCGAACGGCGCACCCGTCCGGCGTGTCATGACCGACAACGCCTTCGCCTACCGGCTCTCCCGCGACTTCCAGGACGCCTTGGCTGCTTTGGGTGCCAAACATATCCTGATCAAACCCCGCCATCCCTGGCAGAACGGCAAAGCAGAACGCTTCAACCGCACCCTCCAGGAATGCTGGGCCTACCGCCAACCCTTCACATCCAACCAGGCCCGCACCGACGCGCTGCAGCCCTGGCTAAACTTCTACAACAACCACCGGCCGCACGGCAGCCTCGGAGGCAAACCACCCATCAGCAGGTGCAACCAACCTACTGGCTGAGTACA
>NZ_JBQEQF010000019.1:0-100389 GCF_052046035.1 Paenarthrobacter sp. 22069 | reverse complement strand
AAACCGGAATGGATCAAGGCCAAGGTCCAGATGGGCCCGGAGTTCGTGGGCCTGAAGAACCTGGTGAAAAAAGAAGGCCTGCACACCGTCTGCGAAGAGGCCGGCTGCCCGAACATCTTCGAATGCTGGGAAGACAAGGAAGCCACCTTCCTGATCGGCGGCTCCGAATGCACCCGCCGCTGCGACTTCTGCCAGATCGACACCGGCAAACCCTCACCCCTGGACCGGTTCGAACCCACCAAGGTGGCCCGCTCCGTCCAATCCATGCAGCTGCGCTACGCCACCGTCACCGGCGTGGCCCGCGACGACCTCGAAGACGAAGGCGTCTGGCTCTACGCCGAAACCGTCCGCAAGATCCACGAACTGAACCCCGGCACCGGCGTGGAACTGCTCATCCCGGACTTCTCCGGCAAACCCGACCACATCGCCGCGATCTGCGACTCCAAACCCGAAGTCTTCGCCCACAACGTCGAAACCGTGCCCCGGATCTTCAAGCGCATCCGCCCCGCGTTCCGCTACGACCGCTCCCTGGACGTCATCACCCAAGGCCGGAACCTGGGCATGGTCACCAAATCCAACCTCATCCTGGGCATGGGCGAAACCCGCGAGGAAATCAGCGAAGCCCTCCGCGACCTGCACGACGCCGGCTGCGACCTGATCACCATCACCCAGTACCTGCGCCCCTCCGAACGGCACCTGCCCGTGGACCGCTGGGTCAAACCCCAGGAATTCGTGGACCTCCAGCACGAAGCCGAAGAGATCGGCTTCCTCGGCGTCATGTCCGGCCCCCTGGTCCGCTCCTCCTACCGGGCCGGCCGCCTCTGGGCCACCGCCATGCGCAAAAAAGGCCGCGACATCCCCGCCGAACTCGCCCACATCGCCGACGGCATCCAGGACTCCGGCACCACCCGCCAGGAAGCCGCCACCCTCCTGGCAGCCCATTCCTGACCCCAATTACGCCTGCCCAGGGCCGGACACCGGAACAAATCCGGCGTCCGGCCCTGGGGTTTAAGTCACGTAGAATTGAGGCACTATGGCGAAATCCCCTGACTCCAGCAACTCCACCCCCTCGGGCTCAAGTGCGGTGAAGCGCGGCATGTTCCAGCGCAAGCCCAAGGAAGCCAAGGCCAAGAAGCCCAGCCGGCTCAAGCAGATCGGCGAGGTCTTCACGATGACCCGCCGCCACGACCCCATGGTGCCGTGGCTCATGCTGCTGGTGTTCCTGGGGATTGTGGCCGTCAGCTTCCTGGTGGGTTTCTGGCTGGACAACTGGATTACCGGCTTGATCATCGGCATTCCGTTGGGCCTGCTGGCTGCCACGTTCATTCTTTCCCGCCGTGCCGAACGCGCGGCATTCTCGCAGATCGAAAACCAGCCCGGCGCCTCCGGTGCCGCCCTGGGAACCCTGCGCCGTGGTTGGATCACCGAGGAACAACCGGTCGCCGTCAACCCGCGGACTCAGGATGCCGTGTTCCGTGCCGTTGGACGTCCCGGCGTCGTCCTTGTCAGTGAAGGCCCGTCCCACCGCGTCAAGCCGCTGCTCGATGCTGAACGGAAGCGCCTGGCGCGCATCCTGCCCAACGTTCCCGTGCACACTATCCAGACCGGCCGCGGCGAAGGCCAGGTGCCGCTGAGCCAGGTGGCCAAGCAGATGGGCAAGATGAAGAACGAACTGACCAAGCTCGAGGTCAGCACCGTTTCAAAGCGCATTGCCTCCATGGGCACCCGGCTGCCCATCCCCAAGGGCATCGATCCCTACAAGGCCCGTCCCAACCGCGGACGCTAGCTGGTAGAACGCCCTGGTGCCGGCACAGCCGGCTGCCAGGGCGTTTTTTCTTGCCCCTGACCATGCCCGCGGAGCCGCAACGGACCGCGCTTCACCTGTGACAGGACCTGACCATGCCCTTGAGGACAACATCCCTCCGCGTCTTCCGCACCCTTGCCGTCGCCGAGGCATGCAGCTGGGCTGCGCTCCTGGCCGGCATGTACTTCAAGTGGATCGCGGGCACCAGCGAGCTCGGGGTCCAGGTAGCGGGACCCATCCACGGTGTGCTGTTCATCGGCTACGGCATTGCCGCGCTCACGCTGTGGCGCGTCCAGCGTTGGCCGTTCCTCGTGGCAGTGCTGGCCGGTGCCTCCGCCGTCTTCCCCTTCGCCACTGTCCTGTTCGAGCGGTGGGCAGGCCGCCGCGGCTACCTCAGCCCCGCATCTGCGGACCATCCGGCCGCCGCCCTGGAATCCAGCCCGGCGTAGCGGACGGGCCCGGTGGAATCACGCGGCGCCGGACCTGGAACACAGGGGTCCGCGAAGGCGCCGGAGCCGGTGAAAGGCCGCCCGGGCGGCAGGCGGCTGGTGGCACTGCTCTCGCTTCTGGGGGCAACGCTGTTCTGGGCCGGGAACTATGTCGTGGGGGCGGGAGCCGTCCGGAGCATCGATCCGCTCAGCCTCGTGGTCCTGAGGTGGGCCATTGCCCTGGTCCCCCTGTTGGTGATTGCCCAGCTCGTGGAGCGGCCACGCTGGCGCTCTGTCCTGGCCGCCTGGCCATGGCTGCTTGCGCTGAGCGTCTGCGGACTCCTGGGTTACAACCTCATGCTGTACTTCGCCCTGGAACACACAGGGCCCTTCAACGCGTCGCTGATCAACGCGTTCAATCCGGCGCTTATCTCGCTGGCTGCCGCGGTCTTCCTGCGCGAACGGCTGACTCCCCTCATGGTGGCGGGTATCGCCGCCGCCCTGGCCGGGGTCCTGGTTGTCATCAGCGGTGGGGATCTGGGCAGGCTGCTCACCGCCGGCTTCGGTACCGGGGAACTGCTGATGACGGGCGCCATCATTGCGTGGACTGCCTACACGGTAACCGGCCGGCTGGCACCGAAGATTCCGCCGGTGACGGCAACCGCCATCCAGGCTGCAGTAGCGGTCGCCGTGCTGGCCCCCGTGCGCCTGGCAACGGGCGGCCTGGCACTTCCTGCGACAAATGGCGCGCTGGCATCCCTGCTGTTCATCGCCATCTTCCCGTCGGTGCTGTCCTACCTGTTGTGGAACCGCGCCCTGGCGGTCCTGCCCGCGGGCGGCGCCGGGGTGTTCCTCAACCTCATCACCGTCTTCACAGCGGTCCTGACGGTCATCGCCGGGCAGGTTCCGACGACGGCGCAGCTGGTGGGCGGCGCAATCGTGATCGGCGGTGTTGTGGCCACGAACGCGCTAGCCTTTCCGGGGCACCGGCGGAAGGCGCGTGCGCCCTCCGGACTGAAGCGTTAGCGGCGGAGAAGGAGCGTGTTCATGGCTTTGTCATGGAGGCCGCGCTGGTCGGGGTCGAAGATCACGGCGGGTATCACCAGGCAGAGCAGCACCGTCCTCACCAGGGCCGCGAACGGTCCGGGTGTGCCGCCTCCCGGTTTCACCACGGCAATGCCCATGATCCGGTGGCCGATGCTGTAGCCGAGGGTTCCCACCAGGAGGATCTGTTCGATGGCGAAGACGGCAAGGGTTGCCCAGGAGTCGCCGCCAAAGGCAAAGTTGCTGATCAGCAGGGCGATTCCCCAGTCGATCATGATGGCTGCGATCCTGCGCCCCGCCCGGGCGATGGAGCCGGGACCGGACTCCGGCAGGCCCAGGCGCTCCCCCGGATACTTCGAGATGCCGGAGGTGTCCGGCCCGCTGAGCCAGGAGCCAATGTCTTTGCGATCTACCACCGTCCAAGCTTACCGACCCGCGGGACGCGCGACGCGCCCACAGTGTGGATAGGACTCGACCACACTATGGACGGAGGATAGCGTGGTCATAGCAGGGCATTCTGTAACCTGCCCGAAACAATGCGGACACGGACGGGAAATGCCGCA
The DNA here is from genome assembly GCF_052046035.1 of Paenarthrobacter sp. 22069. NCBI lineage: Bacteria > Bacillati > Actinomycetota > Actinomycetes > Micrococcales > Micrococcaceae > Paenarthrobacter > Paenarthrobacter sp. 22069. The sequence continues at coordinate 96,550 of NZ_JBQEQF010000019.1, read as the reverse complement.
TCCATAGTCTGTTAGCAGTTTCAAGCAATCCCCCGGCAGGTACCGCAGCAGGGAGACCATGGGTTCTCCCTGCTTTTGGATTGCGCTGGATCACATGGCTTGCACGCCAGATATTTACATATGCGTTAGGAGCATAGATGTTCAAGACTGCGGACGAAGTCCTCAAGTTCATCAAGGACGAAGATGTAAAGTTCGTCGATATCCGCTTCACCGATCTTCCGGGCGTCCAGCAGCACTTCAACGTCCCCGCCAAGAGTGTTGACGCAGACTTCTTCGTCAACGGCCAGCTCTTCGACGGTTCCTCCATCCGTGGCTTCCAGGGCATCGCCGAGTCCGACATGCAGCTGATCCCGGACGTCACCACCGCGTTCCTGGACACCTTCCGCATGGAGAAGACGCTCGCGCTGAACTTCTCGATCGTCAACCCCCGTACGGGCGACCCGTACCACCGCGACCCCCGCGGCGTTGCTGAGAAGGCGGAAGCCTACCTGGCCTCCACCGGCATTGCCGACACCGCGTTCTTCGCTCCCGAAGCCGAATTCTTCGTGTTCGACAACGTCCAGTACCAGTCCTCCCCGCAGGGCAGCTTCTACAAGATCGACTCCGAGGAAGCGCACTGGAACACCGGCCGCGAGGAAGAGGGCGGCAACCTGGGCTACAAGACCCCCGTCAAGGGCGGTTACTTCCCGGTCTCCCCCACCGACAAGCAGGCCGACCTGCGGGACGCCATGTGCGTGGCCCTGGACGAAGCCGGCCTTGAGGTCGAGCGCAGCCACCACGAAGTTGGATCCGCCGGCCAGGCCGAGATCAACTACAAGTTCACCACCCTGACCCACGCTGCCGATGACCTGCAGAAGTTCAAGTACGTCATCAAGAACACCGCTGACGCCTGGGGCAAGTCGGTCACCTTCATGCCCAAGCCCGTCTTCGGTGACAACGGCTCCGGCATGCACTGCCACCAGTCGCTGTGGAACGGTGGAGAGCCGCTGTTCTACGACGAGAAGGGCTACGCCGGCCTGTCCGACACCGCCCGCTGGTACATCGGCGGCCTGCTGAAGCACTCCTCCGCTGTTTTGGCCTTCACCAACCCGACGGTGAACTCCTACCGCCGCCTGGTCAAGGGCTTCGAGGCTCCGGTCAACATGGTGTACTCGCAGGGCAACCGCTCCGCCGGCATCCGCATCCCGATCACGGGTTCCAACCCGAAGGCCAAGCGCATCGAGTTCCGCGCTCCGGACCCCTCATCCAACCCGTACCTGGCCTTCGCTGCCCAGCTGATGGCCGGCATCGACGGCATCCGCAACCGCATCGAGCCTCCCGCCCCGATCGACAAGGACCTCTACGAGCTCCCGGCAGAGGAAGCCAAGGACATCCCGAAGGCTCCGGGCACGCTTGAGGAAGCCCTGGAGGCCCTGCGCGAGGACAACGAGTTCCTGCAGGCCGGCGGCGTCTTCACCCAGGACCTGATCGACACCTGGATCGAGTACAAGTACGAGAACGAGATCCGCCCGCTGTCCCTGCGCCCGAACCCCTACGAGTTCGAGCTCTACTACGGCGTCTAGTCTGCGGCCTGCCTGGCAGGACCACTGAACCAGCAAAGGCGGCCACGGAATGTTCCGGTGGCCGCCTTTGGCGTTCCCGGGGATGCGAGGGCCCGTGGATCGAAAAGCGCTGGGGTGGGGGCCCGCTTCCTGACGTGCTGAGACCGGGAACCGGACCCCCTGACGGATGCCCCCCGAGACGAAGACTCTATCCAGCCTTCCCCCCAACAAGGTTGGAGAACACCGCCAACCCACATACTCGGGCAATTGGATGCCAAGCGCAATGCCCGTCACGCGAGTTACGTCAGAGGGTACCCACGAAGCTGTGGAACATGGTGCGCTGGGGGCCGGAGGAGCCGCCCAGGTAGCGTCCGGCGTCGACGAAGCCGGCACGGCGGTAGGCGGCCAGTGCCGCCGGATTTTCCTCGTTGACGGAAAGTACGACGCCGGATTCACCCGTCGAGTGCCGGGCCGTGAGTCTGCGCGCTGCCTCCACGGCGGCGGTGGCCGCCCGCGTGCCCAGTCCTGAGCCCTGGTGCCGGCGGTCGATGAGGAACCCGCGCAGCAGCCACGCTGAGTGGTCGTCAGGCCAGCCGGCAAGGCGTGCCGCGGTCCGTTGCAGGGTCAGCATGCCGACCGGGTCGCCGTTGGCTTCCACCACGAACGGATGCCTGGATTCCTCCGCCAGTCCGGCCAGTGCCATCCGCAGCGGGTCGCCGACGAAACGCTCCTGGCCGGGCAGCAGCGACATGGCTGCGAGGGCGCCTAACTGGATCGCGCGGCCGTCCCCGTCGAGGTCCCGCAGCGGGATAAGCCACACCCATGCGGCCGGCCTAGTTTCCATAGAAGACGCGTTCAAAGACCGCCCGTGCCCGGCGGCTCACCCTCAGGTAATCCTCCTCCAGGGCGGTGGCGTTGCCCGGTTCGTAACCGCACCAGCGTGCCACGGCCTCCAGGTCCCGGCGGGACGAGGGCAGGAGGTCGGACGCCTTGCCGCTCCAGATGACGTTGGCGGACCTGATCCGGCTGGCAAGCTGCCAGGCCTCCGCCAGCAGTCCGGCGTCGGCAGTGTCCAGCAGCCCCAGGTCCGCTGCGGCGTTGAGGGCCTCCAGGGTCGACGTTGTGCGAAGTTCCGGGTGGTTGCCGGCGTGCTGCAGCTGCAGCAGCTGTACCAGCCACTCGACGTCGCTGAGGCCGCCGCGGCCCAACTTGAGATGGCGTGCGGGGTCGGCGCCGCGGGGCAGCCGCTCGGATTCCACCCTGGCTTTGATGCGACGGATCTCCCGTACGTCCTGCTCAGAGACTGACTTCGGGTACCTGATGGGGTCGATGAGCTTCAGGAAGTCGGCGGCCAGCGTGTCATCGCCGGCCATGGGGCGGGCCCGCAGCAGGGCCTGAGCCTCCCAGATCAGGGACCAGCGGCGGTAGTACTCGGCGAAGGAGTCCAGGGAGCGGACCATGGCCCCGTTCTTGCCCTCCGGCCGCAGGTCGGCGTCCATTTGCAGGACCCGCTCGGCCATGATGGCGGGCTTCAACGGCTGGGTCAGCAGGCTTGATACCTTGGAAACAATCCGGGCAGCCTGTTCCTGCGCCTCGGCTTCGGTGAATCCGGGGATGGCCCGGTGGACGTACATGACATCGGCGTCGGATCCGTATCCGATCTCCCGCCCGCCCTGCCGGCCCATGGCTACCACCAGCACGGTGGTCTTCAGCGGGCCGCCGGCGGACACGATGCCTTCCGCCACACGGAGGGCTCCCAGGACGGCGGCGCGGTCCGTGTCCGCGAGGGCCGTGCCCACCTGCTCCTGGTCCAGCAGCCCGGCCGAATCGGCGATGGCGATGCGCAGGATTTCGCGCCGCCGGATCAGCCGGATCAGGCGCATGGCACTTTCCGGATCAGCGTGCCGCGACATTTTGGCCGTGATTTCCTGCCATTGGGCCTCAAAGCCCACAGGAACCAGGTCCTTGTCCTGTCCCAGCCAGGCGACGGACTCGGGCGAGACTTCCAGGAGGTCGGCGATCAGCCGGGAATTGGACAGCATGTGGCACAAACGCTCCGCTGCGGCGTTGGAGTCGCGGAGCAGGCCAAGGTACCAGTGCGTGGTGCCCAGCGCTTCACTGACGCGGCGGAAGGCCAAGAGCCCGGAGTCGGGATCCACGCCTTCGGCAAGCCAGTCCAGCAGGATGGGCAGGAGCTGCCGCTGCAGTGCAGCCCGGCGGCTTACGCCCGCGGTCAGAGCCTCGATGTGCCGCATGGCCCCCTGCGGATCCCGGTATCCCAGGGCTGCCAGCCGCCCCTGGGCCGCCTCTGGGGTCAGCCTGGCGTCCTCGCTACTGAGCTTGGCAGCGGTGTTCAACAGCGGCCGGTAGAAGATCCGCTCGTGCAGTTCACGCACGGACCGCTTGGTCCGATGCCAGGCGGACAGCAGGGAATCCGGGCTTGGCCGTTCACCGGAGAAGGGGCCCAGTACTGCCTTCGCCAGTGACCGCAGCGCCGGCTCGGCCACCGGCATCAGGTGGGTGCGGCGCAGCTGGAAGAGCTGGATGCGGTGTTCCAGCAGGCGCAGGTAGCGGTAGGCGTTGTCGAACGCCGCTGCGTCGGAACGCCCGATGTAACCACCCGCGGACAGCGCGGCGATCGCCGACGTGGTGTCCCGCCGTCGTAATGACTCATCCGCCTTGCCGTGCACCAGCTGGAGCAGCTGCACGGTGAACTCGACGTCGCGCAGGCCGCCGCGGCCGAGCTTGATCTGCCGCTGCTCCTCTGCGGCCGGAATATGCTCAGTCACCCGCCGGCGCATGGCCTGGACGGACTCTACGAAGCCGTCGCGACCGGCCGAGCTCCAGATCAGCGGCGCCACGGCGTCTTCATAGGCCCGGCCCAGCCCGGGGTCACCGGCGATGGCACGGGCCTTGAGCAGCGCCTGGAACTCCCAGCTCTCGGCCCACCGGGCGTAGTAGGTCTCGTGCGAGGCGAGGGTGCGGACCAGCGGGCCGGACTTGCCCTCGGGCCGCAGGTTGGCGTCCACCTCCCATAGACCCGGTTCCCTGGCCACCGAGGAGATGGCCCGTGAAATGCCGCTGGCCAGGGCTGTGCCGATGGTGTTGGCGTCCGCGTCGGCCAGGCTGCCGGGGTCCACCACATAGATGACGTCGACGTCGGAGATGTAGTTCAGTTCCCGGGCGCCGCACTTGCCCATTCCAATCACGGCCAGGCCTACATCCGCAACATCGGCGGCACTGTACTGCCCGGCGGCCTCAGCCCGGGAGACGGCGAGGGCAGCCTCGATGGCCGCCGCGGCCAGGTCCGCCAGCTCGCCACCCACCGATGGCAGGAAATCGAGCGGATCGGCCGCACAGAGGTCCTTGACGGCGAGGTCCACCAGTCCGCGCCGGTAAGCCGTCCGCAGGGCCGCATAGGCCTCCACGCCCGTCGTGGCGGCGACCGGACGGGCGGCACGGGGGTCCGCGCCGACGGACTGGAGGAGGGTGGCCCGCAGGCGGGCGGGGTCGGCAGGCAATGGTTCCGGGCTGGCACGGATCTGGAAGGCATCAAGGTGCTCGGGGTGCCGGATCAGGAACTCCCCCAGCGCTTCCGAGGCGCCCAGGACCCGGAACATGGGTTCACTTGCCTCCAGGTCGGCGGCAGCAAGCTCGCGCAGCTGGGGGTGTTTTTCGATCAGCCGGACGAGGGACTGGAGTGCCGTGTCCGGGCTGGCCGCGAGCTGAAGTCCGGCGAAGAGCGTGTCCTGGTCCAGGCCCTCGAGTTCGCGGGCGGCAAGGAACCGTTCGCCCTTCTCCAGGTCGTTGAATCCGGCCGCGATGAGGCGGCGTGCCAGGCTCACGCCGGGCACCTAGAGGATGCCGAGGTTGCGTTGCAGCTCGTAGGGTGTCACCTGCAGCCGGTAGTCCTGCCATTCGGCGCGCTTGTTGCGCAGGAAGTGCTCGTAGACCTGTTCCCCCAGGATCTGCGGCATAAGCTCCGAGTCCTCCATGGAGCGGATGGCGTCGTGCAGGCTCGCCGGAAGAGGATCGTGGCCCATGGCCCGGCGTTCCGCCGAACTCAGCGACCAGACGTCGTCCTCGGCTGCGGCGGGAAGCTCGTAGCCTTCCTCAATGCCCTTCAGGCCGGCTCCGAGCAGGACGGCGTAGGCCAGGTAGGGGTTGGCTGCGGAGTCGATGCCACGGTACTCAATGCGGGCCGACTGGCCCTTCCCCGGCTTGTACAGCGGGACGCGGACCAGGGCCGAACGGTTGTTGTGGCCCCAGCTCAGGTAGCTGGGTGCTTCGCCGCCGCCCCAGAGCCGCTTGTAGGAGTTGACGAACTGGTTGGTGACGGCGGTGAACTCGGGCGCGTGCTTGAGGATGCCGGCAATGAACTGGCGTGCGGTCTTGGACAGCTGGAACTCGGCGCCCGCCTCGAAGAAAGCATTGCTGTCACCTTCGAAGAGCGAGAAGTGCGTGTGCATGCCGGAGCCCGGGTGGTCCGTGAACGGCTTGGGCATGAACGTGGCGTACGTGCCCTGCTGCAGCGCCACCTCCTTGATGACGGTGCGGAACGTCATGATGTTGTCGGCCGTCTGCAGCGCGTCGGCGTAGCGGAGGTCGATCTCGTTCTGGCCAGGGCCGGCCTCATGGTGGCTGAATTCCACGGAGATGCCGACGGATTCGAGCATGGTCACCGCGGTGCGGCGGAAGTCCTGGGCCACGCCGCCGGGGACGTGGTCGAAGTAGCCGCCCTCATCGACCGGCACCGGGGCGCCGTTGGGGCCCGGCTCGTGCGACTTCAGCAGGTAGAACTCGATCTCCGGGTGGGTGTAGCAGGTGAAGCCCATGTCCGCGGCTTTGGCCAGGGTGCGCTTGAGCACGTTGCGCGGGTCAGCCGCGGAGGGCTCGCCGTCCGGGGTCAGGATGTCGCAGAACATCCGGGAGGTCTGCTCAGTCTCACCGCGCCACGGCAGGATCTGGAAGGTGGCGGGATCGGGCTGGGCCAGCATGTCCGATTCAAAGACGCGGGCCAGGCCCTCGATCGAGGAACCGTCGAAGCCCAGGCCTTCCTCGAAGGCTCCCTCGACTTCGGCCGGAGCAAGCGCCACGGACTTCAGCGAACCCACCACATCGGTGAACCACAGGCGCACGAAACGCACGTCACGCTCTTCGATTGTGCGCAGGACAAACTCTTGCTGGCGGTCCATGATGGCCTCTTCTCCGGTCAACGTCCATGCTCCGGGTCCGCGCAATGGGGAGAACCGGCAGCAGTTCATCAACACTGTACTAATCATTCGGCCGTCATGCTTGAGCCTGCACCCCGCGTAACACAGCATTAACCTGGCGCGGCGCCCGGACCTCCCACCGGCACCGGTCCTTACCCGGTGCAGCATGGCCCCACGGGCACGACTGTTATGACGCTAATCACCGCTCTCCTGCGATGCACGCGGTAGCTAGTACGGCGGGTACCGCACTACGCTCATCCCATGGCTTCCAGCAACAGCTCCGACTCCCGCGCGTCCGCAGAAGTACCCGCACCGTACGGCACCGGCCCCGGCACCACCGCCCCCGCCAGTGCCGAAGCCGCCGCCACAGCTGTACGGAAGCCGGCCAGGGTCCGCGTCCACCACCTGCAGCAGGCCAAGCGCGACGGCACGAAGTTCGCCATGCTTACCGCCTACGAGCAGTACACAGCCGAGATATTTGATGCTGCCGGCATCGAGGTGCTGCTGGTGGGTGATTCCGCCTCAAACAACGTGTTTGGCAATGAGACCAGCCTGCCGGTGACCGTTGATGAGCTGCTCCCCCTGTGCCGGGCCGTGGCCAGGTCCGCGAAGCGCGCCCTGGTGGTGGCGGACCTGCCGTTCGGAAGCTACGAGGTCAGCGCGGAACAGGCCGTGGCCGCCGGCGTGCGGTTCCTGAAGGAAGGGCTGGCACACGCAGTCAAGATCGAAGGCGGACAGTACTACGCGCCCACGGTCCGGGCCATGGTGCAGGCGGGGATCCCGGTCATGGCCCACATTGGCTTCACCCCGCAGAGTGAACACGCCCTGGGCGGGTACCGGGTCCAGGGCCGCGGAGACGACGGCCAGCGGCTCATCGAGGATGCCCGCGCCCTTGCGGACGCCGGCGCATTCTGCGTGCTGATGGAAATGGTGCCCGCGGAGACGGCCGCCGCCGTCGATGCAGCAGTGGACGTGCCCACCGTGGGCATCGGGGCCGGCAAGGCAACCACCGGGCAGGTCCTCGTCTGGCAGGACATGGCGGGCCTCAGGGGCGGCCGGATGGCCAAGTTCGTGAAGCAGTACGCGGACCTGCGGAACACCCTGCTCGACGCCGCCACGGCCTATGGCGACGACGTCCGGTCCGGCGCGTTCCCCGGCCCGGAACACTCCTTCTAAACTTTCAGCTTCGGCCGGACGGCACTATGGAACCGGCGACTGACGGATATGCCCGGATGACCCGCAGCGTCCGGGCGGTACTCCGGAAGCGGACGTCAAGGTGAGGCCGTCCGCGGCCGAGGCAGTCCGCGGAGGAGTGCCGCCCTGACGCCCCGCCGTCAAAACGCCCTGACCCCAGACGCCCTGGCACCCAACCGTTCAGTCGTCGTCGCCCTTTTCCCAGGCCTCGTTGCGCGCCTTGACCTTTTCCAGGGCGTGCTCGGCTTCGGCCCGGGTCTTGTACGGCCCAATGAGCTGGCTCCAGTCCGACAGCCGGTCCTCTTCCACCTCGTGGGTCTTGATGTTGAACCAGTACTCAGTCATCGTTGCTCCTCGTTCCGGCGACAGGAAAACCGGGGTGACCCACGTAACACAAACACTTACGCATGCCCTCCGCCGCTTGTCGGTTGTTAGGCGTTCTGTGGTGCCTTATATGATCAATCTATGCCTTCCCTTGCCTCGACTGCACCCATTGGCACCCTCACCCCGGGTACCTTGAGTCCGCAGCGTCCCGTCCCGGCGTCCATCCCCCGTCCGGAGTATGTGGGCAAGCCTGCACCCGCCAAATTCACCGGCTCCGAGGTCAAGTCCGCGGAAACCATCGAAAAAATCCGGGTAGCTGGGAAGATCGCAGCGCAGGCCATCGTGGAGGTGGGCAAGCACATCCAGCCTGGCGTCACCACCGATGAGCTGGACAGGGTGGGGCATGAGTTCCTGCTGGACCACCATGCCTACCCCTCCACCCTCGGCTACCGCGGATTCCCCAAGTCGCTTTGCTCCTCCCTGAACGAGGTCATCTGCCACGGCATCCCGGACAGCACCGTGGTCCAGGACGGCGACATCATCAACATCGACATCACCGCGTACATCAACGGGGTCCACGGCGACACCAATTACACCTTCCTGGTGGGCGACGTCGATGAGGAATCACGCCTGCTGGTGGAACGGACCCAGGAATCCCTGAACCGCGCAATCAAGGCGGTGGCCCCCGGACGCGAGATCAACGTCATCGGCCGCGCCATCCAGTCCTATGCCAAGCGTTTTGGCTACGGTGTGGTGCGTGACTTTACCGGCCACGGCGTCGGTGAAGCCTTCCACACCGGGCTCATCATCCCGCACTACGACGCCGCCCCCGCCTACAGCACGGTGATTGAGGCGGGCATGGTGTTCACCATCGAGCCGATGCTCACCCTGGGCACGGTGGAGTGGGACATGTGGAGCGATGACTGGACAGTCGTCACCCGGGACCACAAACGCACCGCCCAGTTCGAGCACACCCTGCTGGTCACCGAGACCGGCGCCGAAATCCTTACCCTGCCGTAGGCTGTCCCATGCCCGCCCTGGGCATGGTCCGCCGGTGCAGACCGGACCCTTGTTATGGGCTGCCCATGGGCGCCCCTTTTCCTGCCCGCCCCTGTCTAGAACGGAATCCCATTGGCCAAGAAGGACGAGAAGTCGCACAAGAATGCACCGCTGATCGGCATCGACATCGGTGGTACAGGCATCAAGGGCGGCATTGTCGACCTGAAGAAGGGCAAGCTCCTGGGTGAGCGCTTCCGCGTCCCCACCCCGCAGCCCGCCACCCCCAAAGCAGTCGCCGAGGCCGTGGCCCTGGTGGTGGCCGAGCTTTCGGCACGCCCGGAGGCCCCGGAGGCCGGCTCCCCCGTAGGTGTGACCTTCCCGGGAATCATCCAGCACGGCGTGGTGCACTCGGCAGCCAATGTGGACAAGAGCTGGCTGGACACCGACATCGATGCGCTCCTCACAGCACGGCTTGGCCGGCCGGTGGAGGTCATCAACGACGCCGACGCGGCGGGCCTGGCCGAGGCACGGTACGGTGCGGGTGCGGGCGTTTCCGGAACGGTGCTGGTGATCACCCTGGGCACGGGCATTGGCTCCGCCTTCATCTTCGACGGCAAACTGGTTCCCAACGCGGAGCTGGGCCACCTGGAAATAGGCGGGTTCGACGCCGAATCCAAGGCGTCGGCCGTTGCCCGTGAACGCGACGGATTGTCCTGGGATGAGTACAGCGTGCTGCTGCAGCGCTACTTCTCGCACGTTGAGTTCCTGTTCTCACCGGAACTCTTCATCGTGGGCGGCGGCATCTCCAAGCGCGCGGATGAATACCTTCCCAACCTCAAGCTCCGCACCCCGATTGTCCCCGCTGTGCTGCGCAACGAGGCAGGCATCGTGGGAGCGGCGCTGGAAATCGCGCTGAAGCACAAACTGGCTAAGTAGGGTGGTGCCGGTGGCGGCTGCGGCTTCCCCTCCGCTGCCGCCACCGGAGTCTAGAGCGGGCTCTTCTCGGAGCTCTTGGCAGCGCCCTTGGCGTCTTCCTCCGCCTCATGGCGGAGCAGCGCGATAGCGGTTTCGAAGTCCTCCAGCGACTCGAATGCCTGGTAGACACTGGCGAAACGCAGGTAGGCCACCTTGTCGAGTTTCTGCAGGGGCCCGAGGATCACCAGCCCAACCTCGTGTGCGTCGATTTCGGCCGCGCCGGAGGAACGGATCTGTTCCTCCACTTCCTGGGCCAGCATGGCAAGGTCATCCTCGCTCACAGGGCGGCCCTGGCACGCCTTGCGCACGCCATTGATGACCTTGCTGCGGCTGAAGGGTTCTCCCACGCCGGACCGCTTGATGACGGAGAGGCTCGTGGTTTCGACCGTGGTGAAGCGGCGGCCGCATTCGGGACACTGCCGGCGGCGCCGGATGGCTGACCCGTCATCGGCCATGCGGCTGTCAACCACGCGGGAATCGGGGTTGCGGCAGAACGGACAGTACATGGCGGTCCCCCTTCACGCTCGTGGTCTGCGGCGTCCTTGGAAGCCACCAGCACCGCCGGGGGGCGATGCCGTGGCGTCTCCCAGTTTACGGCCAGATATGGGGTAATAACAATCCTGTAATTACTACATCTAGTGGTGTCACCCGTTGGCAGGGAAACGCGCTGTGACCGCATCGCCGTGGGCGGGCAGGTCCTCGGCCCGTGACAGGCTGACGATGTGTCCGCTGACCTGTTCCAGGGCCTCCCGGCTGTAGTTGATGACCTGGATGGCCCGCAGGAAGGTGGTCACGTTCAAGCCCGAGGAGAAGGCCGCGGTGCCGCTGGTGGGCAGGACGTGGTTGGAACCGGCGCAGTAGTCCCCCAGGCTTACCGGGCTGTAGTCGCCGACGAAGATGGCTCCGGCGTTCCTGATACGGGCGGCCACGGCCGCAGCGTCCCGGGTCATGATTTCCAGGTGCTCTGCCGCGTAGGCATCGCAGGCAGCGATCCCCTGCTCCATGCCGTCCACCAGCACCACGCCGGACTGCGGGCCGGACAGCGCCTCACGGACCCTGTCCGAGTGCTTGGTGGCCGCGGCCTGTCGTTCCAGTTCCACACGGACGGCGGCGGCCAGGTCCTGCGAATCGGTGATCAGGACCGATGCGGCCTTCGGATCGTGCTCGGCCTGGCTGAGCAGATCTGCGGCGACCAGCGCGGGCTTGGCGGAGTCATCGGCCAGGATGGCGATCTCCGTGGTTCCTGCCTCGGAGTCGATTCCCACAACGCCCTTGACCAGTCGCTTGGCCGTGGCGACGAAAATGTTGCCGGGACCGGTCACCACATCCACGGGCTCCAGCGCCGCGCCGGCGTCCGTTGCCTCGATGCCGTACGCAAAGGCGGCGATCGCCTGCGCTCCGCCGATGGCATAGACCTCGGTGATGCCCAGCAGCGCCGCCGCCGCGAGGATCGTGGGGTGCGGGAGTCCGCCGAATTCCTTCTGCGGCGGCGAGGCCAGGGCAATGGATTCGACGCCGGCTGCCAGCGCCGGCACGACGTTCATCACCACGGACGACGGGTACACGGCGAGCCCGCCGGGAACGTACAGCCCGACGCGCCCCACCGGCACCCAGTTCTGGCTGACCACGGCGCCGTCACCGAGTTCCACGTCCACGTTGCGGGGGCGCTGCCCGTCGGCGAACTTCCGGGCCCGGCTGATGGATTCCTCCAGGGCGGCCCGCACGGCAGGGTCCAGAGCGTCCAGGGCGGCGGAGATGGCCTCCCTGGGAACCAGCGGATGCTCCTGCGCCACGCCGTCGAATTTCTCCGCCAGCTCCGCCAAGGCAGCGAAGCCGCGCTGGCGCACCGCGGAGATGATCTGCAAAACCTTTTCCTCCGCATCGGCCATGGTGTGGCCCGTGGCACGGGGAACGGCGGCGCGCAGGGCTGCGAGGGTCATGCTGCGGCCACGCAGGTCGATGGTGCGGAAGTCGACGGCGGCGGTCACGGAGGCGGGAAGTTCCGGGGAAGTGGTCACCGGTCTATTTTAGGGGGCTGAACCGGGTGGCTGTTCCGGCAGGGCCGGCGTCCGGTTTCCTGCCACCGGCGCCTAAGAGTTCCAGGATGAAAACGGACACCGCCGTGGCGGCGGGCCACAGCAGCAGGACCGGCCATGCCCGGAGGGAAAAGGCGATGCTGGCGTTCGCCGAGGCGTCAACGGCCGGACCCCACAAGCGCGCCGCCAGAATACCGGTCCCCCACGCCACGGCGCTGCCGGCCAGTGCTCCGGCCAGCCCTGTCAACAGTGCAGCCTGTGGATCGCGCCGCTTGCCGTCCGCCAGGAACACCGCAAGGAGGCAGCCGGCCAGCACCAGGATCCCGGCGAGCGTAAGGTCGCGCGGCAGCCAGACCAGCGGGACGGTGCCCGAGGACAGCGCGGGATCCCGCGTTATCAGGTTCAGCCCGCCCGGGGCCAGGAGCCACCACAGGAGTCCGGCCGGGATGCCCGCTGCCGCGGGTACCAGCAGCAGGGACCAGGGCAGGAGCCGCCTGGCGGGGCGGGCAAAGTTTGTCATGCAACACACCTTAACAAAGCTTCCTGCGGGGGAATCGGCCCCGTTGCCGCCGCGGCATGTTTTCCTGCCGCGACCACGGACCAATACGCTTGGAGGAAGAGTTACGCCACCTAGTGCAGGAGTCCCGGTGACCGACAGCAGCGAGCCGTTCGAGCAGACGTTCAGGGAGATGTTCCGCCGGCACGCCGCCGGCGTGGCCATCATTACGGTGAACTACCAGGATGAGCCCTACGGCTTCACCGCCACCTCGGTCGCGTCATTGTCCGCCAAGCCGCCGCGCTTCACGTTCAACATGGCCCGCAGTTCCAGGTCCTGGCCGGCGGTCGCCAACACCCAGTACCTCGGGGTCCACATGCTGGGGCTGGAGAACCAGGAACTGGCCGCGCGCTTTGCCCGCCCCGGCAACCGGTTCGAAGGCAACCACTGGGAGGTTGGCCCGCACGGCGTTCCTATCCTCAAGGACGTGGCGGGCTGGCTGATCGGCGAAGTCCAAATGCGGCTCTCGTTCGAAAACAACGCGGTGGTGGTGGTCCAGGTGGTGGATGGCCAGGTGGGCGGCGAGGGATCGCCGCTGCTCTACCACGGCGGGGCCTACGGGCAGCCGGTGCCGCTGGACTACGAAATCTAGCCAGCCCGGACCTTACCGGGCACAAGGACGCGGACGANTCCCGCCGTCGTCCGCGTCTTTGTCAGGCGTCCAGGCAGGCCGGGCCCAGCAGGACTTTCAGGTCACCGAACAAGGACGGGCTGGGGTTCACCCGCAGGTGCACCGGCAGGCCCATGATTTCCGTGCGGGTGTCGCCCTGCAGGTGGAGCCTGACCTCCGAGTTGCCGCGGTGGGTGCGCAGCACATCGCCAAGCTCCGTGACCACGGCCTCGGTGGCCTTGTGGGTGGGCATGGTGATCACCAGTGGTCCGTGCAGGCCCTCGCTAAGGTCCGGGACAGACAGTTCCATGCAGTTCAGCGTGATGGCGCCGTCGTCGCGCTTCTGCAGGCGGCCCTTGACCACCACGATCAGGTCCTCGGCCAGCACGGATGCGATGGGTCCGTAAACCTGGCCGAAGAACATCACCTCGATGGAACCGCCCAGGTCCTCCACCTCGGCCCGGGCGTACGCATTTCCGCTGGCTTTGGCGATGCGGCGGCTCAACGAGGTGATCATTCCGGCGATGGTGATGATGGCGCCATCCTGCGGCCCGTCCTCGCCGAGGATGGTGGTGATGCTCATTTCCGCGTGCTGGCTCAGCAGGCCCTCAAGGCCCTGCAGCGGGTGGTCCGAGACGTACAGGCCCAGCATGTCCCGTTCGAACGAGAGCTTGTCCTTCTTCTCCCACTCCGGCAGGTCCGGAATGTCGATGCTCAGGGAGGACGATTCCGCCCCGGCGTCCTCGAACCCGGCGAAAAGGTCGAACTGGCCGATGGCCTCGTTGCGCTTGAGGGTGATGACGGAGTCGATGGCCTCTTCGTGGATCATTGCCAGGGCGCGGCGGTGATGGCCCAGTGAGTCGAACGCGCCGGACTTGATGAGGGACTCGATGGTCCGCTTGTTGCAGACGACGGCCGGAACCTTCATCAGGTAGTCCTTGAACGAGGTGAAGGCACCCTCGCTTTCGCGTGCTGCCACCATGGCTTCCACGGCGTTGACGCCCACGTTGCGGATGGCGCCCATGCCGAAACGGATGTCGTTCCCCACCGGGGTGAAGTTCAGGGCGGACTCGTTGACGTCCGGCGGAAGCACCGTGATGCCCATGCGCCGGCACTCGTTGAGGTAGATGGCGGACTTGTCCTTGTCATCGCCCACCGAGGTCAGCAGCGCCGCCATGTACTCCGGCGCGTAGTGGGCCTTGAGGTACGCGGTCCAGTAGGAGATCACCCCGTAGGCTGCCGAGTGCGCCTTGTTGAAGGCGTAGTCCGAGAAGGGCAGGAGAATGTCCCACAGTGTCTTGACGGCCTCCATGGAGTAGCCGTTGTCCTGCATGCCCTGGGAGAAGCCCGCGAACTGCTTGTCCAGCTCGGATTTCTTCTTCTTGCCCATCGCGCGGCGGAGGATGTCTGCCTGGCCCAGCGAGTAGCCGGCGAGCTTCTGCGCCACGGCCATGACCTGCTCCTGGTACACAATCAGGCCGTACGTACCACCGAGGATCTCCTTGAGCGGCTCCTCCAGCTCCGGGTGGATGGGGATGACCTCCTGGATCCCGTTTTTGCGCAGCGCATAGTCGGTGTGGGCGTTGGCGCCCATGGGACCCGGACGATAGAGCGCCAGGACGGCGGAGATGTCTTCAAAGTTGTCAGGCTTCATCAGCTTGAGCAGTGACCGCATGGGACCGCCGTCGAGCTGGAACACGCCCAGGGTGTCGCCGCGGGCGAGAAGTTCGTAGGAGGCGGCGTCGTCGAGCTCGAGGTTTTCCAGGTCCAGGTCGATGCCGCGGTTCATCTTGATGTTCTCGAGGGCGTCGGAAATGATCGTCAGGTTCCGCAGGCCCAGGAAGTCCATCTTGATCAGGCCAAGGCCCTCGGACGTCGGGTAGTCGAACTGGGTGATCACCTGGCCGTCCTGGAAACGGCGCATGATCGGGATGACGTCGATGATGGGGTCCGACGACATGATCACGCCGGCGGCATGCACGCCCCACTGCCGCTTCAGGCCCTCGATACCCAGGGCCGTCTCGAAGACCTTGGCTGCTTCGGGGTCGGTGGCGATCAGCTGCCGGAAGTCGCCGGCCTCGCTGTAGCGCTTGGCGTCCGGGTTCTGGATGTCGGCCAGCGGTATGTCCTTGGCCATGACCGCGGGCGGCAGGGCCTTGGTCAGCGTCTCGCCCATGCTGAACGGGTAGCCCAGGACGCGCGAGGAGTCCTTGAGGGCCTGCTTGGTCTTGATGGTGCCGTAGGTGACAATCATCGCCACACGCTCGTCGCCGTACTTGCGGGTCACGTAGTCGATGACTTCCGAGCGGCGCCGGTCATCGAAGTCGACGTCGAAGTCGGGCATGGAGACGCGGTCCGGGTTGAGGAACCGTTCGAAGATCAGGCCGTGGCGGAGGGGGTCGAGGTCGGTGATGCGCATGGCGTAGGCCACCATGGAGCCTGCACCTGAGCCACGTCCCGGACCCACGCGGATGCCGTTGTTCTTGGCCCAGTTGATGAAGTCGGCAACCACCAGGAAGTATCCGGGGAACCCCATGGACGTGATGACGCCGAGCTCGTAGTCGGCCTGCTTGCGGACCTCGTCCGGGATACCGCCCGGGTAGCGGTACTGCAGGCCCTTGTCCACTTCCTTGACCAGCCAGGACGTCTCGTCCTCGCCCGGCGGGCAGGGGAAGCGGGGCATGTAGTTGGCGTCCGTGTTGAAGGACACCTCACAACGCTCTGCGATCAGGAGCGTGTTGTCGCAGGCATCCGGATGGTCGCGGAAGAGTTCCCGCATCTCGCGCGGCGACTTGAGGTAGTAGCCGCTGCCGGAGAACGCGAACCGCGAGCCGCCGTTGTCGTAGGTGGGTTCAAGCAGGGTGGAGCCGGACTGGATGGCCAGCAGGGCTTCGTGTGCCTTGGCGTCGTGCTCGTGCGTGTAGTGGAGGTCGTTGGTGGCCACCAGCGGCAGGTTCAGGTCCTTGGCGAGCCGCAGCAAGTCGCCGGTGACCCGCCGCTCAATGTCCAGCCCGTGGTCCATCAGTTCGCAGAAATAGTTTTCCGCGCCGAAGATATCCCGGAACTCGGCCGCAGCCTCGAGTGCTTCGCGGTACTGCCCGAGACGGAGCCGGGTCTGGACTTCCCCGGAGGGGCAGCCCGTGGTGGCGATGAGTCCTTCGGAGTAGGTGTTCAGCAGCTCCCGGTCCAGGCGTGGCCATTTGCCGAAGACCGAGTCGAGGGACGCGATGGATGAGGCACGGAAGAGGTTCCGCATGCCCACGTTGTTGTAGCTCAGGAGCGTCATGTGGGTGTACGAACCACCACCGGACACATCGTCCTTGCGCTGGGATTCGTCGCCCCAGCGCACGCGTTCCTTGTCGGTCCGCGCGGTCCCGGGAGTTACATAGGCTTCGACGCCGATGATCGGCTTGATGCCCTTGGCCTGGGCCTTCTGCCAGAAATCGAAAGCGCCGAACAGGTAGCCGTGGTCCGTGGTGGCAAGGGCAGGCATGCCCAGGCGCTCGGTCTCGTCGAACAGCTCCCCCAGGCGGGCTGCTCCATCCAGCATGGAATATTCGGTGTGGGTGTGCAGGTGGACGAACGAATCATTGCTGGAACTCACCGGACCATTCTAAGCGCTGCATCGGGCCGGACCCGGCAAGCCGGGTGTCAGGCCTGGCCCGATTCCAGCACGTCCAGTGCATAGGCCAGGTCCTGCGGATACCCGCTGGTGACCGTCACCCGCTCCCCTGTCACGGGATGGTCAAAGGCAAGCTGGCGTGCGTGCAGCCACTGCCGCGTGAGCCCCAGGTTGGCGGCGAGCCGGGGGTCGGCACCGTAGGTCAGGTCTCCTGCGCAGGGGTGGCGCAGCGCAGAGAAGTGGACCCTGATCTGGTGCGTACGGCCGGTCTCAAGATGGACCTCTACCAGGCTCGCCTTGCCGAAGGCCTCGAGGACTTCGTAATGGGTTATCGACGGCCGGCCGTCCTCGATCACGGCAAAGCGCCAGTCATGGCCCGGGTGGCGGCCGATGGGGGCGTCGATGGTGCCGGTCAGGGGGTCAGGGAGTCCCTGCACCACTGCGTGGTAGACCTTGTCCACGGTGCGTTCCTTGAAGGCCCGCTTCAGCGCGGTGTACGCCCGCTCGGACTTCGCCACAACCATCACACCCGACGTACCGACGTCGAGCCGGTGCACAATGCCGGCACGCTCGGGAGCGCCCGAGGTGGAAATGCGGTAGCCCGCGGCGGCGAGTCCGCCCACCACGGTGGGTCCTACCCAGCCGGGCGAAGGATGGGCCGCGACACCCACGGGTTTGTCGACGACGACGAAATCGTCGTCGTCGAGCAGGATATCCAGGCCTTCCACAACTTCCTCCACAACTTCCAGGGGATCCCGACGTTCCGGGATGGTGACGTCCAGGACGTCGCCAGCCGCGAGCTTCGCCGATTTGCCCATGGCCTTACCCTGGTTCAGGACGTGGCCTTCGGCCAGCAGGGCCGCAGCGACGGACCGTGATACCCCCAGGAGGCCCGCCAGTCCTGCATCCGCCCGCGTCCCGGCGTACTCGTCGGAGACCATGATCCGCTCACTCATGGCCGGGCTTGTCCTTGTGCGCGCTGCCCAGCCGGGTCCCGTCCAGGGCGATGCCGCGGATGGTCAGGATGCAGATGATGGCGACGGCGGATACGACGGCGGAGTCGGCGATGTTGAAGATGGCAAAGTTGGGAAGTTGGATGAAGTCCACCACATGTCCCATGCCGAAGGATGGCTCACGGAAAAGCCGATCGGTCAGGTTTCCCAGGGCACCGCCCAGCAGCAGGCCCAAGGCCAGGGACCACCAGGCCGAGCCAAGCCGACGCACCTGGAAAAGAATCGCGATGGCGACGCCGGCCATGATGATCGAAAACACCCAGGTGACGTTCTCGCCGATGGAAAACGCGGCACCGGAGTTGCGGATGAAATACCAGTGCAGCAGTGGGGGCAGCACTGGGATCCGCTCCCCTTCCACCATGGTGGAAGTGACCCAGAGCTTCGTCAGCTGGTCCAGGACGTAGGCAAAGACCGCGAACCCGGCGAACAGGGACAGCAGCACAGGCCGGTGGGGCCGGTTCGGGGGCGGGACAGGGCGTGCCGCATCCGCGGCAAGTTCGTCAGTCATGGTGCTTTCAATTCGGGGAACTGGGATTCAATGCCGAAAGCCGGTGGCCGAGGAATCCTCAGCCACCGGCTTTCAGAATACGTGCTGCCAGGCTTAGTTGGCTTCGCTGACTTCCGGCGTCGCCACGGAGCCACGAGCTTCGAGGTCGCGGAGCTGGCCTTCGATGTAGGCCTTCAGGCGCGAGCGGTAGTCGCGTTCGAAGCCGCGGAGCTGCTCCACCTTGCGTTCCAGCACGGAGCGCTGCTGCTCCAGTGCACCAAGGATCTTGCGGGACTTCTCCTGCGCGTCGTTGACGAGGCTGCTGGCTTCGATCTGCGCTTCGGCGATGATCTTGTCCTTCTGGGCCTGGCCGTCGGCGACGTGGCGGTCGTGCATCTGCTGTGCCATGGCCAGCAGGCCGGCAGCGGATTCGGCGGAAGGAGTGGCAGCAGACGCGGGCGCGGCCGGTGCGGCGGCAGCCGGAGCAGCCGGCTGGACGTCCTTCTTCTTGTTGGCTTCGGCAGCCTTCGCCTCAGCCTCTGCCTTCTCGCGGGCCTCGTCCTTGTCGGCCTTGACCGGCGCGGGGACCTTCTCCACCACAGGGGCTCCGGCGGAGCTTGCCGGAACGCTGGAACCGGTTTCGGCGAGCTTCTTGCGGAGCTCGTCGTTTTCCTGGTTCAGGCGGCGGAGTTCAACGACGATCTCGTCCAGGAAGTCGTCAACCTCGTCCTGGTCATAGCCCTCGCGGAACTTGGTGGGCTGAAAGCGCTTGTTGACAACGTCTTCTGGCGTCAAAGCCATCTGGTCACCTCACTGGTCTGGTTAGTCAGTAGGCCTTCCGGCCGTCAAAACTACGGTACCTAAATTTGGTCTGCTTACTCTAATTCAACACTGCGGTGTCAAACGGGAGGGTTCTTCGCTTTACAGTAGCTGTTCCGGGAAGGATCGGACTGCATTGCTGGGTCTGGTTGGCATTTCAGGCCAGGCCTCTGGTGACGCTCATCGCGATGCTGACGCCGATGAACAGGATCAGGAAGCCCAGGTCCAGGGAGACGCCGCCGAGCCGGAGCGGCGGGATCAGCCGCCGCAGTCCCTTGAGTGGCGGGTCTGTGATGGAGTAAACGGCGTGGGCCACAACCAGGGCCGCGCCCCGGGGCCGCCATTCCCTCGCGAACATCTGCACCCAGTCGAAGACCAGGCGGATGATGAGGGCTACGAAGAACAGCAGCAAGGCGAGATAGAGAAGTCCGAAAACAATTCCCATGACTTATTCCATATCTCCATATTCATGCGGCG
Source organism: Paenarthrobacter sp. 22069 (assembly GCF_052046035.1). NCBI lineage: Bacteria > Bacillati > Actinomycetota > Actinomycetes > Micrococcales > Micrococcaceae > Paenarthrobacter > Paenarthrobacter sp. 22069. Next base: position 76,684 of record NZ_JBQEQF010000019.1, on the reverse strand, counting down.
CCTTCGTGGCGGGGCCCGCTGTGTCTACCGCTGTTGTCTTGTCTATTTCAGCACAGATGCCAGACAGGTGTCCCTGCCTGGCATCTGATAGCAGCCCTGGAGCTTAGCTTTGGTTAAAGAAGCTGGCCTGCGTGTCGCTGGCCTTCTTGTCGTCGCCGATGACTTCCACGTAGGACGGTGAGAGAAGAAACACCTTGTTGGTGACCCGCTCAATGCTTCCCCGCAGGCCGAAAACCAGCCCCGCTGAGAAGTCGACCAGGCGTTTGGCATCGGCCTCGCCCATGTCCGTAACGTTCATGATCACGGGGATGCCATCGCGGAAACTCTCGCCGATGAGCTTCGCATCGTTGTAGGAACGCGGGTGGATGGTCGTGATCTGGCGCAGACCGGTGTTCTCTTCGCGGCTCGAGGCCGCGCGCTTTATGGGGGTCACAGGGGCGCGGTATTCCTCTTCAGGGGCGTAGGACGCCTCGCGGCTGACTTCGCGGACGGGTGCCGGAGCACGGCGTTCCTCGCGGTCAACTTCCATGGGTTCGTCCTCATCCTTACGTGTTGTCTCTTGCTCGGACTCGTAATGCTCATCGCCGTCGGCGAGCCCAAGATAGATCATTGTCTTGCGCAGAGCGCCGGCCATGGTCGACTCCTAATCGTGTCCCGTAAGCGGGCCGCCCAATGACTTGACAGCACTGGAGTCCCCCGCCCATCACTTCCAACAGGACCGACGCTACCCCACGGCGGGACGGGAACCGAGAATATCGGAACCGATTCGCAGGTGTGTCGCCCCGAACCTGATGGCGGCCTCGAGGTCCTGGCTCATCCCCGCCGAGATTCCCACTGCACCGGGGTGGGTTGCCACCAGCCGGGCGGAAATTCCGGCCAGTTTCTCAAAGGGCGGCTCCGGTGGCGCCCCCAGCGGTGCCACCGCCATGACGCCGGCGAGGTTGAGTACATGCGACCCGGCGATCTGATCAGCCAGGGCGGACACGTCGGCGGGAGCTGCCCCGCCCCGGTGCGTGCCGGCGTCCTCCTCGAGACTGACCTGGATGAAGCAGTCCAGCGGGGCACGGCCGTTGCTGTCCATCTCGTTCCGGACTGCCTTCGCCAGGGCTTCCACCAGCTGTGGCCGGTCCACGGAGTGGACGGCGGCAGCGTAACGCGCCACGGACTTGGCCTTTTTGGTCTGCAGCTGGCCTACGAAGTGCCATGTCAACGGCAGGTCGGCCAGTTCCTGGGCCTTCGCGGCGGCTTCCTGGTCCCGGTTCTCGCCAACATCCCGGACGCCAAGGGCGGCAAGGCGGCGGATGTCCCCGGCCGGATGGAATTTGGTGACCACGATCAGGGCCGGGAGCCGGTCAGCGCGGCCGGCGCGTGCCGCTGCTGCAGCAATCCGCTCCCGAACGGCTGAAAGCCGCCGGGCCAGTTCCGCCGTCCGGGGATCCACGTCCTGCCCCTGCCCGGTGCCCGCCGGCTCAGTCATGGCACCAGAGCAGGCCTGCGAACCGGCCAGTGTTGGCATCCCGGCGGTAGGAGTAGAGCGTTTGGGTCTCAAGCGTGCACGGGCCGGTGTACTCGATGTCCACCCCGGCAGACTCAAGCTGGGTTCGGGCGCCGGCGGGAAGGTCGAGGGCGGGCGTTCCCCAAGAGGTCGTGCTCCGGGTGGCCGGCACCGCGGCGGCCACCTCATCCCGCAGGGGGGCGGGGACCTCGTAGCAGGCGCCGCAGATTGAGGGACCCAGCCATGCCCGGATCCGGGAGGCGCCAAGGGATGCCATGGCCTCCACGGCTGCGGGGATGACGCCATGCGCGATTCCAGGGCGGCCAGCGTGGACGGCGGCCAGGACCGGTCCGGCAGCGGAATCCCCTGCGAGCAGCACGGGAATGCAGTCCGCCACCATCACGGCCAGGGGGACTCCCCGGGACACCATCGCGTCAGCTTCAGGGGCGGGCGTTTCCCCGTCCATCAAGACCACGGTGGTGCCGTGGACCTGGTTCATGAAACGCAGCGACCGGGGCGCCAGGCCAATGGACTGCTCCAGGCGTTCGCGGCGCCCCTGGACGGCGGTGGGGTCGTCCCCCACGTGCAGGGCAAGGTTTCCTGCCTGCACATCGGTGAATGCGGCCGACACCCCGGGAAGGATGTCGGCCCGCCAATGGAACAAACCGCTGCCTACTTCAGGAAGTCGGGGACATCCAGGTCGTCCGGGTGGGTGCCGGTCAGGTCCGGCTCCACCACAGAGGGCAGGTCGACGTCGAAGCCCGAGTCGGCCGGGACGGCCGTGGGACGCTGCTGGCCCCAGTTGCTGAGGCCTGCCGCCCCGACGCCGGCGTGTACCGGCTGGGCGTTCTGCTGGTGGTTGCCGCCGCCCTGCTGGTGCGCGGAGGCGGGAGCGGCTGCAGGCGCGGCCGGCCGCTGCGGCGCGACCTGCGGCTGGGACTGGTCCATGGAGGGCGAGGTGGCCTTGACGTCGTCGAAACCGGCCGCGATCACCGTGACGCGCGCTTCATCGCCGAGGGCGTCGTCGATGACTGCGCCGAAGATGATGTTGGCTTCGGGGTGGGCGACTTCCTGGACAAGGCGGGCGGCCTCGTTGATTTCGAACAGGCCGAGGTCGGAGCCACCCTGGATGGACAGCAGGACGCCGTGGGCGCCGTCAATGGAGGCTTCCAGCAGCGGCGAGGCGATGGCCAGTTCGGCCGCCTTCACAGCCCGGTCTTCGCCGCGGGCGGAGCCGATGCCCATGAGGGCCGAGCCTGCGCCCTGCATGACCGACTTGACGTCGGCGAAGTCCAGGTTGATCAGGCCCGGGGTGGTGATGAGGTCAGTGATGCCCTGGACACCGGACAGCAGGACCTGGTCGGCGGAACGGAAGGCATCCAGGACGGAGACGTTCCGGTCGCTGATGGAGAGCAGGCGGTCGTTGGGGATCACGATCAGGGTGTCCACCTCGTCGCGCAGGGCGTCGATGCCGGCCTCCGCGGAACCGGCGCGCCGCCGGCCTTCGAAGGTGAACGGACGGGTGACCACACCGATGGTCAGGGCACCGAGGGAGCGGGCGATCCGGGCCACGACGGGGGCGCCACCGGTACCCGTACCGCCGCCTTCGCCGGCGGTGACGAACACCATGTCGGCACCGCGCAGGACTTCCTCGATCTCGTCAGCGTGGTCTTCGGCAGCCTGCTTGCCCACCTCGGGGTTGGCGCCGGCGCCGAGCCCACGGGTCAGCTCGCGTCCGACGTCGAGCTTCACGTCGGCGTCGCTCATGAGCAGGGCCTGGGCGTCGGTGTTGATGGCGATGAATTCAACACCCCTGAGGCCGACCTCGATCATGCGGTTGACTGCGTTCACGCCACCGCCGCCGATGCCGACGACTTTGATGACGGCCAAGTAATTCTGCGGAGCTGCCACGTTACGTGTCCCTTGTTCGTGTCTTATTGCGAAAACTGATGGAGTACTTGAAGGCTGCAACGTTAACCCTCGAGTTGAAGGTTATAGTTATGTCAAGTAACTCTTGTTTGTGACGGTATTTCCTCTGGCTCACACATTCAATAACCGGGTCCGCGTGTCGGATTAATACCGGGAAAGAAAGCGCTCAGCGCGTCACGGGGTGCCGGGGCACACTGACATCGTAGACCCTGACCGGGTTCTTGGGGTCCGCCGGAGCCTTGAGGAGGGCGGCCAGGACCTTGGCCTTGAGTTCCTTCTCCGAGGCGTTCCCCCACACGATGGTCTGGCCGTCCACCAGCTTGAGTTCGACGGCATCAACGGACTGTGCGGACGCGTTGGACAGCTTCGCCAGCACATCCGCCGGCAGGGCTCCCAGGACCGCCGCCGTGGCGCGGAACAGGTCCTGGCCGATCGCACCGGCGCCGCCGTCGATGACCGGCAGTGCAGCCGACGCCGGGTCGTCCGTCGTCGCGAGCTGGACGCCGTCGACGTCCACCAGCTGGTACTGCTCCCCCTGCTTGACCAGGGCCACCGGCACCCGCTCATGTACTGCCACAGCCAGGGTGGACGGTGGCCGTGCCTCAACGGAAACGGACTTGACCTGGACCAGGGAACCGAGGAGCCCGCTGACGTCCCCGTCACTGATCTGCGGCAGCGGCTTGCCGCGCAGTGGTTCAAGGGCAGCCTGGATCTGGGCAGGCGTGAGGATCCTGGTGCCCGTGACCGTGATGGTCTGCAGGGCAAGGACAGGCGAGTAGACCGCGGCCACCAGCAGCCCTGCCACCAGCGCGAGCACGGCACCCACTGCCAGCAGGACCTGCTTGCGGCGCCGCCGGCCCCTGGGTTCGGGAAACGCCAGGACCGTTGCCCCGGAGGTTTCCCGTTCCTTCGCCGGCTTTGGCTCAACCGGATCCGGAATGCTGCGGGATGCGGTGATCACGTCGCTGTCGGCAGGGGTTGGCGCGGGAGCGCCCTTGCGGGGCCCGGTGGTGCTCCCGTTCCCGGTACCCGGCCGGCTGGTCCGCTTGGGTGGAGAGTAGGTGGGCCGGCGGGAGCTAGGCACGCAACGCCTCCACGATCCTGGGGCCGAACGCTGTGACATCGCCGGCGCCCACTGTCAGGACAACGTCCCCGTCCGCTGCTGTTCCGGCGAGGGTGTCGACGGCGTCAGCCGCAGTGACCAACTGGCCGCCCTTTCCGAGGTGGTCGGCGATGAGTTGGCTGGTGACGCCGGGAATGGGGTCCTCCCTGGCCGGGTAGATGTCCAGGACCAGGGCGGTGTCGGCGAGGTTGAGGGCCTCGGCGAACTCCGCCGCGAATTCGCGGGTCCGGGAGAACAGGTGGGGCTGGAACAGCACGTGGACTTTGTGGCCGCCTGCCACTGAGCGTGCTGCGGTGAGGGCAGCCCGGACCTCAGTGGGGTGGTGTGCATAGTCGTCGAAGACCCGCACGCCCCGGGCCGAGCCTTTCAGTTCGAACCGGCGCGAGGCGCCCGAGAAGTGGGCCAGCCCAGCCGCCGCGGCCTCCGGGGCAACTCCAAGTTCCAGTGCGACGGCGAAGGCAGCTGCGGCGTTCAGCGCATTGTGCCGTCCCGGGACCTGGAGGGACAACCCGAACCGCGCCCCCGCCGTCGACACGGCCACGTGGCCGGGACCGCCGTCGTCAAGCCTGACGTCCGCACGTCCGTCCGTCCCGTACAGGACCACCCGGGTGTTCCCCCGCGCCCTGGTACGCTCCGCCAACGCCAGCGCGCCGGCGTCGTCCGCGCAGGCCACTAAGAGGCCATCGGCGGGCAGCAGCCCGGTGAAGCGGTCGAACGACTCGTAGACGGCCTCGGCGGTGCCGTAGTAGTCAAGGTGGTCTGGCTCCACGTTGGTGACAACCGCGATGCGCGGCCGGTAGTTCAGGAAGGAGCCGTCGGACTCGTCGGCCTCGGCGACGAAGATGCCGGACGTGCCATGGGCAGCGTTGACGCCAAGGGCCGGAATGTTGGCGCCGACGGCGAAGGACGGGTCCAGCCCCGCCGCTTTCAGCAGTACGGTGATCATCGACGTCGTGGTGGACTTGCCGTGCGTCCCGGCGACCGTCACCACGGTGTCGTCTGCCATGGTGGCCGCGAGGGCCTGGGACCTGTGCAGCACCGGAAGGCCCGCCTGGCGTGCAGCCGCCAGCTCCGGATTGTCCCCGCGTATCGCCGACCCGGCCACCACGGTCTGGGCATCTGCGAGGTTCGCTGCCGCGTAGCCGACGGCGATGCGCGCACCCGCTGCGGCGAGGTCGGCCATGACGGGCAGGTCCTTCGCATCCGATCCGCTCACGGGGACGCCGCGCGCCACCATGATGCGGGCCACGGCGGACATGCCGACTCCCCCGATGCCGATGAAGTGCACCTTGCCAAGGGATTCGAGGCTTGGCGTGTTGTGGGGGCTCATGCAGATACCGCTTCCAGGACAAGACCAGCCATGCGCTGGTCGGCATTTCGGATACCGAGCCGGTAGGACTTGGCTTCCATTTCGGCGAGCCGTGCTTTATCGGTGATCAGAGGAATCAGTTCACGGGCAATCCATTCAGGGGTGAAGTCCCTGTCCGGGACCAGGAGCGCCCCGCCTGCCGCCACCAGGCCGGCCGCATTGAGAGCCTGCTCCCCGTTGCCGATAGGCAGCGGCACCAGGACAGCCGGGACGCCGACGGCGGCAACCTCGCTGACCGTGGCTGCGCCGGACCGGGCCAGCAGCAGGTCGGCAGCGGCATAGGCAAGTTCCATGCCGTCGATGTACTCGACCTGCCGGTAGCCCTCAGCTGCGAGCGGCTGGCCGGCCCGGTCCAGCACGGTCTTGCCGCGGCCGGTGATGTGGAGGGTTTGGATTCCGGCAGCGGAAAGTTGTTCGACCGCCGCGGCGATGGCCCGGTTGATGCTTTGTGCACCGGAGGAACCACCCGTGACGATCAGGGTGGGCTGCCTGGCGTCCAGTCCCAGCGCTTCCCGGGCGGCCGTACGGTCGGCTTTGCGGTCGAGGCCGGAAATTTCCTTTCGCATGGGCATGCCCACGTGGACCGCGTTGCGCAGCGGGGTACCCTCGAACGCCACGGCGACGCGGCCCTTCAGGAGCGCGCCTACCCGGTTGGCCAGACCCGGACGCGTGTTCGCCTCATGGATGACAATGGGGGTACGGCGCTTCCGCGCGGCGAGGTACATGGGTGTGCAGACGTATCCGCCCACGCCCACCAGCACATCAGCCTGGGCCCGGTCCAGGATGGCCCCCGCCTGGCGGACAGCGCCGGCAAGGCGGCCGGGCAGGCGGAGCAGGTCCGCGGACGGCCGGCGCGGAAACGGAACCCGGTCGATGGTGGCCAGCTCCACCCCCGCAGCCGGAACAAGCCGGGTTTCCATTCCGGCGGGTGTCCCGACCGCCAGGATGGAGGCCCCGGGCGCTTCGCTTCGGAGCGCGGCAGCGATGGCGAGCAGGGGGCTGATGTGGCCCGCGGTGCCGCCACCGGCGAGGACGATGGAAGGTTGGGTCGCAGTCATGTGGGGTTAGGCACGCTTTCTGGAAATCTTGGGTTTGTTCTTGTCCCGCCCTGCCCGGCCCTTGAACTTCAGCATCCGCTTGGGACGCATGGCCGGCGCCATCTGCTCCCTGGCCAGGGACAGGACCACGCCCACGGCGCACAGCGACATCAGCAGGGCCGAACCGCCGTAGGAAATGAAGGGCAGCGGCACGCCGATGACGGGCATCAGGCCGGTGACGACGGACATGTTCACGGTTGCCTGGCCCAGCAGCCAGACCATGATGGTCCCGGCCAGCACGCGGTGGAACAGGTCCTCCTGGGCCACCACCACACGGTAGATGGCGGCGCCGAGGATCGCGAAGAGGACCAGGACGACGACGGTCCCCACCAGGCCGAGTTCCTCGCCGATGATGGCGAAGATGAAGTCGTTGTGGGCTTCGGGGATCCAGCTGTACTTCTGCCGGCTCTGCCCAAGTCCCACGCCCAGCCAGCCGCCGGATGCCAGCCCGTACATGCCGTTGGTGGCCTGGTAGTTGGCGTCGATGCCGTCGGCGCAGGACTGGCCGGTCCACCAGGATGTGATGCGGCACATGCGGTTGGAACTTGTGACGGCCATGACCGCTGTGCCGGCAGCGGCGATGACGCCGGCGATGCCGAAGAGATAGAGGGGAACCCCTGCGAAGAACAGCGCCGCAGCCATGATCATCATGATGATCATGGCGGTGCCGAGGTCGTTGCCGACAAGGATCAGCACGATGACGACGGCCGCCACGGGCACGGCCGGGATCAGCACGTGCTGCCATTGGGCGAGAAGCCGTCCCTTGCGGGCCAGCACGGTCGCCAGCCACAGGGCGAGGGCCAGTTTTGCCGCCTCGGAGGGCTGGAAGGTGATGCCGCCGAGGTCAATCCAGTTGCGGTTGCCGTTGACCTCGTCGCCCACCACCTGCACGAGCCCAAGGAGCAGGACCGCGATGCCCACGGCGGGCCACGCGAGCCGCTTCAGCCATACGACATTGATCCGGGACAGCACGAACATGGTGAAGATGCCGATCGCGGCGAAGACGCCCTGCTTCAGTGCATCGCCGTAGGGGGACTTTCCGGCGGCGATTGATTCGACGCTGGAGGCGGAGAGGACCATCATGATGCCAATCGCCGTCAGGGCCAGCGTGGCGCCGAGGATGAGGTAATACGTGGAGCCGTTCCGGGAGGTTCCGGTGCCCTCCAACGCTGACCAGAAGCGACGGTAGGCGTTGCGCAGCCTGGCTCCGGCCGGGGCGGGGCGCCGTGCTGCGGTGGCCGTGGAGCCGGGGCGCGGCTTGCCACCCTTGGCCCGGGTGGGCGTGCTGACCATTGTTACTCCTCGCCGGTCTGGGCCTGCCCTTCCACCAGCTCGCGGACAGCGTCGATGAAAGCACCACCACGGTGAGCGTAGGAAGAGAACTGATCCATGGAAGCAGCTGCCGGAGCCATCAGCACGGTATCGCCGGTTTCGGCGAACCGTGCAGCTGACGACACGGCCCAGGACATCACCTGTTCTCCATGGCCGGGTGAACCGGCCGGGATGCCATCGGCTGCGGCAGTCTGCACTCCTTCAGTCTCACCCGCCCCCCGTTCGATCACCGGGACATCGGGCGCGTGTCGCCGGAGGGCTTCCCGGAGCTGCGAGGTGTCAGTTCCGATCAGTACCACCGCTTTGAGGCGGGCTGCATGGTCCCTGACGAGGTCGTCATAGCTCACGCCCTTTGACAGGCCGCCGGCAATCCAGACCACGTTGCTGAAGGCCGAGAGGGATGCCGCCGCTGCGTGCGGGTTGGTGGCTTTGGAGTCGTTGACCCACAGAACGCCGTTCATCCGGGCTACGGGCTGGATGCGATGGTCGCCCGGCACGTAGTCGAGGATGCCTTGTCGGACGGCCTGGGCATCAACACCGTACGCGCGTACCAGGCCTGCCGCCGCCAGGGCGTTGGCCACCATGTGCCGCGGGGCAAGGGGGCCAAGGTCGGCCATGGACGCGAGCTCCGCAGCGCTGTTGCGGCGTTCTTCGATGAAGGCCCGGTCCACCAGCAGCCCCTCCACCACACCGAGCATGCTGACGGCCGGCGTGACAGTGGTGAAACCCACGGCGCGGCACCCCTCCACCACGTCGGCGTCTTCCACCATCCGTTCGGTTTCCACCTGCTCGGCGTTGTAGATGCACGCTTTCTGCGTCCGCTCGTAGACCTTGGCCTTGTCCGCCAGGTAGGAATCGTAGGAGCCGTGCCAGTCCACGTGGTCTTCGGCCACGTTGAGGCAAACGCTGGCCACCGGCGAGAGTGATTCCGCCCAGTGCAGCTGGAAGCTGGACAGCTCCACCGCGAAGACGTCATAGTCCACTGGATCGCGGAGGGCATCAAGGATCGGGGTTCCCACGTTGCCGACGGCGATCGCCTTGAGGCCGGCGGCCCGCAGCATCGATTCGGTGAGTCCCACGGTGGTGGTCTTCCCGTTGGTGCCCGTAATGGCGAGCCAGTCCGCCGTCTTCCGGCCTTCGCGGATCCGCACGCGCCAGGCGAGTTCGACGTCGCCCCAAACCGGGACGTGGGCCCGTGCCGCTGCGGCCAGCAGTGCCTGGTCGGGACGCCAGCCGGGAGAGGTCACGATGAGTTCCGGGAGCGCGCCATCAATGCGTGGGATGTGGGTGACGGCATCGGCGCCCAGCAACACGTCCGCGGCGCCGACGATCTTCAGGGTGTCCGCGTGGGCCCGCGCGGTGTCGCTGGTGGCGGCATCCACCACTACTACGCGTGCGCCCAGTTCAATCAGGGTGTCGGCGGCCGCGAAACCGGAGACGCCGATGCCGGTGACCACGACGCGCAGGCCGGTCCAGTCGGAGTCCCACGAAACGAGGTTTGCCAGTCGGGGGGAAACGGTCACAGCAGTACAACCCATTCTGCGTAGAAGATGCCCAGGCCCACGGCGACAAAGAGTCCGCCCAGGATCCAGAACCGGACTACCACGGTGACTTCCGCCCACCCCTTCAATTCGAAGTGGTGCTGCAGTGGTGCCATTTTGAAGACACGTTTTCCGCCCGTGGCCTTGAAGTAGCCCACCTGGATGATGACGGACAGGGTGATCAGCACGAAAAGGCCGCCCACGATGCCCAGCAGGAGCTCGGTCCGGGACAGAATGGCGAACCCGGCCACGGCGCCGCCGATGGCCAGCGAGCCGGTGTCGCCCATGAAGATCTTTGCCGGGGAGGTGTTCCACCAGAGGAAGCCCACCAGTGCGGCGCTCAGGATGGCGGCAAGCAATGCCAGGTCCAGGGGGTCCCGCACGGAGTAGCAGCCGCTGCCGGCTTCCCGGGGTGAGCCACAGGCCTGGTTGCTCTGCCATATTCCCATGAGGGTATACGCGCCGAAAACCATGATGGAGGCTCCGGCCGCAAGCCCGTCCAGGCCGTCGGTGAGGTTCACCCCATTGGTGGCGGCGGTGACGATCAGGTTCGACCAGATGACGAAAAGGACGGCTCCAAGGACGGTGCCTCCAAAGGCGAGGTCAAGCCAGGGCAGGTCGCGCACCAGGGAGATCTTCGTCGATGCCGGAGTCAGTCCGGCGTCGTTGGGGAAGTTCAGTGCCAGGATGGCAAAGACGATCCCGACGGCTGCCTGGAGGATCAGCTTGGCCTTGGCATTGAGCCCGAGGCTGCGCTGGCGGGAGATTTTGATGAAGTCGTCCAGAAAGCCGACCAAGCCCATGCCCACCATGAGGAACAGCAGGATAAGGGCTGAGGCAGAAGGGCCGGGCGAATCGGGGTTCATCATCAGCATGATGAGGTGGGTGAGCCCATAGCTGAGCAGTACGGCGGCCACCACCACGGTCCCGCCCATGGTGGGTGTTCCGCGCTTGGTGTGGTGGGAGGTGGGGCCGTCATCACGGATGAACTGCCCATAGCCCCGGTGAACCAGGAGCCGGATGAACAGCGGGGTGCCCACAAGGGCGCACAGCAGGGCAAGGCCTGCGCCGATCAACAGAGCAATCACGGCAGAGTGCTCCTTTCGCCGGCGGGGGTGGGGGTTGGTGGCAATGCTATCCGATCGCCCAAATGGCGAAGCCCCACGCTGTTGGAGGACTTGAACAGCACCAGGTCGCCCGGCTGAAGTTCCGCATCGAGGATGAGGAAGGCCTCATCCACGGTTTCGGCGAAGATGCATTCGTCGCCCCAGGATCCCTCCTGCACGGCGGAGACGTAGAGGGCCCGTGCTTCCCGGCCCACCACCAGCAGCCTGGAGATGTTGAGGCGGACCACCTGGGTGCCAACCGCCGTGTGCTCGCGGATGGAGTCCTCACCGAGTTCCAGCATGGCACCCAGGACGGCCCAGGTGCGGCGGCCGCGGCCGAGGTCGGCAAGGGTCCGCAGCGCAGCACGCATCGATTCCGGATTGGCGTTGTAGGCGTCATTGATCACGGTGACGCCGTCCGGCCGTTCGGACCGCTCCATGCGCCAGCGGCTGGCGGCCGCCTGGTTGCTCAATGAATCAGCGATGTGGTCCCCGGGGACTCCTGCCGCCCAAGCAGCTGCGGCCGCGGCCAGCAGATTGCCTGTGTGGTGGGCTCCAATGAGCTGGCTGGCCACGTGCCGCGGAGCGGCACCGTCCGGCAGTTGGAGGTCGAATTCGGGGCTGCCTCCGGCATTGGTGTCCGCCTTCAGTGCCTGCACCTGGGCGTCTAGGCGTCCCTCTGCGGAGAATCCAACTACGGTGGCCTGCGTGCGGCTGCGCATGGCGGCGACGCGTTCGTCGTCGAGATTAATGATGGCGGTCCCGGCGCCGGAAAGTCCTTCAACCATCTCGCCCTTGGCCAGGGCGATGTTCTCCACTCCCCCGAACTCGCCGGCGTGGGCTGTCCCCACTGCCAGGACGACGCCGATGTCAGGCTTGACCATTTCGGACAGGTACCGGATGTGGCCGATTCCGGTGGCGCCCATTTCGATGACCAGGTAACGGGTGTCCGTTGCGGCCCGGAACACGGTCAGCGGAACGCCCACCTCGCCGTTGTAGGAGCCTTGCGGCGCAACGGTGTTGCCCTGCGTGGCCAGGATTCCGGCCAGGAGATCTTTGGTCGTGGTCTTGCCGGCCGAGCCGGTGATGCCCACGACGGTCAGCTTGTCTCCGGCGTCGGCGCGGGCGGCGCGGATGCGGCGGACGGCCTCGGCGGCGAGGGAACCCATCGCCAGGACGGCGTCGGCGACGACGATTGACGGGTAGGCTGCGCCGTCAGGGGCGGTGACCGGGTGCTCCACGAGAGCCAGGACGGCCCCGCCGGCAAAGGCTGCGCCAATGAAGTCATGGCCGTCGGCGTGCTCGCCCGGCTTCGCGACGTAGAGCGAGCCCTGGGTGGCTTCGCGTGAATCCGTCACCACCGAGAGGGGCGTGATTCCGGGATCGGCGTCCAGGCGCCCGCTGGTGATTTCGGCGATTTCCGCCGCAGTAAATGCAATCATCTCGGTCTAGGACTCTATCCGGTCGTCGGGGAGAACGTTGAATCCCCTGGCTGTCAAGGCGGTGCGCAGTTCCACCCTGTCGTCCAGGGCAACGTTGACCCCTTTGACTTCCTGCCAGACCTCATGGCCGCGGCCTGCCACGAGAATCGTATCCTCGGGATGTGCCAGGGCCACGGCGTGCCGGATGGCTTCGTCCCGCGGGAAGACTTCCAGCAGCCCGGCACCCAGGGACTCAGCGTCAATGGCTTCCCGCGCCCCGGCCATCACGTCGGCGCGGATCGCCGCCGCGTCTTCGTCGTGCGGATCGTCATCGGTGATGATCACGGTGTCCGCGAGCCTGGCGGCAATGGCTCCCATGGCGGGCCGCTTGCCCTGGTCGCGCTGCCCGGTGGCGCCGAACACAACGATCAGCCGCGAGCCCGGTTCCGGCGACCGTACGGCTTCGAGGGCGCGGGCCAGGGCGTCGGTGTTGTGGGCGAAGTCCACCACGGCGGCGGGTTTTTCCGCGACGAGCTGCATTCGCCCCGGCACGGCCACGGTGAACGGATCGGCGTTGTCCAGGGCTGCCTGAAGGTCTGCCGGGTCCACGCCGGAGGCGAGCACCATGAGCGCCGCCAGGGCGGCGTTGGCCACGTTGAAGCTGCCGGGCAGCCCGGTGTGGATGTCCAGGGTGGTCCCGGCGGGTCCGGTGAGGGTGAAGTCGGTGCCAAGCCCGCGGGGCGAGGACCGGGTCACTGTCCAATCGGCGGGGCTCTGTCCGCTGGTGCTGAGCGTGATGAGGGGCACCTGGCTGCTGTTGGCCAGGCGCTGGCCCCACTCGTCGTCGACCGTCACCACCGCAGAGCGGGCGCGCTCCGGCATGAAGAGCTGTGCCTTGGTGGCGAAGTACCCGTCCATGGTGTGGTGCAGGTCCAGGTGGTCCTGGGTGAGGTTGGTGAATCCGGCGACGTCGAAGACCAGTCCGTCCACCCGCTGGTATGAGATGGCGTGCGAAGACACTTCCATGGCCGCCGCATCCAGGCCCCGCTCGTGCATGAGGGCCAGAAGCCCGTGGACCTCCGGTGACTCGGGGGTGGTGAGGAGGCTCGGGATCGGCTTCCCGCCGGCCAGGATCTCTATGGTGCCGATCAGCCCGGTCTGCCGGCCCAGGGCCCGCAGCAGAGACGTGATGAAGTAGGTCGTGGTGGTTTTTCCGTTGGTTCCCGTAACGCCGAAGAGCTGCAGCGGGGTGCCGTCAGCGGACTGGCTCCGGTAGATCATGGCAGCAAGCGGCCCCACCTCGTTGCGTGGCTTGTCCACGACAAGCACGGGCACGGGGGTGTCCGCGGAAAGGGCAAGAAGGCGTGCGCCGGCGTCGTCGGTGAGGACGGCTGCCGCCCCGGAACCGATGGCGTCAGTGACAAAGTCGGCTCCGTGGCGCGTTGCCCCGGGCAGGGCGACGTACAGGTCGCCGAGCTCGATGGTGCGGGAGTTGATGGAGATACCAGTGATTTCCACGTCCGCGGCAGGAGCGGGCACGGCAACGCCAACGGCCTGCCCGACGGCGGCCAGCGGGACTGCTGCCACGGCTGCGGGCCGGAAACGGCCTGGGTTTTCGTCCCGGGCCGTGTCGCTGCCGGGCGTGCTGAACTCTGACAAGGGGATCTCCGATGGTGCTAGTGCGTGCCCGGCATGGATCGTGCCGGGCACTGTGGTGCGCTGGATGCTGCTGGTACTCGCGGCGGCGCAGCGGCTACTTGGCGTACTGCGGCAGTCGTGCCGGCTCGCCGGTGGACGGCTGGACGTTGTAGGTCCGAAGCGTCTGGCTCATGACGGACCGGAACACCGGACCGTTGGTGATGCCGTAGATGCTGCCCTTCGGCCGCTGAAGCACCACCTCAACAATAAACCGCGGATCATCCATCGGCGCCATTCCGACGATGGAGGCGGTGTAGCCGCAGTAGCCGCTCTTGCCGTCGTCGCACGGTGACTCGGACGTTCCCGTCTTGGCGCCCACACGATAGCCATCGATGCCTGCGTCCTTGATTTCACCCTCGGTGACGGCGCTCTCCAGGATGTCCTGGACCTGCTGGGCAGTGTTCTCGGAGACAACCTGCCGTGAGGGCTGCGCGGGAACCTTCTCCTCCGTGCCGTCGGGTGAGATGTACGAGTCGATGAGCCGGGGCTGCAGCATGACGCCGTTGTTGGCGATGCTTTGGTAGGCGCGCACCGTCTGAAGCGTGGACTGGGAAACGCCTTGCCCGAACAGGACGGTGTACTGCTGGCGTCCGTCCCACTGGTCCGGCGGGGTGAGGATGCCCGATGCGGTTGCCGGAAGCCCGATGTCGGGCGCCTCGCCGATGCCGAACTTCTTCAGCCAGTCGTAGCGCTGTTCCTTACTGAGCCGCTGGCCGGCCATGACAGTTCCCGTGTTCATGGAATAGCCGATGATGCCGGCCAGTGTCCGTTCCTCAGTCCCATGGGTGAAGGCGTCGCTGAATGTCTGCCCATCCACGGTGTAGGTGGGCGGAATAGTGAAGTGGTCCAGGGGGCTGGCGAGCCCTTCGTCGATAACGGCAGCAGCGGTCATCATTTTTTCAACCGAGCCGGGCTCGTAGGCTGCGGTCACCGAGCGCACGCCGCGGTCTTTTGCGGCCACCAACCCGGGATTGTTGGGGTCCGGGGCGTTGGTGTCCGCCAGCGCGAGCAGGTTCCCTGTTTTGGCGTCCATCACGATGATGACGCCCCATTCGGCGCTGAGCTTGTCCGCCTGGCTTTGGATGGCCTGCTGCGCAAAGTACTGCAGATCCGAGTTCAGGGTGAGCTTGACGTTCTTGCCGTTTTGAGGTGGCGTCAGCTCGTCAAGGCCAACGGGAATGCGGAGCCCATCAGCCCCGATTTCGAACAGGCGCTTGCCGTCCTTGCCCTTGAGCTGGTCATCCTGGGTCTGCTCGATGCCGGCTTGTCCGGTGGTGCCGTCCTGGAGGAATCCCACCACTCCCCCGGCCACGGCCCCGTTGGGGTAGACGCGCTTGCTGACACCCTCCGCAACGATGCCGGGAACCTGGAGCTTGGAAATGCGGTCTTCCACATCGGGCTTCACTTCCTTGGCCACGATGTAGTAAGGCTTCGCGCCCGTAACGGCATCCCGCACGGCGTTGGTGTCCATGCCAAGCGCCGAAGCAAGCTCCGAGATTGCCTGGTCGCGGGTGACATCCACCAGCTTGTCGTGGCCGTCGGCCTGGGGCTCGAGCCGTTTGTAGGAGTCCGTTTTCGTGTTGACGCGCTGGTCAACCACGATGTTGTAGCGGATGACGCTGTTCGCCAGGACGGTGCCGCGCGAGTCCAGGATGCTGCCGCGCTCGGCGGGTAGGATCGCGGACGTCATCCGGCTGTTCAAAGCCGCTTCAGCCATCCCCCCGACGTCCAGTCCCTGGACCAGGAAGAGCTTCCCGCCTACCACCAGCAGGAGCGTGAGCATGATGCCCAGTCCCAAACGCAAGCGCTTCGTGGCGTTGGGTGCCTTGCTTTTTCCTGCCTTGCCGGTCGTCTCCGCCACCTTGATATTCCTTGCTGCTCGACGCTGCTGCCTGTCCTGCCTGACGGCCTACTGTCCGGGGACCTTCTGCTGGGGTGCCGGGATGGATCCGCCGTGAAGTTCGGGGGCCGGCACGGCAGCGGCGGCAGCAGCGGCCTGGGCGGCGGCCGCAGCCTTCGCGGCATCGTTGGCCGCGTTGGCGGAGGCGGCGTCTGCCGCTGCCTTGCCGGCGTCGGCAGCTGTGGCCGACCTGTCCGCGGCGGTGGCCGACTTGTTCGCGCCCGCATCCGTGGCAGCGGGCGGCACAATAAGCTGGCCTGCCACGGCGGGCGATGGAATCACGGCTCCCGCCGCAGCCCCCTTGACCGCGGGGGTGGCCTTTCCAGTGACAGAGAGTGTGGACAGGTCGATCTGTCCCTTGACGGTGGAAGCCACCATTCCCAGCTCAGTGGCCTTTGCCGCCAGATTCTGCGGGGCCTCGAAGTTCTGCACCTGCTGGGTGAGGTCCTGGTTCGCCTTGGTCAGGGAGCTCTGCTTGGCGCGCAGCTCCACTAACTGGTACTGGGCGGTGGATACCGAGATGTTCAGCACCAGGACAGCGATCAACGCCGCGGCGAGCATGGCGAAGCACAGCACCACGAACGGGGCACGGCGCTTGCGCGGGGCACTTTGGACCACAGAGAGGGGCGTGCGCTCCTTCCGTCCCCCACCGGGTTCGCCTGCTGGCCTGCTGTCGGCCGCCGAACTGCCGGGCACGATGGGAAAGTTCTTGACGGCGGCGGTGCTCATGCAGCTCTCCTGGCTCTGATTCGTTCTGCCGCGCGAAGCCTGGCGGATGCAGCGCGCGGGTTTTCGGCGATTTCGGCGGCGGTTGGCACCTCGGTGCCTTTGGTCAGGGTCTTGAGTTCAGGTTTGTGCTCTTCCAGCTCGACCGGGAAACCAAGCGGAGCGGAAGACTTGGAGCGGGCCTGGAAGACGCCTTTGACGATCTTGTCTTCCAGGGAGTGGTAAGACATGACGACGATGCGGCCGCCGAGGGCTAGGGAGTCAACGGCGGCAGGAACGGCGCGCTCCAGGACGTCGAGTTCTTCGTTGACTTCGATCCTCAGGGCCTGGAAGGTCCGCTTGGCGGGATGGCCGCCCGACTTTGCAGCGGAGGCAGGGACCACGGAACGGATCTGCTCCACCAGTTCCCCCGTGGTGGTGAACTTCTTGACCGCACGTGCCGCGACGATTCTGTTGGCGATGCGTCCTGCAAACTTTTCCTCACCCCACTTGCGGATGATCCGGACCAAGTCCTCTTCGCTATAGGTATTGACAACATCCGCTGCGGTCTGTCCACGACTGGTGTCCATCCGCATATCGAGCGGCGCGTCGAAGGAATAGGCAAAACCGCGCCCACGCTCGTCCAACTGAAGGGACGAAACCCCGAGGTCCATCAGGATCCCGTGCACTTCGGCCACGCCAAGGTCTGCCAGGACGTCCTGGATCTCGTCGTAGACCGCGTGCACCAGGTCAGTCCGGGCAGCGAAGGGGGAAAGCCGCTCCCCCGCGAGGGCCAGCGCTTCCTCGTCACGGTCGATGCCAATGAGGTGGAGGTCGGGAAACCGCTGGAGCATTGCCTCGGAGTGGCCGCCCATACCGAGGGTGGTGTCCACTGCCACGGGGGTTTCGCCGCGGAGCCTTGCGGCTTCAAATCCCGGTGCCAACAAATTGATGCACCGGTCGCGAAGGACCGGCACATGGCGTTCGGACGTGGGTTTGGGCTGGTCGGTCATGCCTGTCCTCTCCCGCCGTCGTTGTCACTTGCTGTTTCCGGGACCAGATCCCCATCCGCGCCTACCGTTCCGCCCGCCTGGCTCCGGGGAAGGTGAGCCAGGTTGACAGCCGATGGGCCGGCTGGAGATCTCATCCAGGAAACCCTGCTGCCCCGCTCCCGGAATTCAGAGAATTCCTGGAATGGGATCGTCAGTTTCGGAAAAGGCCGTTTCCTTCTCCGCAAGGTATTCATTCCAAGCCTGGGCGTCCCAGATCTCGGCGCGGGTACCGGCGCCGATAACGGCGAGTTCCCTTCCGAGCCCTGCATACTCCCGGAGCGCCGGTGGAATGGTCACGCGCCCCTGCTTGTCAGGTACCTCGTCCGAGGCTCCAGAGAGAAATACGCGGATATAGTCACGCGCCTGCTTGGAGGAGATTGGTGCCTCCCGCATCTGCTCGTGGACCCGTGCAAATTCCTTCTCACTGAAGACGTAGATGCAACGTTCCTGGCCCCTCGTGAGCACCAGACCGCTGGCAAGTTCCTCCCGGAACTTAGCGGGGAGAATGATCCGTCCCTTTTCATCCAGACGCGGCGAGTGAGTGCCCAGAAACACTGGCCCACCGCCTGTCCGCTGTCAGGAACTGCACATCCCCTAATGTTGCAACCACCCTCTTATGTCCTCCACATTACTCCACTTTCCACCACAGTCAACGCAAAACCACCCGGCAGGCAGCGTTGTTGTGGGAAAAATTCCTTGAATTGCCGGGTTTTTGCTCCGGTGGTGGAAAGTGGAGGACTTTTCGCAAGCGCCCCCCGATCAGCCCTGGCGGCGGCCGGAAGAAAGCGCATGCAGGCCACCGCGCGCCGTTAAACGCGAAAAGACCCGCCGAAGCGGGTCTTTTCGTGAACTCCCCTGCTCGCGGGGAGCGAAGTGGAGGAGGCTGGCGCCGTCGGGCGGAGTGGCTAGGGCTCACCCTTGCGGCGTTCGTCCCAGCGCTCTTCGAGACCGCTCATGAACGAGCTCCGCGGCTTGCCGGACTTTCCGCCGGCTGCTTTGGAGCCTGCCCTTCCGCGGGAACTTCGCATGGTGGCGAAATACACTCCGCCGCCCATCACTACGAAGCCCAGCACGCCAACAAAGATGTTTTGGAGGGTGACACCGACCAGCAGCAGGAAGACGCCGGCGAGTGCACACAGGACCCCAATAACCACATGCCTTGTGGACCATGAACGACCGGGGTCCGAACCCATTGAGTTCGCGAACTTCGGGTCGTCCTCGTGAAGCTGCTTCTCAAGCTGCTCAAGCAACTTCTGTTCGTGCTCCGACAGCGGCATCACGACCTCCTTTTGTAGGCCAACGTCCGGGCTGGTCCCAGCCACTACTACTGCACCGTAAAACGCCTGCTGTTGCTGGAAAGTTCCCGTTCCGCCGTCACTGGCAAAAACAGGAACCCAGCACGCGTCCGCGGGAGCGGGAGCATGTCCAAGAGGGTCCGGCAGTAAGTCCATTCACTCAAAAACTATGTATATCTAAGGATAGATTGTTGAGGGCTGATCTGAAAGACGGCAATGACTTCGGCGGGCCCGTCAGGCAAGCCGCTCCGCCCCGCCGCCGGGCCGGTTTTCGGGCTCCATCAGACGGGCCGGCAGGACGGACTTGTTGCCGAACTTGCGGGTCACTTCATCCAGGACCTGCTCGGCCGCGCGCCAGTTCTCATCCCTGCGGTCGATGCTCAGCTGCAGGGACGTCCGGGCGGTCTCCTCGAGCTGCTCGGCCCGCACGCCCACCAGCCGTACCGCCATGGCCCTGCTCCCGAGCGACTCCAGGAGCTGCAGTGCCACGGCGTAGATCAGCTGGGCACTGTCCACCGGTGTCTGGACGGTCCTGCTGCGGGTGACGGTGGAGAAGTCGGCGAAGCGCAGCTTCAGTGCCACCGTACGGGCCACCATTCCGGAACTCCGCAGGCGGCCGGCGGTCCGGTGCGAAAGTCGCAGCAGCTCCCGGCGAAGGAGGGCGTCGTCGTCGGTGTCCGTGGCGAACGTCTCCTCGGCCCCGATGCTTTTCTCCAGCCGGACCGGAGTGACGGGACGGGGATCGATGCCCCAGGCCAGGCGGTGGACATGCTCCCCGGTGGCACCGAGGACCTTCTTCAGTGCGGACACCGGAGTGGCCGCGACGTCCGCCACCGTCCTGATTCCCATTTTTGCCAGGACTTCCCCGGTCTTGGCCCCCACACCCCACAGTGCGCCCACGGGGAGGCTGTGAAGATAAGGCACGGTTTCGTCCGGTGTGATCAGCAGGAGCCCGTCGGGCTTGCACCGGGTGGACGCGATCTTGGCAACGAACTTGGTTTCGGCGATGCCGACGGAAGCAGTGATGCCCAGTTCCGCTGCCACCCGGCGGCGGATCAGTTCACCGATTCCCCTGGGGGGACCAAGCCGCCGCAGGGCCCCGGTGACGTCCAGGAAGGCCTCGTCCACGCTGAGCGGCTCCACGAGGCCCGTAATGGATTCGAAGATGGCCATCAGCTGCCCGGACACCTCGTAGTACAGCTTGTGCCGGGGTTCGATAATCACTGCCTGCGGACACATGCGCATGGCGACAGCCATCGGCATAGCTGACTTCACGCCAAACGCGCGGGCCTCGTAGGACCCGGAGAGAACAACCGACCGCTCACCCGGGAAGCCGACAATCACCGGCTTGCCGCGCAGCTCGGGGCGTGTACGGAGCTCCACCGAGACAAAGAAGGCGTCCATGTCCACGTGCATGATGCACGTGCGCCGGCCGCCGGGAAGGCGCGCGGCGGATGGCTGATTTGTTCCTGCGGGCCCCACGCGTGCAATCCTATCGGCTTGCCGGGCCCGGACAGCTTGTCGGGGCCGCATAAACAGGCTGGCTAAACTGGAGGCTGGTTCCGCCAACAACTCCAGGAGGAAAGTCTCTGTGACGGCTATTGGAAACTTGAAGTCCGCCGGTCTGGCCGCGCTTGCCGCCGTTGCGGCGCTGTCGCTGGCCGCATGCAGCCAGCCCGCGTCCGGACAGCCGTCAGAGTCCGCTTCCGTTGCTGCCTCCCAACCGGTGCTTACCGCCTCACCAAGCCCGTCGCCGTCGCCCAATACATCCGCGACCGTAGGCGCCGTAGTGGCGGGCTTCCCACAGCAGCTCCTCCCCCTGATGCCTGGGGCAACCGTTGTTTCCAGCAGCTTTGACAAGGCCTCTGCCCCTGCGACGGCCGCGTTGGTGGGGACAGTCAAGGCGGTTCCGGCCTCCGTCATCGACTTCTATACGAAGACTTTGGAAGGGCAGGGCTTCAAAGCCGTGCCCGGTGACAGCGTTGGCGGGGTGGTTTCTAAGGATTTCGTCCGCGGCGACAACGAGACAGTTAATCTCTCGGTGGTCGAAGCAGCGGGCGTTTCCACCTTCACCATCGGCGCCAACGTTGCAGCTGAGTCAGCCAAGTGACGGTCGCCGAGCAGCTGAGGAATGAACAGGCTGATTTTGTCGCGGGGGTGGCCGGCGAGCTGACCGCGTTCCTCACGGCCCGGCAGGGCGTGATGTCAGGCATCTCGCCCGACATCGAGCCCATCATGGGTTCAATTTCCAACCTGGTCACCGGCGGGAAGCGCCTCCGTGCCCTGATGTGCTACTGGGGCTGGCGCGGTGCCGGCGGCGAGGCAGGGGCCGGCCAGGTGGTCACGGCCGGGGCTGCGCTTGAACTGTTCCAGGCCGCCGCCCTGATCCACGATGACATCATTGACCGCTCGGACACCCGGCGCGGCGGCCCCAGCGTTCACCGCCGCTTCAGCCAGCTGCACACTTCCCAGGGATGGGCCCTTGACGGCGAACGGTTTGGCCAGGCCGCGGCTATCCTCGCCGGCGACCTGTGCCTCTCCTTCAGCGAGGAAGCGTTCACTGATATCGGCGAACGGGCCGCATCCGGCAGCACCGCCCGGCTGATCTTCAACTTGATGCGCGCAGAGGTTATGGCCGGCCAGTACCTGGACATCCTGGAGGAAGTGGCCGGACCGGTGCGGGACAGGGCGGGCGCGGTTGGCAGGGCGCAGTCCATCATCCGGTTCAAGAGCGCCAAATACTCCACGGAGCATCCGCTGGCCCTCGGCGGCGCCTTGGCGGGAGCATCCGACGAGTTGCTCCGCGGCTATTCCGCCTTTGCCCTTCCGTTGGGCGAGGCCTTCCAGCTGCGCGACGATGTCCTGGGGGTATTCGGCGATCCGCTTACCACGGGCAAGCCCGCCGGCGATGACCTCCGCGAAGGCAAGCGGACCGTCCTGGTGGCCCTCGCTCTGGACCAGGCGTCGCCGGAGGAGTCTGCGTTTATTGATGCCAGCCTCGGCAGCCCCGACCTGTCGGAGGCTGACATCACGCATATTCGGGGGATTATCGAAGATTCAGGGGCCCTGCAGGCGACGGAAGTTTTGATCAGCGAATTCAGCGCGGCGGCATTTGCCGCCCTGGACGGGCTTGAGTTGGAGGACTTGTCCAAAGCCGCCCTGCGGAAACTGGCTGAGGCCGCCGTCAGCCGGGCCTCTTAGAAGGAAGAAATTACCAGGCGAGCGTTTGCGCCCTGCGCCTGATTTCCGTCTTGCGGCCTTCGCGCAGCGCATCAATGGGACGCCCGCGCAGGGACTCGTCAGCAGTGAAGAGCCACCCGATGAGATCCTCATCCGAATAGCCCGCGTCCGCCAGCACCACGATGGTCCCCTTAAGGCTGTCCACCACCTGGCCGTCCTGGATGAATTCTGCGGGGACAGACCGGATTTTCCGTTCCCCCACCCGCAATGCAGCCAGCGCGTGTTCATCAATCAGGCTATGGACTTTGGTTACGGAAACATCCAATAAACGGGCGACGTCGGGCAGCGGCAACCATTCGCCCACCAGGTTTTCTACATTACTCACGGATCAAGGTTGCCACGCGGCCTGCCCCGGCGCCTAGTCGGGTCACGTGATTCTGGCCCTGGCCTGCGGACACTCCGAAAAAGAGGCTATTCCCGGGAATCCCAAAATTCTTGTGCTATTCGCGAATTCATGAGAGATTCACATGCATCACAGTTTTATCACTAATAACTTGAGTCACAGTAGTATCAAGATTGAAAGCGGCATCCCCGTCCGCGTCCGCACCCGCAGTTGAGAAGAGGATTCTTTCCGATGACGATGTCCCGCTCGCCTAAGCAGCCCCCCAAGCCGAGTCTGCCGATGATCGCCGCCACCACTGCGGCACTGCCAGCGGTCGTAATGTCATCCCTGGCCCTGGCTCAGCCCGCCGCGGCCGCCCAGCAGCCGGTGCGGACCATTCCCAGCAGCCTGGCGGCAGCGATGAAAGCCCAGGCCGCAGCAAAGGCAGCCGGGTCGGTCATCCCCGCCGCCGTTGTCTCCACCACCATTCCGGCAGCCTTCCAGCCTGCGCAGCCCGCTGCCCCCGCCGAATACACGATTGCCCGGGGCGATACCGTCAGCGCCATCGCAGGGCGGTTCGGACTGGACACAGGTGAGATCCTCAAGCTGAACAACCTGCAGGCCAACACCATCATTTACCCGGGCCAGAAGCTCAAACTGTCCGGTTCGGCCGCGCCCGCACCGGCAGCCCCTGCCCCCGCCGCCGCTGCGCCGGCGGCACCTGCTCCCTCGGGCGGCGCAACCTACACGGTGAAGGCCGGAGATACGCTCGGCGCCATCGCGGCAAAGCACAACGTTGCCCTCTCCGACGTGTTCAGCTGGAACAACCTCTCCATGCGCTCCATCATTTACCCCGGGCAAAAGATCAAAGTGGGCGGCGGGGACTCCGCACCTGCCCCGGCCGTCCCGGCGCCGGCACCGGCTGCACCGGCACCCGTCCTGGCAACCACGTCGGCCCCGGCCCCGGGCTCCTACACCATCAAGGCCGGCGATACCCTGTCCGCCATTGCTTCCCGCCACGGCGTCAAGCTGTCGGACCTGCTTTCGGCAAACAAGCTGGGCATGAACTCGATCATCTACCCGGGCAGCAAGCTCGTGATTCCCGGCGGCTCCGCCCAGCCTGATCCGCAGCCCGCAGCAGCACCACAGCCGGCTCCCGCCCCACTGGTCGCCAGTTCATTCCTGGGCTTCAGCTACCCTGCTGCTGTGGTGAGTTCGGCCAACGAAAACAAGGCGCTGCTCAACGCATCTCCCGTCCCCTCCCGCGAGGAGATGAAGAACATCGTCGCGGACACGGCACGCCGCATGGGCGTGGACCCCTCACTGGCACTTGCGTTCGCATTCCAGGAATCCGGCTTCAACCAACGGTCTGTTTCCCCCGCCAACGCGATCGGCACCATGCAGGTCATCCCCAGCTCGGGTCAGTGGGCATCGGACCTGGTGGGCCGGAAACTGAACCTGCTGGACCCTTATGACAACGCCGCGGCGGGCGTGGCCATCATCCGTCAGCTCCTGGCTACCAGCAAGGACCAGGACA
Organism: Paenarthrobacter sp. 22069; assembly: GCF_052046035.1. Taxonomy (NCBI): domain Bacteria; kingdom Bacillati; phylum Actinomycetota; class Actinomycetes; order Micrococcales; family Micrococcaceae; genus Paenarthrobacter; species Paenarthrobacter sp. 22069. Next base: position 52,522 of record NZ_JBQEQF010000019.1, on the reverse strand, counting down.
CCGCCATCGCCGGCTACTACCAGGGGCAGTATTCGGTGAGCAAGTACGGAATGTACGACGACACCAAGGCGTACGTGGCGGCGATCAAGGCACACCAGAAAAACTTCAGCTAAGGCACCGCCCCTGGCTGTGCATGAGGGCGGGTCCGAACTGTTACCGGTTCGGACCCGTTTTCATTTCAGACGCGTTTTGCTGCGGGATTAGGATCGTATGGTGCAGGAACACGTGTCAGACCCGGTTGTAGGGACGCTGGTGGACAACCGCTATGCCGTCACCTCCAGGCTTGCCCGTGGCGGCATGTCCACCGTCTACCTGGCCGTGGACCAGAGGCTGGACCGCGAGGTGGCTCTGAAAGTGCTGCATTCACACCTCGCGGCTGACGAAAATTTCCTCGGACGGCTGGGCCGCGAGGCAAAGGCCGCCGCCCGGCTCTCGCATCCGCACGTGGTGGGTGTCCTGGACCAGGGCAATGACGGCACCACCGCCTACCTGGTGATGGAGTACATCAAGGGACACACGCTCAGGGATGTCCTCAAGGACAGGGGTGCCCTGTCGCCGCGGCTGGCCCTCGCGTTGATCGATCCCGTGGTGGAGGGACTTGCCGCCGCCCACGCGGCCGGTTTCATCCATCGCGACGTGAAGCCCGAGAACGTCCTGATCGCGGACGACGGCAGGATCAAGGTGGGTGATTTCGGGCTGGCCCGTGCCGTCACCAGCTCAACCAGCACCGGCGCCCTGATTGGAACGGTGGCCTATATTTCGCCGGAGCTTGTGCTGGGCAAGCCTGCGGACGCACGCAGCGACGTCTACTCCGTGGGCATCATGCTGTACGAGATGCTCACCGGCCGGCAGCCATTCGAGGGCGAGGTCCCCATCCAGGTGGCGTACCAGCATGTCAACGGAACGGTAGGGCCGGCCTCCGACCTGGTGCCGGGACTGGCCGGGGAGTTGGACGAACTGGTGCAGTGGTGCACGGCCAATGATCCGGAGAACCGGCCGGTGGACGCCACCGCCCTCCTTCAGGAGCTGCGCCATATCCGGACCCACCTGACCGATGCGGAGCTGGACCTGCAGCCGCCGGCAGCCACGGCAGCCGGCTCACAGCACCAGACAGAGGTCCTGGCCCGGTCCAGCAATCCGACCACGCTCATGGCAGGCTCCCGGCCGGCGGCGCCCGCGTACCCGCCGGGCCAGCACCAGCGTGGGCAGGACCAGGCAGCAGATGCCCTGACGCATACGGTTCACTACGCACGTCCCGGACTTGCACTGCCGGACGACGACGACACGGACAGCGGCTGGTCTCCCCCGCCTCCACGGCTGGGCAAGCGGGCCCAGCGCCGGGCCGACAGGGAGAACGAAAAGCGCCGCGCCCTGGCCGCCGCCACCCCGGCGCGGACGCTCCGGGAGGGAAATGCCCGCCGTCGTGGCGTCCTTTGGATTGTGGTCCTGATCATCGCGGCCCTGCTGGCCACCGGTGCCGGATGGTTCTTCGGCATGGGCCCGGGCGCCGCCGCTGCCGTTCCCGCTGTCAGCAACAAGACGGTGGCCCAGGCCCAACAGCTGCTGGGCGGAGTTGGCTTCCGTTCCACCACCAGCGATGTTTTCGACGACCAGGTACCCAGCGGACTGGTCGTGGGTACCGAACCCGCGGCGGGGACGGAAATCCGGAAGTTCCAGCCGGTCTCCCTTCTGGTGTCGAAGGGCCCCCAGCTGTTCCCTTTGCCGAAACTCGTGGGCGGCAGCCTGACGGACGCCAAGAACGCCCTCAATGCGGCCGGCATGGCGCTGGGGACTGTCACCGAGCAGTTCGATGACAATGCTGCGGCAGGGAGCGTCCTGTCCCAGGATCCCGGTGCCGGCACACCCGCCCGCCACGGCACGCCCGTCCAGATTGCGGTGTCGAAGGGGCCGCAGCCGATTCCTGTTCCCGTGGTCGTGGGCAAAGCCAAGGATGATGCGGTGGCTGCGGTGAAGGCAGCAGGCCTTACCGCGGAAGTGGCCCCGGACGAAGTGTTCGACAGAAACGTGCCCAAGGGCGCCGTCGTCAGCCAGTCCCCTGCGGACGGGACGCTGATCCGGGGAGGGACCGTCACCCTGACGGTTTCCAAGGGGCCCAGGATGGTCCAGGTCCCCAGCTACATCGGCAAGCAGGCAAGTGAAGCCGAACAGGCGCTGAAGAAGCTGGGATTCGAAGTCCGTCGCAATAACATCCTGGGCGGATTCTTCGGCACCGTCCGGGATCAGTCGCCCGTGGACCGGGAGGTCCCGGAAGGATCGGTCATTACGATCACCGTTGTGTAGCGAAGGCGGGCCGGCAGTACCGGCCCGCCTTCACGCATGATTCTCCTAGTGCTTGGCGAGGGCGCCGGCCACCAGGAATGCCATTTCCAGTGACTGCATGTGGTTCAGGCGGGGATCGCAGACCGATTCGTAGCGGTCCAGGAAGGCGTCCTGGTCAATCGGGTCGGCGCCGCCCAGGCACTCTGCGACATCGTCGCCGGTCATTTCCACGTGCAGCCCGCCCGGCACCGTGCCCAGGCCGTGGTGCACCTCGAAGAAGCCGCGCACTTCGTCAATCACGTCGTCGAAATTGCGCGTCTTGTACCCGTTGGGCGAGGTAACCGTGTTGCCGTGCATCGGATCGGTGACCCACAGGACCTGCGCACCGGAGGCCGTGACCTTTTCGACGACGGCAGGCAGCTTTTCGCGGATGTTGCCGGCGCCCATGCGGGTGATGAAGGTGAGGCGGCCGGGCTCGCGGTCCGGGTCGAGCCTGTCGATCAGGCGCAGGGCGTCGTCCCCGGTGGTGGACGGACCGAGCTTGACGCCGATGGGGTTCCGTACACGGGAGAGGAAGTCCACGTGGGCGTGGTCCAGTTCCCTGGTCCGCTCACCGATCCAGAGGAAGTGGGCGGAGGTGTCGTAAGGGAACCCGGTCCGCGAGTCGATGCGGGTCAGGGCGCGTTCGTAGTCCAGCAGCAGGGCTTCGTGGCTGGCAAAGAACTCCACCCGCTTCAGGGCCTCGAAGTCCGCACCACACGAGTCCATGAACTTGATGGCGCGGTCGATGTCACGGGCCAGCGATTCGTACCGGGCGTGGGCCGGGTTCTCAGTGAACCCCTTGTTCCACTGGTGCACCGACCGGAGGTCGGCGAAACCGCCCTGCGTGAACGCACGGATGAGGTTCAGCGTGGACGCCGAGGTGTGGTAGGCCCGGAGCATTCGGGACGCGTCGTGGCCGCGGGATTCGGGCGTGAACTCGTATCCGTTGACGATGTCGCCGCGGTAGGCAGGCAGGGTGACACCGTTCCGGGTTTCGTCGTTGGACGAGCGGGGCTTGGCGAACTGGCCTGCCATCCGGCCCATCTTGATGACCGGCATGGCGGCACCGTATGTAAGGACCACGGCCATCTGGAGGATGGTCTTGACGCGGGCGCTGATCTTGTCTGCCGTGGCGGCCTCGAACGTTTCCGCGCAGTCGCCGCCCTGCAGCAGGAACGCCTTGCCCTGCGCCGCCGCGGCCAGCCGCTCGCGGAGGACATCCACTTCGCCGGCGAACACGAGGGGCGGAAGGACCGACAGTTCCTTCACGGAGGCTTCAAAAACTTCCTGGTTCTGCCAGCTGGGCTGCTGGGAGATGGGAAGGTCCCGCCAGTTGTCCAGTCCGGGATAGTTGGCCGCTCCGCTCTGGGCGGTGCTGGACAGCGAAAAGGCGGGTTTTGCAGATAGCTCAGTCACCCTCCAAGACTACCGGCAGGGCGGCGCGCGCGGGCACCGCGCCGTCACGCTCACCGCCCGCCCCGTCATAACCGCTGCGGCGTGCCTGGAAGGTTCCGTTACCCCGCGGCCTGGCTGCCGGCGTCGTCCTCTTCAACAGGGCTTCCGGACGCCGGGCTGCCGGGGGCAGCAGCCTCGTCCTGCACGAACTCTCCCTGGGCGGCCACCGGGGCGGCAAGGGGTTCCGCGGCGGCCTGCGGTACGTCCGGCTTGCCGGCAAGCCGGAGCTTTACCACCGCCGCGTATTCGTCCACGTATTCCTGTCCGGAGAGGCGCATCAGCCGGGCCATGATGTCGTCGGTGACCTTGCGCTGGACAATCCTGTCGTCGGCCTGGTCCCGGTGCTCACTGAAGTCCAGTGGTTCACCGAAGATCATCCCGATCCTGCGGATGTTGGGCAGCCGCTTGCCGATGGGCTGGACTTTGTCAGTGCCGATCATGGCAACCGGAATCACGGGGACGCCGGCCTGCAGCGCCAGCCGGGCCACCCCCACCTTGCCCCGGTAGAGCCGCCCGTCCGGGCTTCGCGTGCCCTCGGGGTAGATGCCCAGCAGGCCGCCGGCGTTGAGGACTTCCATGCCGGCGTTCAGGGAGGCAGCAGAAGCAGCCCCGCCGGACCGGTCCATGGGCAACTGGTTGGTGAGGCGGAAGAAAGCGGCAGTCAGCCTGCCTTTGATGCCCGTGCCGGTGAAGTATTCCGATTTCGCCAGGAACACCACGGGCCGGCGAACCATGAGCGGCATGAAGATTGAATCGGAGAACGACAGGTGGTTGGAGGCGATGATTGCGGCCCCCTGCGCCGGGATGTTGTCCAGGCCCTTGACCCAGGGCCGGAAGAGCAGTTTGATCACCGGACCGAGGAAGATCCTTTTCATGACCCAATAGAACACGTGGTGAACCTCTCCGGAAGGCAGCCTCCAGGCCCTGCATCGGGCCTGGCCAGCGATTCAATGCAACCCTACTCTAGTGAGAATTGGCTGGAACAGTGACACGATGGAGTCATGACTGAAAGCAGCGTTCCGTCCCGTCCAGCCGCTTTCAGCTATCCAGGCCACGGCGCCAATGCAGCCATCGGAATCGCCATTTGCCACGGATTTACCGGTAGTCCCGTCAGTATCCTGCCTTGGGCACAGCATCTTGCCGGCCTCGGATACGCCGTATCCGTTCCCCTGCTTCCCGGGCACGGGACAGACTGGCGCCAGCTGGCCCGGACCGGCTGGAAGGACTGGTACCGCAGCTATGAGGAGTCATTCCTGGAGCTCGCAGGGCGGACGGAGACCTGCTTCACGGCTGGCCTGTCCATGGGCGGCGCCATAGCCCTGCTCGCAGCGTCCCGGCATCCGGTGGCCGGAGTGAGCGTTGTTAACCCGGGCCTGAGCTTCTATGACCGGCGGGTGCGGGTGATCGGCCTCCTCAAGTACTTCCAGCGGACCACCGTCCCGATCCAGGAGGACCAGACCGGGGCGCCGGCAACCAACGACGGCGACTATTCCCTGACTCCGCTGGCTGCGGTCCACGAGTTGAAGAAGCTGTTCGCTGCCGCCGTGCGCAGCCTGCCCAGGGTGGACGCGCCTGTCCAGGTCTTCAAGTCGCGCACCGATGCCGTGGTCCCGCCGACGTCGCTGGCCCTGCTGCGGAAAGGGCTGGGCGGGAACCTGGCTGACGTGGTGGAGCTTGCCAGCAGCGGACATGTGGCTACTCTGGACGTTGACGCGCCCGTAATATTCGCCAGGTCGGGGGAATTCGTCGCCACCCATGCCCGCCGCACCAGTACCTTGGAGACGCCATGACCTCCGGCCCGGACCACAGCCCCTTCAGCAGCGCCTTCAGCGGTGAAGGTCCGCGCACCGGGGTGGTCCTGTCACACGGTTTCACCGGAAGCCCGCACGGGCTGCGGGCTTGGGCTGCTGCTTTCGCCGCCGCCGGTTTCGCCGTAAGGATGCCGCTGCTGCCTGGCCACGGGACCACGTGGCAGGACCTTGCCCGGACGCGATGGCAGCAGTGGCATGATGCCCTTGATGACGCCTTCCTGGAGCTGGACGCCGAATGCGACCACGTCTTCACGGCCGGACTGAGCATGGGGGGCGCGCTGGCGCTGCGCATCGCCGCCACCCGCCCGGTGGCAGGAGTGGTCCTGGTGAATCCGTGCCTCGTCATCGACGATCCCCGCGCGCCGCTGGCCGGGATCCTCAAGCTGGTGCTGAAAAGCACCCCGTCCATCGGCAACGACATCCTCAAGGCCGGTGTCGACGAAGGTGCCTATGCCCGCACGCCCGTGGCCGCGGCGCACGAAATGCACAAGATGTTCAGGGACACGGTCCGGCTCCTCCCCCGCGTCACCGCGCCCGTCCAGGTCTACCGCTCCACTGTGGACCACGTGGTGTCCGACGCCAGCATGGATGTCCTGCGCCGCGCGCTGACGCATGCTCCCCTGGAAGTCATCCGGCTGGAGAACAGCTACCACGTGGCCACCCTGGATAACGACGCCGACCGCATCTTCGAGGGGTCAGTGGACTTCATCCGGCGAGTCCAGGCCGCGCCGGCCGGCACAGCAGGGACGGGCGGCGCAGCGGGAACGGGCGGCCCAGCAGGAACGGGTGGCGCAGCGGGAACGGCACAGGAGGCCCGCAGTGAACAGGCCTGACTCAGAGCAGCCGGACCCGGGGGCCAACCAGGACGATGCCGTGTGGCTGGACCTGGTGGCACGGCTTGAGTCCGACACGGTGGCGATCCGCCCCGATTCCCCCGCGCCCGGAGGGCAGCCGCCTGCGGGAACGCCTGCCCCGGGTGCGGAAAAGCCGGGGCCGCCCAGCTTCCGCGACTTCGATCCGCTCGGGTTGGCCGTTAGGCCGCCGACGGAACCATCGGCCGCTGAACGCCAGGCCGAGGCAGGCGGCCGGCAGGAAGCGCCCGGCCCGGACGGAGCTGCCGAAGGTCCCCGCGACTATGAGGTGGACGACGACGACGGCGAGTTCGTGCCGGAGGAACCACCCAGCCTGGCCGGTACCGACCCCCTGACAATGCTGGCCTGGCTCGGGGCCGTGGGCGGACCCGTGGCGCTGCTGCTGTCCGCGATGTTCTGGCGGTCGGCACCCCTGTTGGCGATCGTCGGAATTGTTGCGGTGTTCGTGCTCGGGACGGTGTACCTGATCATGAAGCTGCCGCAGGAAAAGAATGGCGACGACGACGGCGCCAGGGTCTAGGTCCCCTGCCGCGCCGTCGGGGTCATCGGTGGACGCGGCTGCTGACGCGGGAAAGGTCCGCGGCGCCGATAAGGCCCGCGTTGGGGCCGAGCGCAGCCAGTTCTATCCCTGCAGCAGGCCGGAAACCGCGGCCCGTCAGGTTCCGGGCGAAGGCCTTGCGGGCAGGTTCCAGGAGAAGGTCGCCGGCTGAGCACAGCCCGCCGCCGATAACGAAAAGGCCAGGGTCCAGGGCAGCGGCAAGGTTGGCCAGCCCCAGGCCGAGCCATTCGCCCACCTCCTCGATCAGCTCCCGCGACGCGGGGTCGCCGGCAAGGGCCAGTTCAGTCACGATGGCACCGGTGATTGCTTCGGGATGTCCGTCCACGGCTGCCAGCAGGTCCTGGGCGACCGGCGAATTGGACCGGGCCAGGAGCCGCGCTTCCCTGCCAAGCGCGTTCCCGGACGCGTACTGTTCCCAGCAGCCTCGGTTGCCGCACTCGCACCGGTGGCCGCCCGGCATGATGATCTGGTGGCCGAACTCCCCCGCAACGCCGAACCGCCCGCGTTCCACCCTGCCGCCCATCACCATGGCTCCGCCGATGCCGGTCCCCAAGGTAATGCAGACCAGCCGGTCTTCTCCCCGTCCGGCGCCAAAGCGCCACTCTGCCCAGGCGGCGGCGTCGGCGTCGTTGGTCAGCAGTACGGGGCGGCGGAGGAGCCGCTGGAGGTTCCCGCGCAGCGGCTCGTTGCGCCAGGCAAGATGCGGGCTGAAAAGAACCGTCCCGCCGGCCAGGTCCATCCAGCCGGCCGCGCCGATGCCTACGGACCAGATACGGTGACCGCGGCCCAGTTCCTCCACCAGTTCCACGATGACCTGCTCCACCGCCCTCGGATCGGTTCCGGGCGTGGAGCGGCGTGCCTCACTAAGGATCCGGCCCTCGGCATCCACCACCCCCGCGGCCACCTTGGTGCCCCCAATGTCTATGCCGATGGCCAGTCCCTTGCGGCCGAGGCGAAGATGCCCGCCCACCCCTCCGTGCAACTGCCCCGGACGATAGGTGGCTGGACGCCGGCGCCGCCAGGGAGCCTGCCTTCTAAGGGGGCCGGCCTGATCGCCGGGCAACGGTCCGTACATAGTCCACCATTCTAGGCCTCGAGCTGGATTGTCCTAACATACTCCCCCGCGTGCCCAGCACATTGACGGCTAAGTTACTCGCCAGTAGGTTTATGTACTGCACTGTTCCACCCGGGGTACTAGTCTTTAGGCAAACCCCTGCGCGGGACTTCAGATATCAAAGGAGCTATAGTGCGCGAATTCAGTGTTCCGCCCCTGGTTGTCGTCCCACCGGAAACGAACATCTCCGATCTGGTGCTGCGGCAGGCGGCCAAGCCCGGCAACCCGGCGCTGTTTTCCCGGCTGGACTCTTCCGGCGTATGGCGCGACGTGCGCGCCACGGAGTTCCTGGCTGACGTACAAGCCCTGGCAAAGGGACTGATCGCCAGTGGAGTCGGTCTGGGCGACCGCGTGGGCATCATGTCCCGGACCCGCTATGAGTGGGCACTGGTGGACTTCTCGATCTGGTTCGCAGGGGCCGTTTCCGTGCCCATCTATGAGACTTCATCCCCGTCCCAGGTCGCCTGGAATTTGGGTGATTCGGGCGCCGTGGCTGCCTTCAGCGAATCGGCCCACCACGAAAACGTCATCCGCCAGGCGGTTACGGCTGAGGGCCTCACGGCCGTGCAGCACATCTGGCAACTCGAGGGCCAGGGACTCGACAGCCTCCGCGAGGCAGGCCGGGGCATCACCGACGAGGAACTCGAATCCCGCCGGGCTGCGGCGGGCCTCGGCGACGTAGCCACCATCATCTATACCTCCGGAACGACGGGACGCCCCAAGGGCTGCGAACTTACGCACGGCAACTTCGTGGAACTTTCGGACAATGCTTTGGCCATCATTGGCGAGATCGTCCACGAGAACGCCAAAACCATCATGTTCCTGCCAATGGCGCACGTCTTCGCCCGCTTCATCTCGGTACTGGCCATGGCCGCCGGGACCACCGTGGCGCATACACCCGACATCAAGAACCTCCTGGCGGACCTGCAAAGCTACGAGCCGACCTTCATCCTCGCGGTGCCCCGCGTCTTTGAAAAGGTCTACAACTCCGCCCTCACCAAGGCCGAGGACGGCGGCAAGGGCGCCATCTTCCACCGGGCTGCCGAAACCGCCATCGCCTTCTCAAAAGCCCGCCAGGACGGCCGCGTTGGCCTGGGCCTGAAGTTGAAGCACGCACTGTTCGACAAGCTGGTGTACGGCAAGCTCCGGGCAGCCATGGGCGGTCACGTGGCCCACGCAGTGTCCGGCGGCGGTCCCCTGGGCGAACGGCTGGGCCACTTCTTCCAGGGCATCGGGCTGCAGGTCCTGGAAGGCTACGGCCTCACCGAAACCACGGCCCCCATCACAGTGAACACTCCGTCGCGGATCAAGATCGGCTCGGTGGGCAAGCCCCTGCCGGGCAACGCGGTGAAGATTGCCGACGACGGCGAGATCCTTGCCAAGGGTGTTTGCGTCATGCGGGGCTACTACCGGCGGGACGACCTGACCGCTGATGCCTTCACGGACGGCTGGTTCCACACCGGGGACATCGGGCGGCTGGACGAGGAAGGCTTCGTCTGGATCACCGGCCGCAAGAAGGAAATCATCGTCACCGCCGGCGGCAAGAACGTCATCCCCGCCCTGCTCGAGGACCAGATCCGCGCCGACGCGCTGGTGTCCCAGGTGCTGGTGGTGGGCGACAACAGGCCGTTCATCGGCGCCCTGGTGACCCTCGACCAGGAAGCCCTGCCGGGATGGCTCCAGCGCCACGGCCTCCCTGCCGACACCACCCTGGAGCAGGCCGCCGGGAATCCCGTAGTGAAAGCCGCAGTCCAGGACCTGATCACCGCCGCCAACACCTCTGTATCCCAGGCCGAGGCCATCAAGTCCTTCCGCATTGTCCCGGCCGACTTCACCGAGGCCTCCGGGCACCTGACCCCCTCCATGAAGGTGAAGCGGGCCCAAGTGATGAAGGACTTCGAAACCGTCATCGAGGAAATGTACGCCGCGCCTCGTTCCTGACCTACCGGGCCGGGGCGGGCCCAGCCCACTACCCATCGTCTGCCGCTTTCCCGCCGTGGCTTCAGGGGAGACGAGAAGGGCNGGAGCGGCCCTTTCGTTGTCCTGCAGGCTGTTACTGCTCGATGACCAGCAACAGGTCTCCGCCCTGGACCTGCTCCACTGCGGAGATGGCGAGGCGGGACACCTTGCCGCCGACCGGCGTCGTAATGGATGCTTCCATCTTCATGGCCTCGATGGTCGCCACCGTGTCACCCGCCTGGACCGTGTCACCGGGCTTGACCGTGACGGTGACGGCGCCGGCGAACGGTGCTGCCACCTGGCCGGGCTGGGCGGGATCGGCCTTTTCGGCGGCTTTGACGTTGCTCACAACGGAGCGGTCGCGGACCACCACGGGCCGGGACTGGCCGTTGAGGGTGCACATGACCGTGCGCATGCCCTTTTCGTCCGGCTCCGAGACGGCTTCCAGGGAAGCGATGAGGCGGACGCCGCGCTCCAGCTGGATCTCGTGCTCGGTGCCGCGCTGCAGGCCGTACAGGTAGTCGCGGGTGTCGAGGACCGAGATGTTGCCGTACGTGTCCACACTCTTCAGGTAGTCCTTGGTGGGTCCGTCGAATAGCAGCCGGTTGAGCGTGTGCTGGCGGGTCTTCGAATCGGACTTCAGCGCGGCGCTGTCCTCGGCGCTGAGTTCGGCGTCGCGCACCTTCACGCTGCGGCCCTGGAGGGCCTTGGTGCGGAAGGGCTCCGGCCAGCCTCCGGGAGGATCGCCGAGCTCGCCGGACAGGAAGCCGATCACCGAATCCGGGATGTCATAGTTCTGCGGGTTCGCCTCGAAGTCCGCGGGGTCGGCGTTCAGGCCCACCAGGTGCAGGGCGAGGTCACCCACCACCTTGGAGGACGGCGTGACCTTCACCAGGTGGCCCAGGATGCGGTCGGCCGCGGTGTACATGTCCTCGATGGCTTCGAACCGCTCGCCCAGGCCGAGCGCGATGGCCTGCTGGCGGAGGTTGGAGAGCTGGCCACCGGGAATCTCGTGCTTGTAGACCCGGCCGGTGGGGCCTGGAAGGCCGGACTCGAACGGGGCGTAGACGCGGCGCACCGCTTCCCAGTACGGCTCGAGGGAGCTGACGGCGTCCAGGCTCAGGCCGGTGTCCCGGGGGGTGTGCGCCAGGGCAGCGACAAGGGCCGACGCCGAGGGCTGGCTGGTGGTGCCGGCCAGCGACGCGGAGGCAACGTCCACGGCGTCCACGCCGGCGTCGACGGCAGCCAGCAGCGTGGCCAGCTGGCCTCCTGCGGTGTCGTGCGTGTGCAGGTGCACCGGCAGGTCGAAGCGCTCCCGCAGGGCCGCGACCAGCTTCGCTGCTGCGGCGGGCCGCAGCAGGCCGGCCATGTCCTTGATGGCCAGGATGTGTGCGCCGGCGTCGACGATCTTCTGCGCCAACTCCAGGTAGTAGTCCAGCGTGTAGAGCTTCTCGGCCGGATCCAGCAGGTCGCCGGTGTAGCACAGCGCCACCTCTGCGACGGCGGTTCCGGTGGCCCGGACCGCCCGGATGGCGGGGGCCATCTGGTTGACGTCGTTCAGGGCGTCGAAGATCCGGAAGATGTCGATGCCGGTGGCCGCAGCCTCATTGACGAAGGCCTCGGTGACCTCCTCCGGGTACGGGGTGTAACCCACGGTGTTGCGGCCGCGGAGCAACATCTGGAGGCAGACGTTCGGCATGGCCTCGCGGAGGGCAGCGAGGCGGTCCCAGGGGTCTTCGCCGAGGAACCGCAGGGCGACGTCGTACGTGGCACCGCCCCAGGCTTCCACGGAGAGAAGTTCCGGCAGCAGGTGGGTGACGGCAGGACCGGCGGCCACGAGGTCGCGGGTGCGGACGCGGGTGGCCAGCAGGGACTGGTGCGCATCGCGGAAGGTCGTGTCCGTGACGGCGACGGCGGTCTGTTCCCGCAGTGCCCTGGCGAAGCCTTCCGGGCCCAGTTCCAGGAGCTTCTGGCGGGAACCGGGTGCCGCCTGCCGGCCCTTGACGTCCGGCAGCTTGTGGGCCGGGTTGGAGTGGACCGTCAGTTCACCGTTGGGCTTGTTGACGGTGACGTCGGCCAGCCAGGTCAGGAGCTTGGTTCCGCGGTCGGCGGAGACGCGGGCCTTGAGCAGCTCCGGGCGCTGGTCGATGAAGTTGGTGGCGACGTCGCCTGCGATGAAGTCCGGGTCATCCAGCACTGCCTGCAGGAAGGGGATGTTCGTGGAGACGCCGCGGATGCGGAATTCGGCGAGGGCGCGGCGGGCACGCGCAACGGCGGCGGGGTAGTCCCGGCCGCGGCAGGTGAGCTTGACCAGCATGGAGTCGAAGTGGGGGCTGATCTCGGCGCCGGAGTAAACAGTGCCGCCGTCCAGCCTTACGCCTGCGCCGCCGGCCGAACGGTACCCGGTGATCTTTCCGACGTCGGGCCGGAAACCATTGGCGGGGTCCTCGGTGGTGATGCGGCTCTGCAAGGCGGCGCCTCGAAGCCTGACCGTGTCCTGGGAGAGCCCAAGGTCGGCGAGCGTCTCACCGGAGGCGATCCGCATCTGGGCCTGCACCAGGTCCACGTCCGTGACTTCCTCGGTGACGGTGTGTTCCACCTGGATGCGCGGGTTCATCTCAATGAAGACATGCTGGCCGGCCCGCTCGCCTTCGGTGTCCACCAGGAACTCCACGGTGCCGGCATTGACGTACTTCAGTGCCTTGGCGAACTTCACTGCGTCCCGGTAGAGGGCCTGGCGGATGCTGTCGTCCAGGTTTGGCGCCGGCGCGATCTCGATGACCTTCTGGTGCCGCCGCTGAATGGAGCAGTCACGTTCGAAGAGGTGCATCACGTTGCCCTCAGCGTCTGCGAGGATCTGCACCTCAATGTGGCGGGGGCGGAGGACCGCCTGCTCCAGGAACATGGTGGGATCGCCGAAGGCCGCGTCCGCTTCACGCATGGCCGACTTCAGGGCTTCGGGCAGGGCCTCGCGGGTGTCCACCCGGCGCATGCCGCGGCCGCCGCCGCCTGCCACGGCCTTTGCGAAGATGGGGAAGCCGATCTCGTCGGCCGCCGCCAAAAGCTCATCCAGGTCCTTTGACGGCTCGCTGGACTTCAGGACCGGGACACCTGCTTCACGGGCAGCCTTCAGCGCAGCCACCTTGTTGCCGGCAAGCTCCAACACCTCGGCGGGCGGCCCGATAAAGGTGATGCCGGCCTCCGTTGCAGCGCGGGCCAGCTCCGGGTTTTCGGACAGGAAGCCGTAACCGGGGTAAATGGCATCCGCGCCGGACTCCTTGGCGACCCGGACCACCTCCGCCACGTCCAGGTATGCCCGGACGGGATGTCCTTCCTCACCAATCAGGTACGCCTCGTCCGCTTTCTGGCGGTGGATGGAGTTTCGGTCCTCTTGGGGAAAAACGGCAACGGTCTTAGCGCCCAGCTCGTAGCCGGCGCGGAAGGCCCTGATCGCGATTTCGCCGCGGTTGGCCACCAGAATTTTGGAAAACATGCTTCTCCTGCATCATTGCGGGGTGGATCGAATGAGTGGTCACAGTGTCTAGGACCTACAAGGACAAACACAAATCTTTGTGGCCACGGTCACAGAATTCCCCGTCATCTCCCGAACGCTTTCAGCCTCGCTGGAGGAAACCACCCCGGCAGCACAGTCGGTGCCATGCCGACGCCCAATAAAGCAGGATTCGCCGACGCATCAACATATGATGAGTAGGGCGGCAGGACCGTCCGGCTTCGGCTCTGCCGTGGCAAACATTACCCCCAACACGGCATCCGGCGTTAGGTTTTGGTCTCTCAAGTGCAAGTAGTCAGCATCAGCAGCCTCAAGGGTGGAGTCGGCAAGACTTCCGTCACCACAGGATTGGCGTCTGCGGCGCTGGCCGCGGGAGTCAGCACGCTGGTGGTGGACCTTGATCCGCACGCCGACGCCACCACTGCCCTCGGAGTCCATCCCGGCGACCAGTTGGATATCGGCAGGATGCTGAAGAGTCCCCGACGGGCAAAGCTGGCTGAGAATGTGGTGCGCAGCACCTGGGCGGACCGCACCCCTTCCAATGGTTCGGGGCCCGCTGTCCTGGATGTCGCCGTCGGCTCCGCCTACACCGGCATCTATGACCGCCCGGACCTGGGCCGCCGCGACCTTCGCCGCCTTTCGGCAGTCCTGGCCGGCGCCGACGGCTACCAGCTGGTCCTGGTCGACTGCCCGCCGTCGCTGAACGGCCTGACACGCATGGCGTGGGCGGCCAGCGACAAGGTGGCACTGGTTGCCGAGCCGGGACTGTTTTCGGTGGCCGGAACGGAACGGACCATGCGGGCCATCCAGCTGTTCAAGCAGGAGTTCGCGCCGGGCCTGACACCCGCCGGCATTGTGGCCAACCGGGTGCGGAGCGGCTCCTCCGAGCACACGTACCGGCTGGCGGAGATGGAGTCGATGTTCGGCGAGCTCCTGTTGAGCCCGCGCATCCCCGAGCAGGCCAACTGGCAGCAGATCCAGGGCGCCGCCCACCCGGTGCACCACTGGCCGGGAGACTCGGCCAAGTCGGCGGCGGGTTTGTTCGATGATCTCCTGTCCAACCTGATGGCGGCCGGCAGCGGTCTGCGCAGCCGCGCGCGCTGACCGGGGGAGGCTTACGGGCCCCCGCAGGCACTGATTGAAAAAGCAAGGGCCGCCCTCCAGCAGGAGGGCGGCCCTTGGTCTGTTCTTAGTCCGCGTACGTCAGCTGGTGTCCCCGGACGTCAGCTGATCTTCCGCGCGGCGCGGCGCTTGCTCAGTTCGTCGTCCGGAAAGGACTGTTCGGCGGCATGCTCGCTGGGAAGCGAGGCGAGGCTGCCTTCGACTTCGCGCCAGACGCGTCCCACGGCGATACCGAAGACGCCTTGGCCGCCTTGAACCAGGTCGATGACTTCGTCGGCGGAGGTGCACTCGTAGACGCTGGCGCCGTCGCTCATCAGTGTGATCTGGGCAAGGTCCTCCACGCCCCGCTCACGCAGGTGCTCGACGGCGGTACGGATCTGCTGGAGGGAAACTCCAGTGTCGAGGAGGCGCTTGACCACTTTGAGCACGAGGATGTCACGGAAGCCGTAAAGCCGCTGCGAGCCGGATCCGGCAGCACCACGGACGGCGGGCTCGACCAGTCCGGTGCGGGCCCAGTAATCCAACTGGCGGTAGGTGATGCCTGCGGCCTTGCAGGCGGTGGGTCCGCGGTAGCCGGCATCTTCGTCCAGGACGGGAAGGTCCTCGGTGAACAGGAGGCCCTGGGCACCACTGACGGGCACAGCAACACCAGCGGTGGGCTGTTTCAGCCCGCCTGCTTCGCCTTTGGGACTCACCTGGATCCTCCTTGTCGTACGCTCCCCCGGAACCGACACGGCTGCCTTGGCATGAAGACCATGCGTGTAATTTCCGCGGGGCGCACTTTCCAGTGTGACTTGCGCGGGTGCCGTAAGCAAGGGAACTTGATACTTCGACGTTAGGCCCGGCGGGTCCCGAGGTCAAAGACCTAAGGGGCTTGGAAGAGGCGTGTCGAAAGTTTCAGCCTTAACTTTAACCTTAACGTGACCTTAGCCGTCGAAATCCTCGGGTTCCACATCGTCCAGGAACTCGCGGAAACGGCGCAGTTCGCGTTCCTCATCCACGGTGGGGCCGGGCTCGGCGTCCTCCCCCTCATCGTGCTCCGTGATCCGGACTCCGGCTTCGTCCATGACGGAATCGGCGCACCAGATCCGGCACTTGGCACGCAGGGCGATCGCCAGTGCATCTGAGGCCCTGGAGCTCACCGTGGTGCCGTTTTCGAACTGCAGCTGCCCGTAGAAAATGTTGTCCTCCACGGCGACAATGTTCACGCTGACCACCGAGTGGCCCAGGGACTCCACTACGTCCACAAGGAGGTCGTGGGTCATGGGCCGGGGCGGGACCACGCCCTGCTGGGCCAGGGCGATGGCGCTGGCTTCCGGGGTACCGATCCAGATGGGGACATGGCGTTCGCCGTGCATCTCCTTGAGCAGGACCAGCGGCTGGTTGGAAGGCAGTTCAATCCGAACGCCTACAATCTCGACTTCGATCATCAGATGTCCATGCGTGAGATGTGGTCCTGCACCAGGGCCCGGTGCAGGGTGAGGCAGAGGTCACTGATCTCGCGGGCGGCCTCGGCTGCACGCGCCTGGGATGCCGGGTCCCTGCGCGAGGCGAGGGGTGCGACCGCGCGTTCCACCAGGCCGAATTCCCGTTCGGCTGCTGCCTGGAACGGCCGCAGGTGCCGGGGTTCCAGGCCGTGGCTTTCCAGCTGGACGCAGGCGCGGGCAACCTGGAGGGCATGCTCGTCAAACTGGCCGTTGCTGTGGCTGATGAGGCCAAAGTCCAGGAGCGACTGCAGCAGGGGAACACTGGCACCTGATTCGGTACGGAGCTGTTCCTCACTCAGCTTGCGGGCGCGGTTCTGCAGTTCCGCGGCCAGCTCATCGGAGACGATGCGCGGTGAAACCACGACGCCGGGCGGCAGGTTTTCCGGCCGCTCCCCCCTGTCGATGGCGTCAAGGTAGTCCTTGATGACTTTCAGCGGCAGGTACTGGTCCCGCTGCAACGCCAGCACGAAGCGAAGCCGCTCCACGTCGCCGTCGGAATACTGGCGGTAGCCGGCAGGCGTGCGCCGGGGGTTGATCAGGCCCTTTTCCTCAAGGAAACGGATCTTTGACGCGGTCATGCCCGGGAAGTCGGCGCTCAGCTGGGCGAGGACCTCGCCGATGTTCAGGACCTGGGGGCCCCGGCGTTCCGGTTGTGCCATTGCCACAGGCAGCGGTCCCCGGGTCAGCTGCGGCCTGCGGCCGTGGCAGGGCTCAGGTAGAAGGTGAGGCGGAACTTGCCGATCTGGACCTCGCTGCCCGACTTCAGCTCCACGCGGTCCACGCGGTCATGGTTGACGTAGGTGCCGTTCAGGCTGTTCTTGTCCACGACTTCAAAGCTGCGTGCGGTGCGATGGAATTCGACGTGCCGGCGGGACACCGTGACGTCGTCCAGGAAGATGTCCGCGTCCGGGTGCCGGCCGGCAGTGGTGACGTCGGAGTCCAGCAGGAACCGTGCGCCGGCATTCGGGCCGCTGTGGGCCACGAGCAGCGCAGAACCGGCGGGCAGTGCCTCCACTGAGTTGCGCTCATCCGAGGACAGCCTGGGGGCGATGGTGGGTTCGTCGGTGACGGGGGTGAGGTGGATCGAGGTGGTCTCCGACGCCTTAGCCGCACCCGTGCCGTATTCCCCCTCGGCAGGGTTGTGTCTGTGGCCAGCCATGGATTCCTCCTCTTAGACGTTGCGGGCATCAGGCCCGCAACCAACGTGTACTCTCCGGCCCTGCCCGGCAGGTCCGGCCCCGGCTCCCGCGATCCGGCCCTGACGTGCGAAGACGCGGTGCCTGCGACGCCGGGCCGGACCGGAATTACCGGTTAGCTTTAGCCTACCTGTTGTTCGTACTCGGATGCACTGAGCAGGGACTCAACCGCGTCGGGCTCAGCCAGTTTGACCTCGATGAGCCAGCCGTCGCCGTACGGGTCGGAGTTGATCAGGGCCGAATCGCTGTCCAGGGACTCGTTCCGGGCCACTACTTCACCGGAAACGGGCGCGTAGATGTCACTCACGCTCTTGGTGGATTCCACCTCACCCACCACTTCGTTTGCCGTAATCTTCGTGCCGGCTTCGGGCATCTGGGCGTAGACGACATCCCCGAGGGCGTCCTGGGCAAAGTCGGTGATTCCCACGCGGACCACACCGTCGGCATTCGGGGCGCTGACCCACTCATGTTCGGCGGTGTAGGACAGGTCTTCGGGAATGTTGCTCATGGGAGGCCTTTCATCGGGGTACACGCCAAGGTCTGAAGGGGCCCGGAAATCGGGCCGCCGCTGAAAGTATAGGCATATCTGCCGGGGCCGGCACCGGCCTTTCTGACAGGATGGGACCCATGAGTGCAAGCACCGGTGCAACATTGTTGGGAGAGGACTGTTAGCCATGCCGGAACTGCCCGAGGTGGCCGGCCTGGCCGCGTTCCTGGACGAACAGCTGCGTGGCTGCGTGGTCACCAAACTGCAGATTGTCTCCTTCGCGGTGCTCAAGACCGCGGATCCGCCCTTCAACGCCATCGAGGGCCGCGCTGTGTCCGGCGTCCGCCGGTTTGGAAAGTTCATCAGCATTGACACTGACGGAATCTCCCTGGTGTTCCATCTGGCGCGTGCCGGCTGGGTCCGCTTCACGGACTCCCCCGCAGACAGCCAGCTGCGGATGGGCAAGGGCCTCATCGCAGTCCGGTGCACCTTCTCCGGCCCGGACGGTTCCAGGGGCCTGGACCTGACGGAAGCGGGCACCAAGAAGAGCCTGGCCGTATACGTGGTGCGGGATCCACAGGAGGTGCCCGGCATTGCCACCCTGGGCCCGGACCCCTTCACCGAGGCATTCGACGCCGACATGCTGGCGGAGATCCTTGCCGGCAGTCCCCAGCAGATCAAGGGACTCCTGCGCAGCCAGAGCGTCATTGCCGGCATCGGCAACGCCTACAGTGACGAGATCCTGCACGCAGCGCGGATTTCGCCCTTCGCCATTGCGAAGTCCCTGGACCGGCAGACGGTGCAGGTGCTGTATGACTGCATCCACAGCGTGCTGGGCGAAGCGCTGGCGGAGGCGCGGGGCAAGCCGCCCAAGGACCTTAAGGACGTCAAACGCAGCCACATGCGGGTGCATGCACGCACCGGGCAGCCCTGCCCTGTTTGTGGTGACACGGTTCGGGAAGTGTCGTTCGCGGATACGGCCCTGCAGTACTGCCCCACCTGCCAGACCAAGGGCAAGATCCTGGCGGACCGGAGGACGTCCAAGTTCCTGAAGTAGGAACATCCGGCCCACCTGCGGAGTCGGCAGCGCCGGGTGTCGGGGTCACGGGAGATCGCATTGCGGTTCGGGACTTCCGGTCCTATCCGGGCATGCGGCCCGGGCGTAGCGTCTTGATCAAGGCCCGCATGTCTCGATCAGCACGAAGGGGTCACAATGCGCCGCTCTCGACCCGCCGTTCTCGGAATTTCGCTCGCCCTCGCCCTCGGCAGTGGTCTGGGGGGCGCGGTACTGGGACCGTCCTTGGCCGCCACTTCAGCGGTGGCGGGGCAGCGGAGCGTTCCGGCGGTGATGGCGGTCGAGCAGGTTGGCGACGATGCGATCGTCCAGCATTATCAGCAGCTCGGCGGCAGCGCATCGTTCCTCGGCACGCCAGTCGGCAGCGCGTACGACATCGCTGGAGGCCGTGCCCAGGACTACACCGGCGGAACGATCTACTGGAGCCCCGGCACCGGTGCGCATGAGGTGCACGGGGCGATCGGCGGACACTACCGGGACTTGGGCGGACCGGCCGGCTTCCTGGGCTTCCCGCTCACCGACGAGGCCACCACCCCAGGCGCCGCTGGCCGGTACAACAACTTCGCGGGAGGGTCGATTTACTTCAGCACCGCCACCGGAGCACATGAGGTGCACGGGGCGATCGGCGGACACTATCTCGCCCTCGGCGGACCGGCCGGCTTCCTGGGCTTCCCGCTCACCGACGAGGCCACCACCCCGCGCGCCGCTGGTCGGTACAACAACTTCGCGGGTGGGTCGATCTACTTCAGCACCGCCACCGGAGCACACGAGGTGCACGGGGCGATCGGCGGACACTATCTCGCCCTCGGCGGGCCAGCCGGCTTCCTGGGCTTCCCGCTCACCGACGAGACCACCACCCCAGGCGCCGGCGGCCGGTACAACGACTTCGCCGGAGGATCGATCTACTTCAGCCCCGGCACCGGAGCAAACGAAGTCCACGGGGCAATCCGCGGACAATATCTCACACTCGGCGGACCGGCCAGCGTACTCGGATTCCCCATGACGGACGAGACCGGCACCCCCGACGGGGTGGGTCGGTATAACCACTTCAGCGGATCGAACGCCGGCTCGTCGATCTACTGGTCGCCTGCCACGGGAGCCCACGAGGTATACGGAGCCATCCGGGCCCAGTGGGTGGCCCTCGGCTGGGAGCGCAGCCGGCTTGGCTACCCAACCAGCGGTGAGTACGGCATCACGGGCGGGCGCCGCAGCGACTTCCAGCACGGTTCGATCCTGTGGCACGCCGCCAGCGGCCGGACCGAGGTCATCTACACCAGCGTCCCGTCGTCGCTCCTGGGCGTGGACCTTGAGCGCATTCCGACCACTCAGAAGGTTGTCGCGCTCACGTTCGACGCCGGCGCCAACGACGCCGGCCTGCGATCGATCCTCGGCACCCTCGCAGCCAACGGCGTGCCAGGCACGTTCTTCCTCACTGGAAACTGGGTCAACCAGTTCCCCTCCGACCCGGCCCTGATCTACAACGCGGGGAATCGAATCGGCAACCACTCCATGACCCACCCGGACTTCACTACCCTGACCGACGCCCAGATCGCGGCCGAGATCAGCGGTGCCCAGAGGACCATTGAGGCCGCTGGAGGCGACCCGCTCCCGTTCTTCCGCTTCCCGTTCGGCGCTCGCGATTCGCGCACGATCGCCGACGTCAACGGCGCCGGCTACGCGGCGGTCCGGTGGACCGTTGACACTCTTGGCTGGCAAGGCACCATGAACGGAACGCGCGGCCCGGACTTCATCGTCCAGCGCGTCATGGCATCCGCGCAGCCCGGTGAGATCGTCCTGATGCACCTCGGCTCGAACCCCGACGACGGCTCAACGCTCGACGCCGCGGCCCTCCCCCAGGTGATCTCCCAGCTCCGGGCTGCAGGCTACGGCTTCGTCACCCTCGACGCCGCCCTCGGCTGACTGGCCGCTGTGCCCGGTACCGTCCAGGACACGCACATCCGGACAAACCACCCCGGGCTGCCGGGGTGAATCGTCCGACGGAAGGTGCGCGGCCAGGAATGACCACGAACCCAAAAAAGCGGAAAGCGCCGGAGAAATTCTCCGGCGCTTTCCGCTTTTTGGTCGGGCTGACAGGATTTGAACCTGCGACCCCTTGACCCCCAGTCAAGTGCGCTACCAAGCTGCGCTACAGCCCGCTGGTTCCGCCGTTCTCCGCTGAACTCAATCCGAAGATTTTCATCAGCAGTCCGGCCGAACCACCTAGAAGAGCTTACACGATCCGGAGGGGTGCCAGTGACACTTTCCGGTGTTCAGCTCAAAGGTGTGTCGCAATTAACGCTTCCGGCCGCGCTTCTCCCGCACGCGCATGCTGACCTCTATGGGCGTTCCCTGGAATCCGAAGGTCTCGCGCAGGCGGCGGGTGATGAAGCGGCGGTATCCGGGGTCGAGGAATCCGGTGGTGAACAGCACGAACTTCGGCGGCCGGCTGGAGGCCTGGGTGCCGAAGAGGATGCGGGGCTGCTTGCCACCGCGCACGGGGTGCGGGTGCGCAGCAACGAGCTCGCCCAGGAAGGCGTTGAGCCGCCCGGTCGGGATCCGCTTGTCCCAATTCTCCAGCGCCAGGTCCAGGGCCGGGACCAGGCGGTCCTTGTGCCATCCGGTCTTGGCGGAGATGTTGACGCGCGGCGCCCATTCGACGTGGGCCAGGTCCTGCTCGATTTCGCGTTCCAGGTAGCGGCGGCGTTCGTCGTCGAGCAGGTCCCACTTGTTGAAGGCCAGCACCAGCGCGCGGCCGGATTCGATGGCCAGTTGCAGGATGCGAACGTCCTGCTCGCTGAGGACCTCGTCCACCGCGAGGAGGACGACGGCGACCTCCGCCTTCTCGAGCGCGGCCTGCGTCCGCAGCGAGGCGTAGTAGTCGGCACCCTGCGCCATGTGCTGGCGGCGCCGGATTCCCGCGGTGTCGACGAACCGCCAGGTGCGGCCGCCGAGTTCGATGAATTCGTCCACCGGATCACGGGTGGTGCCGGCAGTGTTGTCCACCACCACGCGCTCGGATCCAGCCAGCTTGTTCAGCAGCGAGGACTTGCCCACGTTCGGGCGGCCGATCAGGGCAATACGGCGCGGACCGCCGGAGCGCTCCACTCCTTCAACGGTGGAGAACTCGGGCAGGACGTCCATGACGTGGTCCAGCAGGTCGGCCACGCCACGGCCATGGAGTGCCGAGACCGGGTACGGCTCGCCGAAACCGAGGCCCCACAGCGTGGCGGAATCGGCTTCCTGGGCAAAGTCATCCACCTTGTTGGCCACCATGATGACGGGCTTCTTGCTGCGGCGCAGCATCTTCATGACGCCTTCGTCCGTAGCGGTGGCGCCGACGGCGGAGTCCACCACGAAGAGCACGGCGTCGGCGAGTTCGACGGCCATCTCGGCCTGCTCGGCAACGCGGGCATGGATGCCGCGGGCATCGTGCTCCCACCCGCCGGTATCCACCAGCGTGAAGTTCCGCCCGTTCCAGTTCGCGGAGTACATCACACGGTCGCGCGTCACGCCGGGGGTATCCTCCACCACCGCTTCGCGGCGGCCCAGGATGCGGTTCACCAGCGTGGACTTGCCCACGTTGGGCCGGCCGATGATCGCCAGGACGGGGTCCAGCTTCAGGGGGCCTTCAAGGTCCTCGTCGCCGTATTCGCCGCTCAGCAGTGCGGCGTCGTCCTCGTCCAGCTCGTAGTCTTCCAGGCCGGCCCGGAGGGAGGCGGCACGCATCTCCGCTTCGTCGTCGTCGATGGCTGCCAGCCGTTCGGCAACCTGGTCGGAGCCGGTGGGCATGTATTCGTCGTCGGCGCCGGAATGCCCGGAGGTCTGGGTGGTGTCGCTCATTGCACTGTCCTTAGTGGTCATCTGCCGGCGTCCCCGGCTACTGCTGAAAAGTCTTTGTGGTCAGCGTGGGGCAAGGCCTGCCCGCTGAGTTCCATGGTGTCCTGGACGTGCCCCGCCAGGGCGGCACGAATGTCCTGCGCCGCCCTGTCCATTGAAGCACGGCCGGTTTCGCCGGCCCGGCGGGCCAGCGTGAGGGCTGATCCGAAGCTGACGTGGAAGCGCCGCCCGGGCCGCGGGACGAAGTCCAAATGTTCGCTCCCCTGCCGGGTGCCCAGGATGGCGACCGGAACCACGGGCGCGCCGGAGTTCAAGGCCAGCCATGCCACCCCGCCGTTGATGTCTGCGGCTGCCCCGCTCCCCCGCGTTCCTTCGGGAAGGATCCCGACGCAGCGGCCGGCGTCGAGCACTTCCCTGCAGAGCTGCAGCGCTCCCCGGTCTCCGCGGCGGTCCACGGGCAGCTGGCCGGAGGCCGTGAGCACCCGGCCCAGGAAGCCCTTGAACATCTCCTGTTTCACCAGGATGTGCATGGGCCGCGGAGCCGCGCCGAACATCACAGGCCCGTCAAGGAAGCTGATGTGGTTTGCGGCGAAGATCACCGGCCCGCCGGTGGGAACGTTGCGCCTGCCGGTCACGGTGGTCCGGTAGACCAGGTGGTCCAGGATCCAGCCGACCGGCCTGCTCCACGCCATGGTCAGGGGGGACGGGACGCCGGCGGAAGTGTCAGTCACGGTTGAGGACCTTGGTGACGATCACGAGGGCTGCGTCCACGGTCTGTTCGAAGTCCAGGTCGGAGGAGTCCAGGGTGACCACACCGTCTGCCGCCTGGGTGAAGTTGACCACGGTGGAATCCTTGGCATCCCGGTGCGTCACCTGGGCAGCCAGCTGCTCGGCGTTCTGGGTGCCGCCCAGCTGGATCCCGCGGCGGCGCAGCCTGGCTTCTTCACTGGCGGTGAGAAGCATGCGCACCTCGGCGCCGGGCGCGACGACGGTGGTGATGTCCCTGCCTTCCACCACCATCCGGCGGTGGTGCTTTTCGATCAGGTCCCGCTGCCGACGGATCAGTTCGGTCCGGGCGCCGAGGGTGGTGGCGACCGCACTGACGGCGGAGGAGATAGCCGGCTCGCGGATGGCATCGGTGACGTCCACCCCGCCCACCCGCACGAATTCCTCCAGCGGGGTGGTGCTCAATTCCAGGGCGAAGTCCCGGGATGCCTGCTCCACGGCGGGAGTGTCGGCAAGGTCGATTCCTTCCGCCAGGCAGTACCAGGTCAGGGCGCGGTACATCGCCCCGGTGTCGAGGTAGGCCAGCCGGAGCCTGCGGGCGACTTCCTTGCTCACGCTGGATTTACCTGAGCCTGACGGCCCGTCGATGGCAACCACCAACGGCCGGCCGATGCGCAGCGCGCGCATGGTTTCGAGGAGTTCCTGTGTCATTACTGAAGTACCCGCCATCCGCGGTCGTTAAGGGCTTCGATCAGGTGGTCGTGCTTGTTCGGCAACACAGACAATTCCACCATGCCAACGTTCTGTCCGGAGGAATGGTCCAGGCGCAGGTCTTCGACGTTCACGCCGATTTCACCGATTTCGGTGAGCAGCTGCGCGATCTGGCCAGGTTTGTCGTCAACCAGGACGGTGAGCCAGGAGTAGGCCTGCGGCGGGCCGCCGTGCTTGCCGGGAATCCGGGCCTGGCCGGCGTTGCCTTCGCTGATGAGCTGGGCGAGGTCCAGCCGGGCACCCGGGGCCGTGGGCTGTTCCAGCGTACCGATGAGCCGGTTCAGGTCCTCACGGACGCCGTAGAGGATTTCCACGACTTTGGCAGCGTTCCCGCCCAGGATCTGCACCCACAGAGTGGGGTCGCTGGCGGCGATCCTGGTGACGTCGCGCAGGCCGTTGCCGGCCAGGGACAGCGCATGCAGCGGGGTGCCCTGAAGGCGGCTGGCCAGCAGCGACGACATGACCTGCGGCAGGTGGGACACCAGGGCCACGGCTTCATCATGCTCATCGGCGCTGAACTGCGACACTACGGCTCCCAGGTCCGAGGCGAGCGAACGGGCCACCTGAAGGGCAACTCCGGACGTCTCCTCCGACGGGCAGAGCACCCACGGCATGGACGTGAACAGTTCGCCGCGCGCCGCTACCGGGCCTGACTTCTCCCGGCCCGCCATGGGGTGGGTTCCCACATAGCGGGACAGGTCCGCACCAAGGGTGCGGAGCCGGGACAGGATATCGGCCTTGACGCTGGCAATGTCCACCACGACGGCGTCGGGGTAGTCAGCGAGTGCCTTGTAAACCACATCCGCAGTGACGTCCGGCGGAGCGGCGACCACCACGAGCTGCGGCCTTGCCTCGCCGAGGTCCCCAAGGGGACGTCCGGCGCCGATGTCCACCGCCACTGCCTGGTTGGTGGGTGACGGGTCGGAAAGGAACACCGGCACGCCGCGCCCGCGCAGCCCGAGCCCGATGCTGGCGCCAAGCAGCCCCGTGCCGATGACCACCACCGGGCCGTCAAGATGGCCGCGGCCCTGGCTTTTGAACGCGGACATGCCCTAGAGCCCTACGGATGCCAGCAGGTGGCCGACTTCCTGCTTGCCCAGGTTGCGGATGCTGCCCTGGCGCTGGTCGCCCAGACCAATGGGGCCCACCTTGACACGGACCAGGCGCTGGACCGGGAAGCCGACGGCGTCGAAGAGGCGGCGGACAATCCGGTTCTTGCCGGAGTGCAGCACAACTTCGATCAGGACGTGGCCCGGGGTGGAGTCCACCAGCCGGAAGGAGTCAACGTTCGCGAAGCCGTCCTCCAGTTCGACGCCGGACTTCAGTTGCGCTCCGACGCCCTGCGGGAACGGCCCACGAACCTGCACGAGGTAGGTCTTGGGCACCTCGTAGGACGGGTGCGTCAAACGATTGGCAAGTTCGCCGTCGTTGGTCAGCAGCAGCAGGCCTTCGGTGGCGACGTCGAGCCGGCCGACGTGGAAGAGCCGTTCGGTGGTGTTCTTGTTGCTCTTCAGGAAGTCGCTGATGCAGGGCCGGCCTTCGGGGTCCTCCATGGTGGACACCACGCCCTTGGGCTTGTTGAACACCATATAGACCAGGTTCTCATCCAGCTGGATCCGGAGACCATCCACGTGGATGACGGCGGTCTTGGGGTCGACACGGACACCGAGTTCGGTGACCACCTGGCCGTCCACCTCGACGCGGCCTTCCGCGATCATCTCCTCGCAGACGCGCCGGGAGGCAACTCCTGCGGACGCCATCACTTTCTGCAGGCGCACGCCGTCGGCATCGTGGAGGTCCGACTGGGGAACGTTGCTGCGCGGCCCCTTCTTCCGTGCGGGTTTACGGACCGGGCCGAGATTCTGGCCGAAGCGTTCGCTGCCGAAGGCGCGCGAAGCTGCCGCCCCGGGAGCACCGGTGCGCGGCTTTACCTTGGGTGCACCGGGCGTGCCCGGGGCTTTCCTGGCGCCGGGCTTGCGGGCTGCAGGCTTGCGCGACGACGGTTTGGCGCCCCTGGCACCTTCAGCGCCTTGGCTCTGCTGGTCCCCCGTGAGGTCGGGGTCGATGAAGCGTTCTTCGCGCGGCTTCGGCGCGCGGTGCGGACGGTCCGCGCCGAATCCCGTGGCGCGCTTCCCCGTTCCTCCGCGCGAGCCCCCGCCGAAGCTTCCGCCCTGCGCGTTGCGCTGCGGGGCGTTGCCCCGCTGGCCGCTGCGTTCGTTGCCGCCGCGTCCTGATCCGTTACGTGGTGAACCCTGGCGTCCCGCCTGTGTCATGACCCGTCCTTCGAGATGTGTTGGCCGGCAGAGATGTCCAAGGACAACCCTATCCAGCCGTGCAGACTTCGTCTGCCCTGATGAATAAACCTGTATACAAACCGGCACCGGCAGGGGTGCCGGCGCCTACATGGTGTCGGCGTCGTAGAACTCCGCGATCCCCTCAAGCCCCGGCAGGTGGGGTGACAGCCGGGGCAGGTCGCCCACAGAGCTGATACCCATCCGCTCGAGGAAGTACGAGGTGGTCCGGTATAGGAGTGCACCGGATTCGGGATCCGTTCCGACGTCCTCGATCAGCCCGCGCTGGGCCAGTGTCCGTACGACGGAATCGACGTTGACCCCCCGAATTGCGGACACCCGGGCCCGGGATACGGGCTGGCGGTACGCGATGACCGCCAGTGTCTCCAAAGCCGCCTGCGTGAGCCTGGCTGTCTGACCCTCCAGCACGTATTTGCCAACGATGTCGGCAAAATCCGCCCGGGAATAGATCCGCCAGCCACCGGCGATGTTCCGCAATTCAAAACCCCGGGGGCTGGAACCGAGACCAGCGTGGCTGGCACTTTCCATCTCCGGGGCTTTAACAGTATAGCCGTTATACTCACGCTGCAGTTCTGCGAGCAGTGAGCGGACGGCGTCCACCGTCAGGCCGATCCCCGCGGCAAGCTCCTCCTCGGTGGCGGGCTGGTCCAGGACCATGAGCACTGCCTCCAGTGCGGCCTTGGCGCCGCCGGGAAGATGAACGAATTCCTGTCCCGCATCCAGGTCCTCATGCGGCTGCGTGTCCTGCTGCTGGGGGTTCACGGTTGCTCCTCGTACTCTTCGCTCAGGTTGTCGGCCGACCAGTCCCGGCCCTCCGCGGTCCAGTGGATGGCGAGTTCTGCCAGCGGGGACAACTGGTCGAACGCGACCGCCCTGTCCCGGAACAGCTCCAGGAGGGCCAGGAACCGGGCCACCACCACCAGGGTTGACCCGGCGTCGGCGGTCAGGGTGCGGAACGTCAGCGGGGACTCCTGCTGGAGACGGCGGCCAAGGACTTCGGCTTGTTCCTTGACGCTGACGTTGCTGCCATGCAGATGGCCAAGCGCCACCTGCGGCGGCTGCGCCTGCACCTTCGGCCGGAGCGCTGCTTCGGCCAGGGCGGCGAACGTTTCGGGCGTATGCTTCCACACGAGCTCGGGAAGCATGGCGGCAAAATGTTCCTCAAGCGCGACCTGCCGTGGAAACCGCAGTGCTTCCTGGTGCAGCGTTTCCCCGAGGATGCCTGCTACCTGCTTGAAGGCCTTGTACTGGAGCAGCCTGGCAAAGAGAAGGTCCCGGGCCTCCAGCAACGCGATATCCTCGTCGTCCTCGACTTCACCGGCCGGAAGGAGCCGCGCGGCCTTGAGGTCCAGGAGGGTGGCGGCCACCACCAGGAACTCGCTGGCCTCGTCCAGGGCCCATTCCTCACCAAGCTGCTGCAGTTTCCGGATGTACTTGATGAACTCATCCGTGACTGTGGCGAGCGCGACCTCGGTAATGTCCAGCTGGTGCTTGGCAATCAGGCCCAGGAGGAGGTCGAACGGACCCGTGAAGTTGGCCAGCCGCACCTCGAAGCCGGGTTTGGAGTCGGCCACGGCGTGGCTAGGGTGCGCCGCCGCGGGAGATCAGCTCCTTGGCCAGCCGGCGGTAGGCGTCGGCACCCACGTGGTTTCCGGCATAACTGGTGATGGGTTCTGCGGCGACGGTGGCATCGGCAAACTTGATGGAGCGCTTGATGACGGTCTCGAAGACTTTGTCGCCGAATGCCTCCACCAGCCGGGTGATCACTTCGCGGCTGTGCAGTGTCCGGGCGTCGTACATCGTGGCGAGTACGCCGTCCACCTGCAGCCGGGGATTCAACCGGTCCTGGACCTTGTCGATGGTTTCGACCAGGAGCGCTACGGCGCGAAGGGCGAAGAACTCGCAGATAAGCGGGATGATGACGCCGTGCGCCGCGGTGAGGGCGTTGACGGTCAGGAGGCCCAGGGAAGGCTGGCAGTCGATGAGGACGACGTCGTAGTCGTCTTCGACCTTTTTCAGCGCACGGTCCAGGACCTGCTCGCGCGCAACCTCGTTGACAAGCTGAACCTCGGCTGCCGAGAGGTCGATATTTGCCGGCAGGAGGTGGACGTTCTCGACGCCGGTCTGGTGGATGGCCTCGCGGATGTCCACCTTGCGGTCCATCAGCACGTTGTAAACGGTGAGGTCCAGCTCGTGGGGGTTGACTCCCAGGCCGGCGGACAGCGCCCCCTGCGGATCGAAGTCCACCAGCAGGACCCTGCGGCCGTATTCGGCCAGTGCTGCGGCGAGGTTAATGGTGGAGGTGGTTTTACCCACCCCGCCCTTCTGGTTGACCATGGCGATGACGCGCGCCGGACCGTGGGAGGACAGCGGCGCGGGTTCCGGGAACTCCCGGTATGGGCGCCCGGTGGGGCCCATCACCGCGTTTTCCAGGTCGAATTCCGTGCCCTCCAGAGTTGCTGAACCCTGTTCGCTGCTCACGTATCTGTCCACACTTTCGATGACGGTGATTTCCTGCCGCTGGCTCGCCAGCGCCGTTCGTTCTGCTCCCTAGGTTACAGCGCCCGACACGGTATTCGACGGAACTTGACTTTCCGCGGATGTTGAGCCTTTACCCTCTAGCTGAGGTCGAAGGTTGCCGTGCCCGGTGGACGCGAAACCGCCCCCNGCAGCGTTGCTGCGGGGGCGGTTTCAGGCGGTTCAGGCGGCTGTGGCTAGGCCTTCGCAGCCTCGCGTGCGCCTTCTTCCTTCGGGGCCATTTCGCCGTGTCCTGCCATCATGGTCTGCTCATCGAAGGGCAGTTCGCCTGAGAGGACGCGGGTGACCTGGTCGCCGTCGATCTCCTTGACCCAGGTGCCCACAAGGACGGTGGCGACAGCGTTGCCGGTGAAGTTGGTCAGGGCGCGGGCCTCCGACATGAAGCGGTCGATGCCGACGATCATGCCCACGCCGCCGAGCAGTTCGGGACGGTGTGCCTGCAGGCCTGCTGCGAGGGTCGCCAGGCCGGCGCCGGTCACACCGGCCGCGCCCTTGGAAGCGATGATCATGAAGACCAGCAGGGAGATCTGGGCGCCAAGGTCCAGCGGGGTTCCCATGGCGTTGGCCACGAACAGCGAGGCCATGGTCAGGTAGATGGCGGTTCCGTCCAGGTTGAAGGAGTAGCCGGTGGGAACGGTGACGCCGACGACGGGCTTGGAGACACCCAGGTGTTCCATCTTGGCGATCAGCCTCGGCAGCGCCGCTTCGGAGGAAGAGGTGGAGAAGATGAGGAGGTACTCGCGGGCAAGGTACTTCATCAGCTTGAAGATGTTGACGCCGGCAACCACCTGCAGGAGACCGCCCAGGATAACCACGATGAACAGTGCGCAGGTGATGTAGAAGGCGATCATCAGGGTGAACATGCTCACGATGGCCTGGACGCCGGTGGCTCCGACGACGGCGGCGATGGCGCCGAAGGCACCTACCGGAGCGAGCCACATGATCATGATGAGGACGCGGAACACCAGCGCCTGGCCGTGCCCGATGGCCTTGAGGATCGGGGCGCCCTGGGCACCCATCTTCTGCAGTGCGAAGCCAACCAGGATGGCGGCCAGCAGGGTGGGCAGGACGGGGATGTCACTCGGAATGATGCCCAGCAGGAAGTCCACCGTGCTGTCGGTGGCTGCCTTCTTGTTGGGGTCATAGGGTGCCAGCTTCAGGCCTTCGCCGGGGTGGATCACGTTGCCCACCACCAGGCCGATGGCCAGGGCGAAGGTGGACATGATGACAAAGTAGCCGAGCGCCAGGCCGCCCACCTTGCCCACGGTTGCCGCCTTGGCGATGGAACCGATGCCCAGGACGATGGTGCAGAAGATGACCGGTGCGATCATCATCTTGATGAGCTTGATGAAGCCGTCGCCCAGGGGCTTGAGGGACTTGCCCACCTCCGGGAACAGCAGGCCCACCACCGCGCCAAGGACCACGGCGACGATGACGGCAATGTAGAGGTAGTGGGACTTGTCCAGTCCCTTGCGCCGCGGTGCGGCGGTCTCAAACGACTCTCCTCGTTGAGAAGCCATGATGTGTCTCCTTGTGGATATTCTGGTAGACGCTGCGGCGCAGACTCTGGGCTCAACACGTCCGTGGATGTGATATCCATCATTGGGTACCCCGTGATCCAGCTCACCGTTGCGTTCATATTGGTCGCGGCACCCGCAGGGTCAAAGGAAGGCAGGCATGATCCACCGCTGGAGTATCGCCCGCCGGCTCTTCCTGGCAAACCTGCTGATCGTCGTGGCGTTCATCGCCATCGTCGGTACGGCCGCCTACGTGGACGCGCGGGACCGGACGTATGACGAGGCCGGCCGCCGGATGGAGGGGGTGGCAGCCTCCATCGCCGCCAATCCCCTGGTGCTCCAGGCCGCCGCCACGCCGGATCCGTCCGCCGTCCTGCAGCCTTATGCCAAGGATGTCACCACGGCCGCGCACGTCGACTTCATCACCATCATGGCCCCCGACCGCACCCGCTGGACGCATCCGCGGGATGAGGAGCTGGGCCGTCCCTACATCGGTTCCATCGACGAGGCACTGCGTGGACATGCCTTCACCGAAGTCACGGCAGGGACGCTGGGTCCCTCCGTGCGGACCATTGTTCCCGTCAAGGATCCGGCGGGCACGGTCAAGGCGCTGGTGGCGGTGGGAGTCACCGTCCGAAGTGTCGATATTGCGTTCGCCGGGCGGCTCCCGGTCCTGCTGGCCGTAGGCGCCGCCCTGCTGGTGGGTGGTTCCCTGGCCTCGTGGCTGTTGGGCAGGTACTTGCGGCGCGTCACCCGGGGCTGGGGTCCGGAACAGCTGGCGCAGTTGTTCGCCTATTACGAGTCGGTCCTGCACTCGGTCCGTGAAGGGCTGATCCTCATCGATTCCCGGAAACGCGTGGTGATGTACAACGACCAGGCCGCGGAACTGCTGGGCCTGGCTGAGACCGGCAGCACTGACCCAACAAGGCCTCCTTCACTGGCAGAGCTCCCCCTCGACGAGGACCTTCGCAGCCTGTTTGAGTCCGGCCGGACCACCAAGGACGAGATTGTCCTGACGGGCTCCCGGGTGCTGGTGGTCAACCAGGGACCGGCCAGGGCGCCCGAGTCCCCCGGAATGCGCGGGAAGGTCCCCGTGTACGGCACAGTGGCCACCCTCCGGGACCGGACAGAGATCGAAGCGCTGGGCAGCGAGCTGCAGACCATGCGGACCCTGTCCGACGCCCTGCGGGCCCAGACCCACGAACACGCCAACCGACTGCATACGATGGTCTCGCTCCTGGAACTGGGACGGACCGGCGAAGCCCTCGACTTTGCCACCAAGGACCTGGCCCTGAGCCAGCAGCTGACGGACGACATGGTGGGCTCGATCGATGAACCCGTGGTGGGTGCGCTGGTCATGGGCAAGGTTGCAGAGGCCCACGAACGCGGTGTACAGCTGGATGTCTCCACCCTTGGCTCCGGCGCCGCACCCGGCCTGGCCGTCCAGGACCTGGTGACGATCCTGGGCAACCTCCTGGACAACGCCATTGACGCTGCCGCGGACGCACCGCCGCCCCGCCGGGTGGTCCTGACGCTGGAGGCCGACGAGGAAGGACTGGACATCGCGGTCAACGATTCCGGGACGGCCATCCCGGCGGCCGATGCGGAGAAGATCTTCAGGCACGGATTCAGCACCAAGCCTGCCGGGACCGGGGGCCGCGGCATTGGCCTGGCCCTGGTCCGGCAGGCCGTACAGCGGCTGGGCGGTACGCTGGCCATCAACGGCCGGCGCGGCGCCAAGTTCGAGGTTTTCCTGCCCGCAGCGTTGTCCTCGGAGAAGGAGCACAGACAGTGAGCAGCATCCGGGTCCTCGTTGTCGAGGACGAGGCCATCGCAGCGGCAGCCCATGCCGCCTACGTGGGGCGCCTGGAGGGATTTGAACTCGCGGGAACCGCCCCTGACGGCCAGTCTGCCCTGCGGCTGCTAAGTGAGTTCGTCGCGGCGGGAGAGCCGGTGGAACTTGTCCTGCTGGACATGAACCTGCCCGATCTGCATGGCCTGGACATCGCCCGGCGGATGCGTTCGGCCGGGATCCTGGCGGACATCATCGCCATCACGGCAGTCCGCGAACTGGCCATCGTCCGCAGCGCCGTGGCTATTGGGGTTGTCCAGTACCTGATCAAGCCCTTCACGTTCGCCACCTTCTCCGACAAGTTGGAGAACTACCGGCAGTTCCGGCAGCAACTGGGCGGTGCCAGCGGTGGATCCGGCAAAGCGGGAGCATCCCAGAGCGAGGTGGACCGGGCGTTCGCCAGCCTCCGTACGCCGTCGGAACTTCCGCTTCCCAAGGGCCTCTCCACCTCCACCCTTGGTTCGGTCCAGGATTTCCTCCGGGACCGGCCCGACGCTGTGTCCGCCACGGAGGTGATGGACGCCCTGGGCATGTCCCGGGTCACGGCGCGGCGTTACCTTGAGTACCTTGCGGACGCGGGAACAGTGTCCAGGACGGCCCGTTACGGCACCCCCGGGCGGCCGGAAAACGAATACCGCTGGAACAGCCGCTAAACCGCCTTCCGGGCTGAAGCCCAACCTGCCCCGCCCACGCTCCCGTCCAGCACAGCCCAACCCCGTACAGCACAGCCGAGCCACGTACAGCACAGCCCAGCCAGGGAACCTCAGCCGGCTTCTGCTTCGTCTGCCCGGAGGACTCCCAGCAGCTGGTCGATGACCCCTGGATCTTCAATCGTGGAGGGAACGGTGTATTCCCCGCCGTCGGCTATCTGGCGCATCGTCTTGCGGAGGATCTTTCCGGACCGCGTCTTGGGCAGCGCCTCCACCACAGTCACCTCCTTGAAGTCCGCCACCGCACCAATATCCCGCCGGACCAACGCCACCAGGTCCCTTTCCAGGACGTCCCGGGGAATCTCGACTCCTGATTTCAGCACCACGTAGCCGCTGGGACGCTGGCCTTTGAGGGGGTCAGCGAGTCCGACAACGGCGCACTCGGCGACGGCCGGATGCTGCCCGATGACTTGTTCCATGGCGCCGGTGGAGAGCCGGTGGCCGGCAACGTTGATGATGTCGTCCGTGCGTCCCATGACGAACAGGTAGCCGTCGTCATCCTGGTATCCCGAGTCACCCGTGGCGTAGAAGCCATCGAAGGCCTGAAGATAGGAGGAGACGTAGCGGTCATCGTTGCCCCACAGCGTGGTCAACGTGCCCGGCGGCAGCGGCAGTCCCAGCACGATGTTGCCCTCGGTGCCCGTTGCCACCTCCCGGCCCGCGCCGTCAAGGATCCCAAGCCGGTATCCGGGCATCGGAACGCTGGGTGAGCCGGCTTTGATGGGCAGCGGCTCCAGCCCGCGCGGATTGGCGCAGATGGCCCAGCCGGTTTCGGTCTGCCACCAGTGGTCCACCACGGGCACGTCCAGGACCCGGGAGGCCCAGTGGAAGGTGTCGGTATCCAGCCGCTCGCCGGCCGTGAACAGCGTCCGGAGGCTGGAGACACCGTACCGCGCCAGCAACGACGCCTCAGGGTCCGCCTTGCGGATGGCCCGCAGCGCAGTTGGCGCGGTGAACAGGACGTTCACTTTGTGGTCCTGCACCACGCGCCAGAATGCGCCGGCATCCGGGGTGCCGACCGGCTTGCCTTCGTACATCACTGTGGTGGCCCCGGCCAGCAGCGGGCCATAGACGATGTAGGAGTGCCCTACCACCCAGCCGACGTCCGACGCTGTCCACATGACGTCGCCGGGGCCGACGTCGTAGATGTTCTTCAGCGTCCAGCGCAGGGCGACGGCATGGCCTCCGTTGTCCCGCACCACGCCCTTGGGCGTCCCTGTGGTTCCCGAGGTGTAGAGGATGTACAGCGGGTCCGTGGCCTGCACGTCGACAGGATCCACGGGAGCGGCGGAAACCATGGCCGTGTCCCAGTCGAACCATCCGGGATGGTCCGCGACCGTGGACGCAAAGCCCTCGCGCGCCTTGACAAGTACGGGCAGTCCGGGCGAACCGGAGAGTTCCAGCGCCGCTGCGACCGCCGGAAGGTACTCGATGCGGCGGGAAGGTTCGATTCCGCCTGAGGCCGTGACCACTGCGGCCGGGGCCGCGTCGCGGATCCTGGCGGCGAGCTCCTTGGGGGCAAAACCGCCGAAGACCACGGAGTGGACCGCACCGAGCCGGGCGGCCGCCAGCATGGCAATGGCGGCTTCTGGAATCATCGGCATGTAGATCACCACCCGGTCCCCCTTGCCCACGCCGTGGGTCCGCAGCACGCCGGCAAAACGCGCCACCAGGTCGGTGAGCTGGGCGTAGGTGTACCGCTGCTGCGTTCCCAGCATGGCGGAGTCATAAATGAGTGCGGCCTGGCCACCGCGGCCCTCGGCGACATGCCGGTCCAAGGCGTTGTAGCAGGTATTGAGCACGCCGTCAGGAAACCAGCTGTACAGCGGCGCCCGGCTGGCGTCCAGGGCCCGGCCGGGTGGAGAGCCCCAGGAGATCTCCTGCGCAGCGTCCAGCCAGAACTCTTCGGGCCGTTCAATGCTGCGCTGGTAGCTGTCCCGGTAGCGGCTGATGACCATGAGGTGTTCCCGTCCACGACGTTGTGATGCAGCTCATGGTAGCTGGGGGCCAGCCGCCATCACAAGAGCCTTGTATACACAGGTGAGAAAATTTCGCCTGTCACCTGCAGAACCTGTTGCTGACGCGCTCTTATGTATACACTGATCGGACCCAGTCAGTGAGAGGAGACCACCGTGCGGGCCAGCGACAAGGCGTATGCCGCCCTGCGGGACGACATCATCGAATGGCGTCTCGCGCCCGGCACGGTCCTGGCTGAGGTGGAGCAGTCCGAACGCCTGGGGGTGTCACGAACACCGCTGCGGGAGGCTCTGGGGCGACTTACGGCTGAGGGGCTGACGACGGCGGGCGGCCGGGGCGTCGTCGTCACCGACATCTCCCTTGACGACATTGACGAACTGTTCGAACTGCGAGAAACCCTTGAAGGCAGGGCTGCGGCGCTGGCCGCCAGCCGCGGTGACGCTGCAATGTTCGATCAGCTGCGCCGCGAACTGCAGCAGGCACCGGAATTAATCAGCGGTGAGACCCCGGCTTTGCATGACTACTACGAACTGGTGGGCCGGCTTGATGCGGCCATCGACGCCGCCATCTCCAACTCCTACCTGGCCCAGGCCATGCGGAGCCTTCGCGTGCACCTGGTCCGCATCCGCCGGTTGGCGGCCGACGACGCCGACCGCCTCACCGCCGCAGCCGCCGAACATGCCGCCATCGCCGAAGCGATCGCGGCGGGCAACCCGAAGCTTGCCGAAGCAGCCACGGTCATCCACCTGCACCGAAGCCTCTCCCACGTCAAAGCCACCCACACATCCCACCCGAAGGAGCACCATGGTTAAGGAACACCACGTCCGCGTTTACAAGAGCGAGGAAAACCTGGCCCGTGAGGACCAGCTCGCCTACAAGATCGCCCAGGTCGCTGCCGATCCCGTGGAGGTCTCCGACGAGGTCACGGAGATGGTGATCAACAGGATCATCGACAACGCCTCGGTGGCCATCGCCTCCCTCAACCGGGCTCCCATCATTGCGGCCCGTGCACAGGCCCTCACCCATGGCCCCACCACCGGCGGCAAGGGCTCCAAGGTGTTCGGCATCGGCGAGCGGGTTGCACCTGAATGGGCGGCCTGGGCCAACGGTGTCGCAGTCCGCGAACTGGACTACCACGACACCTTCCTCGCCGCCGACTACTCCCACCCCGGCGACAACATCCCGCCGATCCTCGCCGTCGCCCAGCACGTGGGCTCCAGCGGCCATGACCTGGTCCGCGGCATCGCCACCGGTTACGAGATCCAGGTGAACCTGGTCAAGGCCATCTGCCTGCACAAGCACAAGATCGACCATGTGGCACACCTGGGCCCCTCCGCCGCCGCCGGCATCGGCACCCTGCTGGGCCTCGACGTCGAAACCATCTTCCAGTCAGTGGGCCAGGCGCTGCACACCACCACCGCCACCCGGCAGTCCCGCAAGGGCGAGATCTCCACCTGGAAGGCCCACGCCCCGGCGTTCGCCGGCAAGATGGCCATCGAATCCGCCGACCGGGCCATGCGCGGCCAGACCTCCCCCGTACCGATCTATGAAGGCGAGGACGGCGTTATCGCCTGGCTGCTCGACGGCCCGGACGCGTCCTACATGGTCCCGCTCCCCACGCCGGGCGAAGCCAAGCGCGCCATCCTGGACACCTACACCAAGGAACACTCGGCCGAATACCAGGCCCAGGCCTGGATCGACCTGGCCCGCAAGCTCCACCGCGAACACCCCGAGGTCACCAACCCGGCCAACGTCGAATCCGTGCTGATCAAGACCAGCCACCACACCCACTATGTGATCGGCTCCGGCGCCAACGACCCCCAAAAGTACAGCCCCACCGCGAGCCGGGAAACCCTGGACCACTCCATCCCATACATCTTCACCGTCGCCCTGCAGGACGGCGCCTGGCACCACGTGGACTCCTACGCCCCGGCCCGTGCTGCCCGCCCGGACACCGTGGAACTGTGGCACAAGGTCACCACCGTGGAGGACCCGGAATGGACCCGCCGCTACCACTCCCTCGACATCGCCGAGAAGGCCTTCGGCGGATCCGTGGAAATCACGCTCACCGACGGCACCGTCATCACCGACCAGATCGCCGTCGCCGACGCCCACCCCCTCGGCGCCCGGCCGTTCGCCCGCGAACAGTACATCAACAAGTTCCGCACCCTCGCCGCGGGGCTGGTGGAGGAAGCCGAGATCGAACGGTTCCTTGCCGCCGTCGAACGCCTCCCCGAGCTCGCCGCCGGTGAACTGGACCAGCTCAACATCACCGCCGCCCCCGGGGTCATCGACCTGGCGGCGGCACCGAAGGGACTCTTCTGATGCTGTATTCGAAGACCACCCCGGAGCAGAAGCGGATCCGCTTCCGGGAACTGTTGTCCTCCGGGACCATCCAACAGTTCCCGGGCGCCTTCAACCCGCTCTCCGCCCGCTTGATCGAGGAAAAGGGCTTCGCCGGCGTCTACATCTCCGGCGCCGTCCTGGCCAACGACCTCGGCCTGCCGGACATCGGCCTGACCACGCTCACCGAGGTGGCGACCCGCGCCGGGCAGATCGCCCGCATGACGGACCTGCCCTCGATCGTCGACGCCGACACCGGCTTCGGCGAACCCATGAACGTGGCCCGCACCGTGCAGGAACTCGAGAACGCGGGCCTGGCCGGCCTGCACATCGAGGACCAGTTCAACCCCAAACGCTGCGGCCATCTCGACGGCAAGAACGTGGTGGACCTGGACACCGCCACCAAACGCATCCGTGCCGCCGCCGACGCCCGCCGCGACCCGAACTTCCTCATCATGGCCCGCACCGACATCCGTGCCACCGACGGACTCGAAGCGGCGCAGCAGCGTGCCAAAGCCCTGGTCGACGCCGGCGCGGATGCAATCTTCCCCGAAGCCATGAAAGACCTCAGCGAGTTCAAGGCCATCCGCGAAGCCGTGGACGTCCCGATCCTGGCCAACATGACCGAGTTCGGCAAAAGCGACCTGTTCACCGTGGACCAGCTTGCGGGTGTGGGCGTGAACATGGTCATTTATCCGGTGACGCTGCTCCGTAGTGCCATGGGCGCTGCTGAGCGTACTCTGGAATCGATCAAATCCGACGGTACCCAGGAGGCGCAGGTTCCCGGCATGCTGACCCGTGCCCGGCTCTACGACCTCGTTGACTACGAGGCCTACAACCACTTTGACACCGGGGTGTTCAACTTCCGGATCCCCGGAACGTAACGCCCGGCATCATCCACTGGAAAGCCGGCCACGGCCGGAACAGGCTTCAGGAACAAAGGAGTTTCAGCATGGCTGAAAATGAGATCAAAAAGGGCCTCGCCGGCGTCGTGGTGGACTACACCGCGGTCTCGAAGGTCAACCCGGACACGAACTCCCTGCTCTACCGCGGGTACCCGGTGCAGGAACTGGCGGCCCGGTGCAGTTTCGAGGAGGTCGCCTACCTGCTCTGGAACGGCGAACTGCCCACCCAGGAGCAGCTGGCGGAGTTCACGGCCAAGGAGCGCGCCGGCCGTGCCCTGGATCCTGTCGTCAAGCAGGTCATCGACGCATTGCCCACCACAGCCCACCCGATGGACGTCTGCCGGACCGCAGCATCCGTGATGGGCGCCCGGCACCCGCAGGCCGAAGACTCCTCCCGCGAGGCCAACATGGCAAAGGCCGTGGACCTGTTCGCTGCCATGCCTGCCGTGGTGGCCTATGACCAGCGCCGCCGGCATGGCCAGGATGTCGTGGCACCCCGCGATGACCTGGGGTACTCGGCGAACTTCCTGTGGATGACCTTCGGGGAGGAACAGGTGCCGGAGGTGGTGGAGGCCTTCAACGTGTCGATGATCCTCTACGCTGAGCACTCCTTCAACGCCTCCACCTTCACCGCGCGGGTGATCACCTCCACGCTCTCGGACCTGCACTCCGCCGTGACCGGTGCCATCGGCGCGCTCAAGGGCCCGCTGCACGGCGGTGCGAACGAAGCCGTCATGCACACCTTCGACGAAATCGGCATCCGGCAGGAAGAGTCCCTCGAGGAGGCCGCCGCCAGGGCCAAGGCCTGGATGGAAGACGCCCTGGCGCAGAAGAAGAAAGTCATGGGCTTTGGCCACCGCGTCTATAAGCACGGCGACTCGCGGGTACCCACCATGAAGGCCGCCCTGGACAAGATGATCGCCCACTACGGCCGCCCCGAGCTGCTGGGCCTATACAGCGGCCTGGAACAGGCGATGGACGAGGCGAAGGCCATCAAGCCCAACCTGGACTACCCCGCCGGGCCCACCTACCACTTGATGGGCTTCGACACCCCCACCTTCACTCCCCTGTTCGTGGCAAGCCGGATCACCGGCTGGACGGCGCACATCATGGAGCAGCTGGACTCCAACTCGCTGATCCGGCCGCTGAGCGAATACATCGGTCCCGAGGAACGGCACCTTCCCTAGCGTTTGGCGGGAATGTCCGACGGCGGTCCGGCACCTGGGTGCCCGGGCCGCCGTCGTTTCGTTAACCGCTTTGGAGGATCATGCCAGGAGGCTTTGGGACGACGCGACCGTTTCGTTGTCTGTGTGCATGGTGACCACCACGTTGACCCTGCGGCCCTCCAGCACCACCGGCAGCCAGTGGTCGGCGTCCTGCCACATGCGGTCCACCGGCAGCGTATCCACCCGGAACCACCCAGGCAGGATCTCGTCGCTGGGTTCGGGCTCGCCCTCCCAGGTGCGGGCCGTGAACAGGCTGGTCTTCATGTCCCATTCCGGCCGCGCCGGGAACACGAAGTGCACGGCGCCGGCGTCTGCCAGGTCCTCCGGACGCAGCACCACCCCGGTCTCCTCCAGGACCTCCCGGATCACGGCCTGGGCGTCGGTCTCCCCCGGTTCCACGTGGCCACCGATCCCCACGATCTTGCCCCTGCCGAAGCCGGTCTGCTTCAGCCCCAGGAGGACTTCGGCGCCGTCCTTCCCGTCACGGAGCAGGAAGCAGAGGGTGACCCGGGAGGATTCCATGTGCATAACCCTATAGCTGCCGGCGGGCTCTGAAGCTATCCGGCGGCCGGGCCGTCGCCGACCAGTTGCTGCCGGAGTTCCACCGGAAGCCCTTTGGAGGCAAAGTCGCGGTCCATCGCCTCCTGGGGTGTGAGGCCTTGATTGTTCAGTGCCTGGAACTCCCAGTTCAGGACGCTGGCGGTCTGCTGGCTGAAATCGCAGAGGAACCGGCCGTCCTGCAGCTTGGCGATCTGGTACCAGGCGTTGCCGCCATCGAGCTGGAGGGCTTTGGCTCCCTCATCGGAGATGGAGAAGGCCAGCCAGCCGCCGGCACAACCCAGGACGGTGTAGAGATGCTGTTGGTCAGCGGGGATCGAAAAGATGATGCGCTGCTGGTCGCTTCGCTGCAGGTCCACGTTGTCCATGGTGCATGGCACACCGCCGGTGCTCAAGCCACCGGCCGCAGGGCTCCCCGATTGAGCCGCGGAGGGTGACGCGGTGGCAGTGGGTTGTTCACCGGCGGACGGTGTGGCGGACGGGCTGGCCGATGCAGGGTTTCCGGTTGCCTCCGGGGGCGCCACGCCCGGCCCGGGCATGGGCCGCTGTGTCATGGCCCCGCCCACGTACACCGCGCCGGCTACCGCTGCGGCTCCCAGCACGGTCGCAGCAGTTGTCCGGACGGCTGTCCGTCCCCGCTGGTTGCCGCGTTCCGGTGCCCGCGCCGCCGGACGGATGACTTCGGTTTCCCCAAAAGCCGCCAAGGCCTGGGCTGCATCGCCTGCGGCCACCTGATTCGGTGCCGTCGGCCGGGGTTTGGCGGCCTTCATCAACTGCTCAATGCGGTCCATGGCTAGTCCTTCCGTTCGGTCATGAGATGTCCCGGTGCCGCCTTGGCGAAAGCCCGGCGTGCACGGTGCAGCCGTACGGCAGCAGTTGAGGGAGAACATCCAAGGGCCTGGCCGAGTTCGGGGATGGTCAGGTCATCCCAGTAGCTGAGCATGAGGATCTCGCGGTCCCGTTCCCGAAGGCGGCCAAGCACCTCCGCCACCGCGGCCTGTTTCCCGGTTTCATCCTGCAGGACGTTGCCGCGTGCCTCGTCCTGCAGCCGGTCAAGAAGTTCCTGGCGGCGGCGACGGCCCCTGTATTCGTTACCGAGCACATGCCGGGCCGTGGCAAGCAGCCAGCCGATGCCGGGCGGTTCCGGAAGTTGTTTCTGCCAGGCAATGCGGAACACGTCGGCCGCCAATTCCTCGGCCCGGCCCGTGTCGCTGATGCGGCATGCGATGTACCGGTAAACCCGCCCCGAATGCTGGGAATGCAGATCGATGAATGCCTGCTCTTCCGCTGCCAACATAGTATTTCCCCCCGGACACTTGTGACTTGATCTTGAAGACTAAGTGTCCCGGG
The DNA here is from genome assembly GCF_052046035.1 of Paenarthrobacter sp. 22069. Taxonomy (NCBI): domain Bacteria; kingdom Bacillati; phylum Actinomycetota; class Actinomycetes; order Micrococcales; family Micrococcaceae; genus Paenarthrobacter; species Paenarthrobacter sp. 22069. Next base: position 10,930 of record NZ_JBQEQF010000019.1, on the reverse strand, counting down.
CGGGGCTGGTTCTTACAGCAGCGGGAAAATTCGTTGTGGGGATCGATGGGACCGCCAGGGCAGGACCCGGCTAGCCCAACGCCCGGGGATGTGCCGCGGCGTAAATTTCGCGGAGCGTATCGGCAGTGACGAGTGTGTACACCTGCGTGGTGGTCACGGAGGCGTGCCCCAGCAACTCCTGCACCACGCGGACGTCCGCGCCGCCTTCGAGCAGATGCGTTGCGAACGAATGCCTCAGCGTGTGCGGCGAAACATCGCGGGTAATGTTGGCCTTCTCCGCAGCGGCCTTCAGGATGGTCCAGGCACTTTGCCGGCTGATCCTGCCGCCCCGGGCATTGAGGAACAGTGCCGGCGTGCCCTTGCCTTTGGCGGCGAGAAGCGGACGGCCGCGGACCAGGTAGGCATCCAGCGCGCGGGCCCCATAGGACCCGAGCGGTACCAGCCGTTCCTTCGATCCCTTGCCGAACAACCGGACGATGGCCGGCCCGGCCTCCGGCTCCGCGAGGGAGATATCGTCAACGTCCAGTCCCACCGCTTCGCTGATCCGGGCGCCGGTGGAGTAGAGGAATTCGAGCAGGGCGCGGTCGCGCAGTCCCGCTGCAGTATCGGTTCCCGCGGCCTCAAGGATGCGGGTCACCTCATCCACGCTGATGGCCTTGGGGAGCCGTTTTCCCGCCATGGGCGGGTGGACGTCGCTGGCAGGATCGGAGGGCGTGTAGCCTTCCAGGGCCCAGAACTTGTGCAGTCCCCGGACTGCCACCACCGTCCTGGCCGCCGAGCGCACACCAAGGGTGGAACCGCCGTCGGACCCGTCCGAAAGTGCCCGGACGTAGCCGGTGACGTGCTGGCGGGTAATGTCCTGCGGGCGTTCGCAGCCGGCAGCGGCCAGGTAGCGGGCATAGCGTGCCAGGTCCCGCCGGTAGGCAGCCAGCGTGTTCGCGGCCAGACCCCGTTCAACCCCCATGTGCTGGAGGTAGTCGGTGATTCCCCGGTCGATGGCGGCCGGGACGTCCACCGGCGCAGCGGCGGGTTTCGCGCTCACCGGCGGCTGGACGGCCGGTGCCGCATCTACCGAAGGACCGGGACCCATCAGCGCTGGCTGGGATGCGCGGGCCAGGGGGCGTCGGCGGGGCGAAGCCCTTCATAGTCGGAGGCACGGGCAGCCGCAGCGGCGAGGATCCCGACCACGGCGGAGGGGTTGTGCAGGTGCCCGGCCAGGACCGATGCCACGGCATCATCCAGGCCGATCCAGTGGAACTCGATCTCGGCCTCCTCGTCCGTCCGCTCGTGGCGTTCGTGGTGCGGCACTTCGCTGAGGTCCCGGGCCAGGTAGATGCGAATCGCCTCGCTGGAGGATCCCGGCGAGTTGAAGACGTCGGCCAGGACGTTCCAGGTTCCGGCAGCGAGGTCAGCTTCCTCCGCCAGTTCCCGCGCAGCCCCCGCCAGGAAGCCTTCGCCTTCGACGTCCAGCAGGCCTGCCGGAACTTCCCAGAGATCCATGCCCACGGGATGGCGGTACTGCTTCAGCAGCAGGACCTGGCCCTGGTTGTTCATGGGCAGGACGGCTACGGCACCGGGATGGTCGATGTAGTCCCGGGTCAGGGCGTCCCCGGACTCGGAGAGCTGGAAGGTGTCGCTGACCACGTCCCAGATCCGGCCCTCGTAGACCTTTTCGGTAGACAAAAGACGGCGCGGGCTTGGTGCATCCGAAACCTGTTTTGCAGGGGTGGCTTCAGGTGTACCAGGCATCGCGCCGTCCTTTGGTGTTCTCTTGACTACTTAGCCGTAACGCTACCCGATGCTGCAGCCTCGCCGGCCGCGGGAACCTCCGTGTCGGCAGCGCCCTGGCTGGCAGCACCCTGGTGGCCAGCGCCCTGGTGGTTCAGGGCAGCCTTAACCAGCCCGGCGAACAGCGGGTGCGGGCGGGTGGGCCGCGAACTCAGTTCCGGGTGTGCCTGGGTGGCCACGTAATACGGGTGGACGTCGGCGGGCAGTTCGACGAACTCCACCAGCTTGCCGTCCGGGGACGTGCCGGAGAAGACCAGGCCCTTGTCCGCGATCTGCTCGCGGTACTTGTTGTTGACCTCGTAGCGGTGCCGGTGGCGTTCGCTGACGGTGGTCTTGCCGTAGGTTCCGGCGATGACCGAGCCTTCATCCAGTTTGGCTTCGTAGAGGCCCAGGCGCATGGTGCCGCCCAGATCCCCGCCGCCTTCAACGAACTCCAGCTGCTCTTCCATGGTGGCGATGACAGGGTACTTGGAGTCGGGTTCGAATTCGCTGGAGGAGGCGCCCTCCAGCCCCACCACGTTGCGGGCGTATTCGATGACCATGCACTGCAGGCCGAGGCACAGGCCCAGGACCGGGAGCTTGGTTTCGCGGGCGAACTTCAGGGCGCCGAGCTTGCCTTCGAGTCCGCGGATGCCGAAGCCACCGGGGACGCAGATGGCGTCGACGCCGTCGAGCGCCTTGATGGCTCCTTCGCGGATCTCGCACTCGTCGGAGGGAACCCAGCGGATCTTGACCTTGGTGTCATTGGCGAACCCACCGGCGCGCAGGGCCTCCGTGACGGAGAGGTAGGCGTCCGGCAGGTCGATGTACTTGCCCACCAACGCGACTTCGACGTGGTGCTTGGGGTTGTGGACGGCCTCGAGGAGACGGTCCCAGCTGGTCCAGTCAACGTCCTTGAACGGCAGGTCAAGGGCACGGACGATGTAGGAGTCCAGGCCCTGGCCGTGCAGGGTCTTGGGGATGTCGTAGATGCTGGGGGCATCCGCGGCGTTCACCACGGCGTCGATGTCGACGTCGCACATGCGGCCGATCTTTTCCCGCATGGCCTCGGGCACTTCGCGGTCCGAGCGGATCACGATGGCTTCGGGCTGGATGCCGATGGAGCGCAGCGCCGCCACGGAGTGCTGCGTGGGCTTGGTCTTCAGCTCCTGCGACGGGCCGATGTAGGGGACCAGCGAAACGTGGAGGAAGAACACGTTGGTCCGGCCGATATCCTGGCGGACCTGGCGGGCGGATTCGAGGAACGGCTGGGACTCGATGTCGCCAACGGTGCCGCCGATCTCGGTGATGATCACGTCAGGGGCGTTCTTGCCCTCGGCGGGCAGGCGCATCCGGCGCTTGATTTCGTCCGTGATGTGCGGGATGACCTGCACGGTGTCCCCAAGATACTCGCCGCGGCGTTCCTTGGCGATCACGGTGGAGTACACCTGGCCGGTGGTCACGTTGGCGGAACCTTCGAGGTTCTCGTCGAGGAAGCGCTCGTAGTGCCCGATGTCCAGGTCCGTTTCGGCGCCGTCATCGGTGACAAAGACTTCGCCGTGCTGGAAGGGGTTCATTGTGCCCGGATCCACGTTCAGGTAGGGATCGAGCTTCTGCATCGTGACGGACAGGCCGCGTGCCCGCAACAGGTGACCCAGGCTGGACGCCGTCAGTCCCTTGCCGAGCGAGGACGCCACACCGCCGGTGACAAAGATGTGCTTGGTCGTCTTGGAGGAACCCGGGAACCGGGAATTTACACGGGAATTTGATCGCTGCACCACGGAATTCGAGCCTATCATCAATTGCGCGTTCCCGTGGCTGCCCAGGCCAGGCCCGTTCAGCGTTTGTCAGGCCCGCTGCGGCAGCAGCTTGGCATCGTCCAGCAGCTCCTGGGCGTGTGCCTGCGCGGACTCGGAGTCCTCCTGGCCGGCCAGCATGCGGGCGAGTTCACGCACCCGCTCCGGGCCGTCGAGGAGGCGGACATCACTGGACGTGAACCCGGTGGCGGTGCCGCCGTCGGCCCCCCTGACGGAGGTCTTGGTGACGGTGATGTGCTGGTCCGCGAACGCCGCCACCTGCGGAAGGTGGGTAACCACCAGCACCTGGACGTGGCGTGCCAGCATGGCCAGCCGGCGGCCGATTTCGACGGCGGCACGGCCGCCAACCCCGGCGTCCACTTCGTCGAAGACGAAAGTGGGGACGGGATCGACGGCGGCCAGCACCACTTCGATGGCCAGCATGACACGGGAGAGTTCACCGCCGGAGGCGCCCTTGCCCAGCGGCCGGGCCGGAGCGCCGGAGTGCGGCTGCAGCAGGAACGCGATCTCGTCGGCACCGTGCGGGCCCAGCTGACCGGCGGGGTCAAGGTTGATCACCAGCGTGGCGTCGGCCATGGCGAGTGCCTTGAGCTCGGCGCTGACGCGGGCAGACAGGTCCTTGGCGGCTTTGGCCCGGATCTTACTGATCGCCGCCGACTGCTTCTTCAGCCCGGCTTCAGCGCGGACTACCTCAGCCTCCAGCGCCTCGATGCGGGAGGAATCGTCCTGCAGCTCGTCGAACCGGACGCGCGCTTTGTCCGCCCACTCCAGTACTTCGTCAATGGTGGGGGCATACTTGCGGACCAGCTTGGCCAATGCGGCGCGGCGGTCCTCGATTTCGGCCAGCCGTTCCGGGCCTTCGGAATCCAGGCCCGCCTGGTAGCTGGCCAGTTCGGTGGCGATGTCGTTGAGCAGGAACCCCACCTCGGCCAGCCGTCCGGCCGCAGATCCCAGTTCGGCGTCGTGCTCAGCCACGTGTTCGAGGGTCCGCTTGGCGGAGTCCACCAGCGTAGTGGCGTCACCTGCCTCGCCAAAGTCCTCGGCAATGAGTGCCTGGTGCGCGGTGCTCGCTGCGATCCGCAGTTCCTCCACATTGGCCAGCTTCACGGCCTCAGCCTTCAGCAGCTCGTCCTCCCCCGGCTGCGGATCGACGTCGTCGATCTCGGCGAGGGCTGCCTCCAGGGATTCGGCTTCGCGGAGCCGGTCCCGTGCGGCGCTGCGCAGCCCCTCCAGTTCCGCCTGGCTGGCCTTCCACCGGGCGTACAGCTCCTGGTATGCGGCCAGCGTGCCGGCCAGGCTGTCCCCGGCAAACTTGTCGAGCGCTTCGCGCTGAGCCGTGGCACTCTTGAGCCGGATCTGGTCCGACTGTCCGTGCACCACCACCAGGGATTCGCCGATCTCGGCCAGGACACCCACGGGTGCAGCACGGCCGCCAAGGAACGCCCGGCTGCGTCCGTCCGCACCCAGGCGGCGGGCCAGGATCAGTTCGCTGCCGCCGTCGAACTCTTCCGCCTCTGCACCGGCCTCGAGGGCACGGGCCACGGCGGGGTGCCCCGCGTCAAGCTTCAGCACGGCCTCGGCGGTGGCGCTCTTGGCGCCGCTGCGGACGGCGCCGGCGTCGGAGCGGGCGCCCAGCAGCAGCCCGACGGCGGTGACCACCATGGTCTTGCCGGCACCGGTTTCACCGGTCACGACGCTCAGTCCCGGGCCGAGAGGAAGGGTTGCGTCAGTGATGACGCCGAGATCGCGGATTCTCAGTTCTTCAAGCATGGATTCACTTTGCAGTCGACGGATCGGGATCGCTGCCCGGATTTTCTGCATGCGGTGCCGGCAGCGGCGGCATGGGCCGCGGCGTACGCACAATCGGGATGGGCCCCGTGTGTACGGCATCGGACTTTGGCACCGGACCGCGCCAGCCGTGGATGGGCAGTTCGAATTTGCGGACCAGCCGGGCGGAGAACGGCGTCTGGTGGGTGCGGGCCAGGCGGACAGGGGTGGCGGACTTGGTGACTTCCACCCGCGCGCCCGGCGGCAGGTCCACCGAACGCCTGCCGTCACACCACAGCACGCCCTGCGCGTCGGTACGGCCCAAGACCTCCACCGCGAGCCGTGACCGTGGAGACACCACGAGGGGTTTGGCGAAGAGCGCATGGGCGCTGATGGGCACGATCACCAGCGCCTCCACCTCGGGCCAGACCACCGGACCGCCGGCAGAGAACGCGTAGGCGGTGGAGCCGGTGGGGGTGGCCAGCACGATGCCGTCGGAGCCGAACGACGTCAGCGGCCGCTCGTCCACTTCGGTCACGACCTCGAGCATGCGTTCGCGGTTCGCCTTCTCGATGGCGGCCTCGTTTAAAGCCCACGTGTGCCAAATCTTCTGGCCGCGGACCCACACCTGGACATCGATGGTCATGCGCTCTTCAACCGTGTATTCGCGGCTGGCAATCCATTCCACGGTCTGTGCCAGGTCTGCCCGTTCACTTTCGGCCAAAAAGCCCACGTGGCCCAGGTTGACGCCCAGCAGCGGCACGTCCACTTCGCGGACCAGTTCAGCGGCCCGGAGGATGGTGCCGTCACCGCCAAGGACCATGACGAGTTCGACGTCGGGCAGCTGGACGTGGTCGTGGAGCACTTCCACCGGCTGGGCCAGGTGGCCGAAGAACCGTTCCATGTCCCCCAGCTCGGACTCCTGCATGACCGATACCATCCCCGAAGCGTGCAACAGGGCACAGGCTTCCCAGGCGGCTTTCAATGACTCCTCGCGGCCGGTGTGGGCAAGGACCAGTACACGCCTGCTCATCAGGTTCCGCTCTCTAGTGGTTCGGCCAGATTTGTCCGAGCAACGCAGCGGCTGCTGCCTCTCGCTCTTCGATCTTAGGCAAGTCTTTGCTGATCCTGCGTCTTATCCACAGGAAGTATTCGACGTTTCCATCCTGGCCGGGCAGCGGACTGGCCGCCAGCCCGCACAGGTCCAGTCCGGCGTCGAGCGCTGCCCTGGCCACCTTGTCGACGGCCAGCCGCCGCTCGCGTTCCGACGTGACTACGCCCGTGCGGCCCAGCCGGTCCTTGCCGATCTCGAACTGCGGCTTGACCATGAGGACCAGGTCACCGCCGGGCTCCGTGCAATCCGCCAGCGGCTGCACCACGAGGGTCAGGGAGATGAAGGACAGGTCGGCGACCGTCAGTGCAGCCGGGCCGCCGATGTCGTCGGGAGCCATGTAGCGAACGTTCATGCCTTCGTGGACGTCCACGCGGGGATCGCTGCGCAGGTGCGGCACCAGCTGGCCGTGCCCGACGTCGACCGCCACCACCTGCTTGGCACCGCGCCGAAGAAGGACGTCCGTGAAGCCGCCGGTGGAGGCGCCGGCGTCAAGGCACCTTTTGCCGTGCACCGAAACGCCGGGGAAGGCGTCCAGGGCACCGGCCAGCTTGTGGCCGGCGCGGCTGGCGTAGGTGTCCTGGTCATCGTGTTCGATGGCCAGGTCCCGGCTGTCGTCCACCTGCAGGGACGCCTTGGCGAGGACTTGGCCGTCCGAGCTGACCTTGCCTTCAGCGATGAGCGAAGCGGCATGGGTGCGGGACCTTGCCAGCCCCCGGGCCACCAGTGCCTGGTCGAGGCGAACCGGCATCAGGACGTCCCCTCCGCCTGCGCGCGGCCGGTGGGACCGCTGCCGGTGGGACTGCTGCCGGTGGGATCGCTGTTGAGCGCGGCCAGGAGGTCATCGTGAAGCCTGTTGTAGACGGCCTCGTGGTCCGCTGCCGGGAGGCCAGGCAGGTCCAGCAGCCCCGCCACGGCCTGTACCACCTGCGGATCCCGGATGTCCTGCCCGAAGTCGCGCGCATCACGGTGCGGCCACCCGGGGTCCGGCCGGGACGTTGGGTCCTCCGGTTCGGTCAGCTCAGTCATTGGACCAGTCTAGTGATCCAGCCACACCAGCTTGGGCGCCTTGGGGGCTGCAGCGTCGGGTGTTTGGGCCCACCACGCAGCGCACGCGGCGCGCCAGGAGTTGATGTCCGCCTGGCTGCCAATGATGCCCACGGCGCCGTTGGCCACGCGGGCGCTTGCGTTGCCGCAGGCGTACGTGCCGTCGTCGTGTGTTACCTCAGGGTACGGACGGTGCAGGTCGCCGAGGTTCTCGATGACGTAGTTGGGCCGTTCGGCAGCCCGGGCAGCGAGGATGGTTTCGCGCGTGTCGACGCCGGTCAGGACGGCGACCGTGGCGAAGCCGGCGTTGTTGCCGCCCAGGATGTCCGTGTCCAGCCGGTCGCCGACCACCAGGGGACGCTCCGCCCCGAGGCGCTTGGCGGCCGAGTGGAAGAGCGGTGCCTCAGGTTTGCCGGCCACCCTGGGCTGCTGGCCGGTGGCCGCGGCGACTGCCGCAACAAGAGTGCCGTTGCCCGGGGCGATCCCGCGCGCCTGGGGAATGGTCATGTCGGTGTTCGTGGCCACCCAGAGGGCACCGCCGTTGACCGCATACGTGGCCTCGGCCAGGTCCTTCCAGCCGATGGCAGGGTTGAATCCCTGCACCACGGCCACCGGTTCCTCGTCCTGGCTGGCAACGGGCACCAGCCCTGCCAGCTCAATTTCGCGGGCGAGGGCCGGGCTTCCGGTGATCAGGATCCTGGATCCGGGTGCCAGCAGTGAAGCCAGCAGGTCGGCCGCGGCCTGGGAAGAGCTCACCACCTGGTTGTCCTCGGCCGGCGCGCCAAGTTCACGGAGATGGGCTGCCACCTCTCCCGGCGAACGGGACGCGTTATTGGTGACATAGCCCAGGCCGATGCCGAGGCCGGAGAGCTGCGTCAGCGACTCGATGGCACCGGGAATGGCGTTCGGCCCTGCGTAGACCACGCCGTCCAGGTCGGCCAGGAGGGCGTCAAAGCGGGAAATCAGGGAGACGTCACTCATTGGCGCTCAGTCTTCCCTGCGTTCTTCGTCGTGCAGGATGCCTGTGTGATCCTCAATTCCGACTGCCTCATTCGCGGCCGGTTCCTCGCCTGATTCATCCTCGAGCGATTCGACCCCGTCAGCGGCGTCCTCTTCGGCCGGGGAAAACAGCTCGTCGGATTCCCGCGAATCCTGGTCGGATTCGGCGTCGTTGGAGACAAAGTAGTCGGCATCCTGGTCATCGATGCTGCTGTCCTGGGCTGCCTTCGCTTCGGTGGCGCGGGCGCTTTCAGTGGACGTGCCACCGGTGACCGGGGCGGTTTCTTCAGTGTCCGGGGACTTGGAGGCACGGTCCAGCATCCTGCGGCGTTCGGCCTCTTCCCGGGCCTCCTCTTCCTCGTCCCAGCCGAGGTCGATGATTTCCGGTTCCTGGTCCACGCCCTGGCCAAGGGCGTTCTCTGCCACCACGGTCTGCCTGCTCCACTTCTGGGACTCCTCTTCCCGTCCTACGGCAGCCAGCGCATCGGCGTAGGCGCGGAAGAGGCGCGGGCTGTAGGAGAACGCGCGGTTGATGTCGAGCTGCGGGATTTCCAGTTCGGCCACGGCGGCATCCAGCTGGCCGAGGTCGGTGCGGGCACCGGCAGCAACAATGGCCAATTCAACCTTGCCCGGGGCGTCCAGGTCCTGGGCTTCCTCGGAGCGGGCCACGTCGAGTGCACGGTCAGGGCGGCCGAGGCCACGCTCGCAGTCGGCCATCACAGGAAGGTGCACGTTGGAGCCGCTGATCCTGCGGAAGGTGCGGAACTCGCGCAGGGCCTCTCCGTAATGGCCGGCGGCGTAGGCAGTCAGGCCAACGGCCTCGCGGACGGCGGCGAGCCGTCCGCCCCGGCGGCTGGCGGCCAGGGCGTGCTGGAAGGCCAGCTCCGGCTCATCGTCGATGAGGCGCCCGGCCATCACCAGGTGGCGGGCCACCCACTCCGAGCTCTTGGGCTCAAGGGTCTTGATCTGGTGCTGCGTGGCGCGGTCCAGTTCCTTACCGGTGACGTCCTCGTCGATTTCGGGTGAGCGTTCCCGGTCCGGGCGGTTGGCGCTGCGGAGGTCAGCGGCGTTGGGCACGCGGACAGGACGGTCTTCCTGGCGATCGCGGCCAAAGCTGCGGGGGCCGGCGCCACGGCCGGACTCGGCGCGGGAGTCACCGCGGTCGAAGCTGCGGGGTGCCCGGTCCTGCCGGTCCCCGAACGGCTTGCGGTTATCGCCGCCACCAAAACCACGGCGGTCGCCTTCACTGTCGCGGCGCGGACGGTCGCCAAACGGCTTGCGGTCACGATCACCAAACTGGCGACGCTCGCCTTCGCCGTCGTGGCGCGGACGGTCATTAAACGGTTTGCGGTCGCGGTCACCGCCTGCAAAACCACGGCGGTCACCCTCACCCTCGCGACGGGGACGGTCACCAAACGGCTTGCGGTCACGATCGCCAAAAGACTTACGCTCGCCACCGCCGGCACCGCCGCCAAAACCGCGACGGTCGCCTTCACCATCGCGACGGGGACGGTCACCAAAGGGCTTGCGGTCACGGTCACCGCCCGCAAAACCACGGCGGTCACCCTCGCCTTCGCGACGGGGACGGTCACCGAAAGGCTTACGGTCACGATCACCATACTGGCGACGGTCGCCTTCACCGTCGCGGCTCGGACGGTCGCCAAACGACTTACGATCACGGTCACCAAAAGATTTACGCTCGCCACCGCCGGCACCGCCGCTAAAACCGCGACGGTCACCCTCGCCATCGCGACGGGGTCGATCGCCAAACGGCTTACGATCACGATCACCAAAGGGCTTACGCTCGCCACCGCCGGCACCGCCGCCGCGAGAGAAATTGTTGCCATCGCGGTCGGACCGGGACCGGAAGCCGCGGGGCTCACCGCCGGAGTTATTGTTGCCGCGGAACGCGCCGCGGTCGTTGCCGCGGTTGCCACCGTTGTGCTCGGCCATGTGGATTCCTCCTGTTGTGAGCCGACCACTGGCGCAACTGCAGCCGCTCGTTTCGTTTCCTACGCAACCCGAAATCAAGCGCTTCGAAGTCCGTACATCTTCATCAATTCTAGTGGAGCCATAAAAATCCCCGGGACAACAGAAGCCCTGGCAGTGGGATCGTGGCCATCTTCACAACGGAGACAGCCTGGGGCCCCAACGCCCATCACGTGATGCGGTCGTTTCCGCAACGCCCCATCACCTTGTGCGGCCATTTCCGCAACGCCCCATCAGATGGGGGCCGTGTGCTGCCCGTGGGGCCGGGTTTGGTGCTTAAAGCGGCAGGGCCCTGACAGATCGCTGTCAGGGCCCTGCTCTAATGTGTGTCCGGCGGTGACCTACTCTCCCACACCCTCCCGGGTGCAGTACCATCGGCGCTGTGGGTCTTAGCTTCCGGGTTCGGAATGGGACCGGGCGTTTCCCCCACGCT